>CAXNIN010000346.1:0-4390 GCA_964202365.1 Myxococcota bacterium | reverse complement strand
CCGCGGTTCTCGACGGCCGCGAGTTCGCGACGCCGGACGACGTGAAGGAAGTCGCGCTGGACGTGCTGCGGCATCGGGTGCTGCTGACGTACGAAGCCGAGGCCGAGCAGGTGACGGCGGACCAGGTGATCCGCGAGCTGCTGGCCACGGTGAAGACGCCGTAGGCCGCGCCGTGTTGTCCCCCGAAGAGCTCCGGCAGATCCGTCGCCTCTCCGTGCAGGCAGGGCGTCGTGTCGACAGCCTGCTCGCCGGCGACTACCGCTCGGCCTTCAAGGGCAGCGGAATGGAGTTCGAGGAGGTCCGCGCGTACGTCCCCGGTGACGACGTGCGTCGCATCGATTGGAACGTCACCGCGCGGACCGGGGAGGCGTGGATCAAGGAGTTCCGCGAAGAGCGCGAGCTGACGCTGCTCGTGCTGCTCGACGTGAGCGGCTCCGTGCGGTTCGGGTCCGGCGGAAGGGACGGCCGAACCGACAAGCGCCTGCAGATGGCGCGGGTGGCGGGCGGCCTCGCGTACGCCGCGCTCCGCACCGGAGACCGCGTGGGTCTGCTCACGTTCAGCGACCGGGTGCACCACTTTCTCCCGCCCCGCCGAAGCCGGGGGCACGCGTGGCAGGTGATCGGGGCCGCATTCGAGCAGCACGGAGACGAGCACGGCACCGACCTCGCGGCTGCGCTCGCCTACGCCTCGAAGGTGCTCAAGCGTCGCGCCGTCGTGGTCGTTCTCTCCGACTTTCTGGGGCCGAAGCCGTTCGGCACCGAGCTCGGCGCCTTGGTGCGCCGGCACCGGACACACGGGATGTTGTTTCACGACCCGCGTGAGGCGGCCCTGCCGAACGTCGGACTGATCACGCTGCGCGACGCGGAGAGCGGCCGGGTGCGGGTTGTCGACGGGGCGAAGCTGCGGGCGCTTCGCTCGGTGGACGCCCGGTTGGCGGAGCTGCGGCGCTACGGGGTGCGCGCCAGCGCCTTCTCGACCGAAGACGACGCGTTCATCCGCTTGCAGCAGCACTTTCGCGGTGCCCGATGAGCGCGCTTCTCGCGCTTCTCCTCGCGTGCGCGGAGTCCGAGCCGCCGGGTCTCGCCGAGGCTCCGGCCGTGTGGGTCGAAGCGCGCCGCGTTGACGAGGGGCAGGCCGTTCGGGTGCACGCGCCGGCCGGAACGGTGCTCCCCACGGTTGCGGGCCTCACCGTCGCGACCGTGTCCGAGGAGGGGGCAAAGGGAGCCGTGTTCGAGCTTCGTGGGGAGCCAGGCTCGTACGTGATCGAGGTGCCGAACGCGGCGGCCGAGCCGACGACGCTGTTCGTCGACATCGGCGTCGACGGGCCGACGGGCGGGCCGATGGAAGACCTCGCGTCCCTCCCGGCGCCGACCCCGTCCCGGTGGCCGCGGGTAGTTGCCGCCCTTGCCGCTATCGGTTTCGTGGCGGGCGCGGCTTCGCTGGCGTGGCGACGGCTCACCCCTGCACCGCCACCGCCGCCGCCTGAACCGGCGGATCGGATCGCGCGCCGGGCGTGGGCGGCGCTTCGGGCGCGCGGGGACCTCGGGCCGGACGTTCTCGCGGCCGAGCTGTCGGCCGTCTACAGGCGGTATCTGGAGGCGGTGCACCAGTGGCCGGCGACGTCGCGCACTTCCCGGGAGATCCTCGACGCGCTCGCGGGTGACCTGCCCGCGGTGCAGCTCGAGCGCGCGCGACGGTTGCTCAACGCGATGGACATCGTGCGGTTCAGCGAGCGGTCTAGACACGACGGCTTTTTTTCGGCGCTCGATGAGGATTTCGAGGCGCTCCTGAACGGAAGCTCGCCCCGGAGCACCCGTGCTTGAGTGGATGCACCCGGCGTGGTTTGCGGCGCTCCCGCTCGCGCTCTTGCCGTGGGTTGCGTGGTTCCGGCCGCACGCTGCGCGGTTTTCGGCGTTGGACACAGTGAAGACGCCGCGGAGCTGGCGCAGCGTCGCGAGTGTGCTGGTGCCGCTGTTGGAGTGCGTCGCGATCGCGGGGGTCGTCGTGGCGCTGGCGCGGCCCCAGGAGGTGAGGCGGGAGACCGTGCGCGAGTCGCAGGGCATCGACATCCTCCTCGCCATCGACACGAGCGGGTCGATGCGCGAGCGTGACATGCAGGCGGGGAGTCGCGACCTCACGCGTCTGGAGGCCTCGCAGGTGGTGATGGCCAACTTCGTCGAGGGGCGCCCGGACGATCGGATCGGCCTGGAGGTGTTCGGCGAGGAGGCGTTCGTCCAGGTTCCCCTCACGCTCGACCACGAGGCGCTCGCCGCGTTCATCGGGCAGCTCGAGATCGGCATGGCGGGCCAGGGTGCCACGGCGGTCGGGACCGCCATCGCTGTGGGCGCGAAGCGGATGAAGGAACTCGAGGCGCCCTCCCGTGTCATGATCCTGGTGACCGACGGCCGCTCGAACGCAGGCGCCATCGCGCCGATCCAGGCGGCGGAGGCCGCCGCTGCCCTGGGCATCCGCGTCTACACGATCGGCGTGGGGGCGGCGACCCGCGGAGGGTTTCTCGGCATGATGTCGGGCGGGGCCGACGTAGACGAGCGTTCGCTCGGCGCAATCGCGACGACCACCGGCGGAAAGTACTATCGGGCCGCTGACACGGAGGCGCTCGCGCAGGTGTACGCGGAGATCGACCTCCTGGAGAAGTCCACGGCGCGTACCAAGGAATTCGTTCAGCGCGACGAGCGCTATCTCGTGGCGCTCCTGCCCGCGATCATCGCCTGGTTCCTGCAACTCGCGCTGGGTCTCACCGTTCTGCGGAGGTTGCCGTGACCTGGGCGCGCCCCGATCTCCTCGCACTGCTCCTCGCCGTGCCAATCGTGCTCGTCGCCGTCGTGCTGGCCGAGCGCGCGCGGCGCCGGGTTTTGACCGTGTTCGCGGCCCTCGAGACGCTGCCGTTGCTCGTGAACAGCGGCGTCACGCGAGCGCGCACCCTGCAGGCCGTCTGTGCGGTGCTGGCTGCGTCGGGGCTCGTGTTGGCTGCCGCGGGCCCGCGGCTCGGCTTCGAGTGGCAGCAACAGTCGGTAGAGGGGGTGTCGATCGCGGTGGTGCTCGACGTGTCCCGGAGCATGGACGCCGCAGATGTCTCGCCGTCGCGGTTGGAGCGTGCCCGCCGCGAGATCCTCGACCTCGCCGGGCTCCTCCGTGGGGACGCGGTGGCGCTCGTCATCTTCGCGGCCGGCCCCTACGTCCGCATCCCGCTCACGGTGGATTACGACACCTTCCTTTGGGCGGTCGAGGACAGCTCCTCGGACACGATCCGCGCGCAGGGGACGGCGCTCGCCGGCGCCCTGGAGGCCGCGGTCGGGCTGCTCGCGAACGGTAGCGGCTCCGGGAAGGCAGTCCTCGTCGTGAGCGACGGAGAGGGGCACGACGAGTCGGCAGCCCTGGATGCCGCGCTCGCCGCGGCGCGTGACGCGGAGGTACGGGTGTACGCGCTCGGCATCGGCGACCCCGGCGGCGCACCGATCCCGCTTCCCGAGGGCGGGTTCAAGAAGGATGCGACCGGAAGCGTGGTGCTCAGCCGACTCGACGAAGCCGCGCTCGAGCGCCTTGCGTCCGCTACGGGAGGTGCGTACGTGCGGGCTGTGCCCTCCGACGACGACGTTCGCGCGCTGTATGTGGACGAGATTCGTGGGAAGCTCGACGCCGCGGAGCGGGGCGTTCGGCGTGAGAAGTTGTGGCACGAGCGTTTTCAGTGGCCGCTCGCGCTCGCGCTTGCCGCCATGGTCGGCTCGGCCGCGCTCGGCATCGGTCGGCGAAGTCGGTCGGGGGCCGGGCGCGCCGTCGCAGCCGCGGGTCTCGTGTTTGCGTTGACGTTCTCGCCGCGCGCCGAGGCCGGGGCCCGGGAGGACGGCATGGCCGCGCTTCGCGCGCAACAGTGGGTGCGCGCCGCCGAGCTTCTCGGCCAGGCGCGCGTGGACGACCCCACCGATGTCGCGGTTTCCCAGGGGCTCGGGGAGGCGCTCTACCGCGCGGGGCGTTTCCGCGAGGCGGAGCAGCTGTTCAAGACGCTCGCCGAGCAGGACTCCGAGAACAAGGCCGTCCACCTGTACAATGCGGGGAACGCCGCCTACCGCGGTGGCCGGCTCGCGGACGCCGCGCGGAGCTTTCGCGGCGCCGTCGCCGCCGATCCCGCGCTCGCCGCAGCCCAGTCCAACGCGGACGCCGTGGAGAAGGAGATCGCCGCGCGGACCAAGCCGCCGCCCCCCGAGGATGCCCAGGACCAGGGGAGCGGGCAGGGAGACTCCGAAGATCCCGGTCAGGGCAGCGCCTCCGAGCAGTCGGGCGACGCCCAGCCGGGCGAGGACGGGCAGGCGTCCGAGGACGGCGAGGCCGGCGCGGGGTCGAAGGCCGACGGGGAGTCGGCGCCGGGAGGCC
>CAXNIN010000345.1:0-4404 GCA_964202365.1 Myxococcota bacterium | reverse complement strand
CGCGCGAGATCGACGGCGAGGAGCGTCGCGATGCCGCGCTGTTCGTCGGTCTCGGCGCGGGCGACGGCGCTCGCCACGAGGTCGTCGCGGGGGCGCTCCGACCCGATCGCGTCGGCCACGCCCGCGCGGCAGGCGGCCAGCGCGAAGCGGAGCTCGGCGTAGTCGGCGCTCGCGCGGTCGCGGGGGAGGGCGTCCACGAGGGTTAGCCAGTCGCGCGCTTCGCGGAAGTGGCCGGTGCGCTCGGCCTCGAGCGCGGCGCGCACCGCGGGGGCGAAGGCGGCGGCGGTGTCGTCGGCGAGCAGGAGCGCGCGCGCCCGCGCGGCGTGCCGCTCGGGGCCCGTGTCCCGACTCCAGGCGTCGGCGAGGCGCTGGGCTTCGGGCGCGCGGCGCACGAGGCGGGCGAGGGCGCCGGCGCGCGCGGCCTCGCTCGCGATGCGGTACCGCGCGGGGGCGGTGCGCTCGAGGAGGCCCTGGTGATGGAGCACGTCGGGGTCGACGCCGAGCGCGAGCCACCCGGCGGTGTGGAGCGCGCGGGGCTCGAGCGCCGCGGCGAAGGCGGCCGCGGGGAGGCGGGGAGGGGGCACGCCCCGGAGGCGCGCGAGCGCGGCGAGCCCGGCTTCCCGCGCCACGAGCGGCGACCCCGGCGCCGCCTTCACCTCGGTGCCGGGCGGCACCATCGACGCGGCGATGCGCGTCGCGGTGACGGCATCGAGGTCCGCGAGGCGGTGGAGCGTCGCGAGCGAGAGGCGCACGAGCTCGTTGATCATGCGGTGACAGCGCCGGCTCGCGTGGCGGTCGTCCACCACGCAGAGGATCGCCAGCTTCGGCGGGGCCACCCGCGCGAGGCGCTCGAGCAGCCGTGCCGTGAAGCGGTCGATCTCGTCGAGGCCCTCCACCACGAGGAGCAGGCCGCCGCCCGCGGAGCGCGCGAGCGCCGCGGAGGCCGCGCGCACCACGTCCTGCGCGGAGGCAGGGCTGCCCGGGCCCGCGAGGGGCTCCAGCGGCAGGTGCGGCCACATCTCGAGCAGCGGGCCGGTGTCGCCGCCGCCCACCTCGCGGCGCCACTCGGTGTCGGCGGGCGCTTCGAGGAGCGCCTCGAGGATCTCCTCGATGGCGCCGCCCGGCCGCTCGACGCGGCAGCGCCCGCGCACGGTGCGGGCGCCGGCGAGCAGCGCGCGGCGGCGGATCTGCTCGGCGGTGCGGCGTCGGCCGCTGCCGGTGGGCCCGGCGAGCACGAGCACGCGCGGGCCTTCGCCCTTGAGCCAGGCGTCGGCGTACGGAAGCACCGGCGGCTCGCCCACGAAGGCGTGCGGCTCGGGCCACTCGGCGGGGCCGCGCCCCTCGGCGCAGGCGCGGAACAACGCGGCGGCCTCGGTGGCGTCGGGCCGATCGCGGGGGTCGAGCGAGAGGAGGCGGTCGAGCACGGCCGACACCGCGAGCGGCACGGCGGGGTCGCGGCTGGCGAGCGGGAGCGGCCGCTCCAGGCACTGGATGCGGAGCCAGTCGTGCGGGCGCGCCGGGCGCGGGCGCTTCCCGACGACGCCCTCGTAGAGCATCAGCCCCACGGCGAACAGGTCGCACGTGGGGGTGAGCGGCTGGCCCGCCACCTGCTCGGGCGCCATGAAGGGGAGGGTGCCGACGAGGCCGCCTTCGCCGGTCAGCGGGTCGCCGTCCACCCAGGCGCGCGCCACCCCGAAGTCGAGCACGTGCGGGAGCCCGTGCGTGTCCACGAGCACGTTCGACGGCTTCAGGTCGCGGTGAACCAGCCCGGTGCGGTGCACGCCGGCGAGGGCGTCGCAGAGCGGCGCGGCCACGTGTAGGAGCCGCTCCACGCGCGCCGCGGTGCCCTGCCCGGCCTCGATCCACGACCGGAGCGGCAGCCCGTGCACCACGTCCATCGCGTACCAGAGCCAGGTGTCGTCCAAGCCGGCGTCGTGCACCCGCACCACGCCGGGCACCGCGAGCCCCCGGAGCGCCTCGAACTCGCGCAGGAAACGACGGTCGAGCTCGGTCTCGCCGCGGGCGCGCACCTTGATGGCCACCTCGCGGTCGGCGCGGCGCGCGGAGAAGACGGTCGCGGTGGAGCCGCGTCCGAGCGCCGGGCCGAGGGTGTACGGGCCGAGGGTGGCGCCGGGGGAGAGGCGATCATGCACGCGCGGAGTTTAGTACGAAAACGCGAAACGCCCGGCGGGGGGCCGCCGGGCGTCGCGCGCGCGCCGGGGCGATTAGCCGCCGAAGGCGCCCGTCACGTCGGTGAAGATGCCCTCGGAGGTCTTGACGAGCTTGTCGACGCGCTCGGGGGTCGCGCCGGTGGCCTTCACGTTGTTCGTGACCTTCTTGCTCGCGTCCATGAGCTTCATCGGCTCGAGGCCCATCGAGGTGAGCTTCGCGGGGAACGCGCTGCAGGCCGCCACGAGCTCCTTCGACTGGGGCACGAGGCCGACGCCCGCGTCGATGGCGCTCTCGCTCGCGTCGAGGAGCTTGTTCACGGCGTCGATGCCCGCCTGCACGTTCTCGGGGATCGCGTCGGAGGCCTCGAGGCGCGGGGTCTTGCCCTTCATCGCGAGCTTGAGCTTGCCGTTCGCCTTGGTCTTCAGGTCGGCGAAGGCGGTCGCGAGGGGCGCGTCGGTCGCGACGCCGAGGGCGGTCACGAGAGCGTTGCGGGCCTCGGTGAGGTTCTTGTCCTGCGCGTCGAGCGTGTCGTGAATCGCCTTGGCCTTCATGAAGACGTCGTCGAACTCGGCGATGCCGGTCGCCTCGATCGTGGGGAGCGGGGTCTCCTTGGCGGCCTTGGCGGCCTTGGGCGCGGCGTCCGCGGTGGCGGGCACGGTTGCGAGGAGCGTGAAGAGCGGGAGGGCGAGGAAGGCACGGGAGAGGCGCATGTTGTTTTTCCTAGGGTGAAGGCCGGCGGCGTGTAACGCATGCCGAGGTGCTGTTCAACCAGAGCGCCCTGAGCATGTGCCCGGTGATAGGCGCGGCGAATGGTCCTCCTCCAGAACGCGACGCTCCTCACCCCCGCCCCGATCGGGCGCGGCGACGTGCTCCTCGCGGGCGGCCGCATCGTCGCGATTGCGCCGTCCATCGCGACGCCGCCGTGGGACGTCGAAGTCGTCGATCTCCACGGGCGCATCGTGATCCCGGGGCTCGTCGACGCGCACACCCACCTCACCGGCGGGGGAGGGGAGGGCGGCCCGCACACGAAGGTGCCCCCGGTGGGGCTCACGGCGTTCACGACGGCGGGCGTCACCACCGTGGTCGGCCTCCTCGGCACGGACTGCCGCACCCGTTCGATTGCGGAGCTGCTCGCCGCCGCCCGCGCGCTCGAAGCGCTCGGCCTCACCGCCTACGCCTACACGGGCGGCTACGAGGTTCCGCCCGTCACGCTCACCGGCTCGGTGCGCGGCGATCTCGTGCACGTCGATCGCCTCGTCGCGGTCGGCGAGCTCGCCGTCTCCGACCACCGCTCCTCGCAGCCCACCCTCGCCGAGCTCCTCCGCGTCGCGGCGGATGCCCACGTCGCGGGCATGCTCACCGGAAAGGCCGGGCTCCTCCACCTCCACCTCGGCGACGGCCCCCGCGGCCTCGATCTCGTGCGGCGCGCGCTCGCCGAATCCGAACTTCCCCCGCGCACGTTCCACCCCACGCACGTCAACCGCAATCGGCGGCTGTGGGAGGAGTGCAAGGCGCTCGCCTCCACGGGGCTCACCTTCGACATCTCCGCGTTCGACGCCGACGGCGACGCCCCGAGCGGCGGCGGCGCCCTCGCGGAGTGGCTCGCCGCCGGGCTCGATCCCGCGCGCGTCACGCTCTCGAGCGACGGCGGCGGCTGCCTTCCCGCGTTCGACGCCGACGGCCGCCTCCTGCACATGGACGTCGGCGCCTCCGCGGCGCTCCTCGTGGCCGTGCGCGAGGCCGTCTCCCGGGGCGTTCCGCTCCCGGTCGCCGTGTCGGCGTGCACGTCTACCGTGGCGACGCTCTTCCGCTTCCCGCGCAAGGGGCGCCTCGCGGTCGGGTGCGACGCCGACCTCGTGGTGCTCGACGATCTCCACGTTCGCGACGTCCTCGCGGGCGGGCGGTGGATGGTGCGGGACGGGGCCGTCACGGTGCGCGGGCCGTTCGAGCCGCGTTAGCAGGCCGCTCGACGAGAGAACGACCATGGCGACGATCGCGGTGTACGGCGCGGGCCTCCTGGGCTCCGGCTTCGTGGAGAACCTCCTCGCCAAGGGCGAGCGCGTTGTGGTGTGGAACCGCACCCCTGCCAAGCTGGCGGCCCTCGTCGCGAAGGGCGCCGTCGCCGCGGCCGACGCCGCCGAGGCCGCGCGCGGCGCGGACCGCGTGCACCTCGTCCTCACCGCGGACGACGCCGTCGACGCGACCCTCGCCGCGCTCCGCCCCGGCCTCGGG
>CAXNIN010000344.1:0-4458 GCA_964202365.1 Myxococcota bacterium | reverse complement strand
GGAGGCCCTTGCGCTCTTCGCGAAGGTTGGCGGCTTCGGCGGCCTTGATGGCCTCGTTCAACAGCCGCGCGGCCGACGCCTTGTCCCCGCGCTCGAGCTCGATGCCGGCGAGGTTCTCGCTCGCCTGCATGACCTTGCGGAAGTCCTTCGTCTTCTGGGCGTAGTTCAGCGCGTCACGGAAGGCCGAGGCGGCGCTCGTCTTCTCGCCGATGCGCAGGTTCGCGACGCCGGTGTGGAACGAGAGCTCGCGGAGGAACGCGACGTCTTCTGCGTTGGCGCGCTCGCGCGACTTCGAGAAGAGCGAGAGCGCCTCGGTGTGGCGGCCGAGCTGCAGGTTGAAGTAGGCGACGTTGTAGATGTCGAGCGGGATGAACCGGTCGAACTTGAGCTCCTGCGAGAGCTGGAGCGTACGGTTCGCGAACTGGAGCGCCGACTCGTAGTTGTGCAGGATGCCCTGCGCCTGGGCGAGGAGCGCCACGGAGGCCCGCTCGCGCACCTTGTTCTGGAGCGCCTGGGCGATCTGGGCGACGCGGGTGAGCACGTCGGCCGCCTTCGAGGTCTGCTGGCTCATGAGGAGCGATTCGCCGTAGTGGAAGCCGGCTTCCAGCGCGAGCGGCGCGAGGCCGACGGCGCCGGCGAGCTCGTTCGACTTGCGGAAGTGCTCGGAGGCCTCCGTGAGCTTCTTCGCCTTCTTGGCGATGAGGCCGCGGATGAACTCGGCGTTGGCCTGCACGGGGGGGACGTTGGCCACCTCGAGCGCCTGCCGGATGTGGTCGAGCGAGGCGTTCACGTTGCCGTCGGTGTACTCGATCATCGCGAGATGGTTCTGGAGCTCGGCCAGCTTCATCTTGTCTTCGAGGGCGGTGTAGAGCTTGACGGCGTCCTTCGCGCGGTCGCGGGAGCGGTACAGGTCGGACCGGCGGAAGTCGAGGCGGCTGCCCGCGAAGAGGAGCCAGGCTTCCATCGTGCGGTCGTTCTTGGAGGACGCCCACGTGGTGGCTTCCGCGACGAGGCGCTCGGTGGGGTCGACTTCGCCGCTCTGGACCATGCGGTCCACGAGGTTCATGTAGACCGTGCGGCGCATCGGGTCGGGCCAGGCGACGCTGTCGAAGTAGGCGACGGCGTCCTGAGTCATCGCCCACACGTCGGGGCGGTCGTTGCCGAGCGCCACGCTGCGGAGGACCACGGCGCGCTGGAGGGCGCCGTGTTCGGCGAACATGCGGAACGTCTTGACGACGAACTCGTAGCCGCGGGGCACGAGGTACTTCTCGAGGAAGGCCGCCACGTTGCGCGCGATGTTGTGGTCCTGCTCGGACGTGTGGGCATCCAGGATGGCCTGGCGCCAGATCGCCTTCTTGAACTGGTACACCCAGGTGCCCAGGCCCTTGGAGAACTGGAGCTCCTGGACGAGGTCGCCGCAGGCGTCGAGGAGGTCGTCCACGCTGTCGCGATCGAGGGCGTCCATGTCGGCGACGAGGCCGGAGGGGAAGGAGAGGCCGAGCAGCGCGCAGAGGTACTGCACACGATCGGCGTCGGCGGCGCCGACTTCGCGACGCTTGCCCTCGACGGGGGGCGCGGGCTCGGAGAGCTCGCCGGCGTCGGCCGCGAGGGGGGCGAGGGACTGGAGCGTGACGCCCTCGAGGGCGTCCCCGAGGAGGTCGCGCTCCTGGAGCACGTCGACCAGCTCGGCCACGAACGCCGGGCGGCCGGCGACGAGCTCGGCGATGCGGCCGGGGGCGGCCGCCGTGAGGCTCTTGCTCGCGACGTAGGCGGCCACTTCTTCGCCGCCCCAGGGGGCGATCGAGACGGTGTGGAGCTCGTCCTTGCGGCGATCGAGAAAGTCGAGGAGCGGGGCGGGCATCCACGCCTTGGCGGCGTCCGTCACCGGCTCGATGCCGAGGATGAGGAGGAGCTTGCCGTTCTCGCCGCGGGCGGCGTGGAGGCCTTCGAGCGCCGCGAAGGTGGACACCGAGTGGCTGTTGAAGGCGTTCTGCACTTCGAGCACGGTGGTCATCTTGCGGGAGATACCCGAGAGGATCTCGGCGAAGCCGATCACCGGGTTGTCGCGGGGGAGCGTCACCTGGAAGCTCTGCTCGCCCTCGGCGGGGACGCTCTTCTTGAGGCCCTCGATGAACGCCTGGTACCACTGCTGCACGCGCTTCGGGTGCTGCGGGAGCTGGGCGTTGAGGATGAGCTCGACCTTCCCGCGAAGGACGGTGTCGCGGTAGAGCGCGCCGTAGAGGGCGGCGTAGAGGCGCAACATCGTGCGGAGGCCGTCTTCCTCGTCGGAGAGGGCGGCGCGGATGACGAGGACGTCTTCGTCCTTCGGGAGGCTGCGGACGAGCTCGCCGACGGCCGCGCGTTTTCCGCCGCCGAGCGGCGCTTCGATGACGACCGTGCGGCTCTTGCCGTCGCGGACGGCATCGTAGTGGGCGCGGAGGGCGGCGACGTCCGAGGGGCGGGCGACGAAGAGGGAAGGGGACTCGGCCACGCGGCCTCCGAGGGCAAGAGCGGGGGTATGGAGAGGGCCGGGGAGCCCGGCGGCGGCGCAATGTAGGTCCCGACCGGAGGGGTGTCAACGGGCGGAGGCGCCCCTCGCGACGGGAGCGTGTTTTCGTTCCGGAGTGGGCGAAGCGGCCGCTGCAAGGCCTGTTCACGAAGAGGGACGCGCGTGGGGGCCCGCGACGGAGCCGAGAGGCCCCCTGTGGAGCTTCGCCGCCGGGGTGTTATTGTGCGGGCGTCCTCGGAGACCGTCGTGCTCATCGCCCTCACGCTCCTCGCGTGCAACCAGTCCAAAGTGCCCGAGAACGCGATCTTCTTCGACGTGTCCGTGTCGGTCGGCAACAACGACGACGACCCGCTCATCGACGAGTGCCACCCGGACCTCGCCGAGGTTCCCGGCTACGCGGAAGACTTCACGTACGCGCTCGCGCTGGACGGCACGTCCGCCACGATCTACATCGGCGAAGACGTGTTCGCGGCGGGCACGGTGAGCGGGTGCGACCTCACCTACTCCACCGTCGTCATCGGCTCCGAAACCGAGTCGGACGGCCCCGTGAAGTGGCAGTTGAGCGGCACCGCGAGCGTGGACCCTGCCGAGGGCGGGAGCTGTGTGGACGGCGACGACGAGTGGGCCGGCACGGAGGTCTTCGAGATCGTCTCCAGCGAAGACGAGACGCTCGAGCCGGGCTGCCAGTACGAGATGGTGACCGTGGGCGGGATCGCCGCGGCCGGATGACCGCCCCCCCGACGGACGCGCTCGCCGCGCTCCGCGCCGGCATCGAGCGCCGCGTGGTGGGCAAGGCGGAGGTCGTGGAGCTCGCGCTCGTGTGCGTGCTCGCGGGCGGCCACCTCCTGTTGGAAGACGTGCCCGGCGTCGGGAAGACGACGCTCGGCCTCACGCTTGCGCGCGCGCTCGGAGGCCGCTTCAAACGCGTGCAGTTCACCGCCGACCTGCTGCCCTCCGACGTGCTCGGCGCGACCGTGCTGGAGCCCCGCACCGGCACGTTCAGCTTCCGCCCCGGTCCGTTGTTCGCCAACGTCGTGCTGGCCGACGAGCTGAACCGCACCACGCCGCGCACCCAGTCGGCGCTCCTCGAGGCCATGAACGAGGGCCAGGTGAGCGTGGACGGCGAGACCCACGCGCTGCCCGACCCCTTCCTGGTCATCGCCACCCAGAACCCCCACGAGCACCAGGGCACCTGGCCGCTGCCCGACAGCCAGCTCGACCGATTTCTCGTGCGCACGTCGATGGGCTACCCGGGGCGGGACGCCGAGCGGGCGATCCTCCGGGGCGAAGCCCGCTTCGACGACACCGACGCCGCCATCGAGCCCGCCGTGCTCGCCCGGCTCCGCGCCGAAGCCGCGGCGGTGCGCGTGCACGCCGAGGTGGAGGACTACGTGCTCGACCTCGTCGGCGCGACGCGGAGCGCCCCCTCTCTCGCGCGCGGCGTGTCCACCCGCGGCGCCGAGGCGCTCCTGCGCGCCACGCGGGCCCGCGCCCGCCTCCGCGGCCGCGACCACCTCCTCGCCGAAGACGTGCGCGCCCTCGCGGTGCCCGTGCTCGCGCACCGCGTGCTCCCCCGCGCCGAGACCGGCGAGGACGGCGGCGCCGCGGCGATCCGCGGCATCCTCGCCGGGCTTCGCCCCCCCGTCTGATGGCCGACGCGCCGCCCCGCCGCGCGGAGCCCGACGCGGAGCGACGCCGCCGCTTCCGGCCCCCGAACCCGTGGAACGCGGTGCGCCCCACGGTGGCCGGCGTGTGGTTCGTGCTCGTGCTCGGCGGGCTCCTGTTCGGCGCGGTGAACACGGGCAACAACCTCGTGTACGTGGTGCTCGCGACGCTCCTCGCCGTGCTGCTCGTCAACAACGTGCTCGCGGAGTGGAACCTCCGCGCGCTCGTGGTGCGCCGGGTGCTCCCGCCGGAGCTCTTCGCGGGCACCCCCGCCGCGGGCGTCC
>CAXNIN010000343.1:0-4480 GCA_964202365.1 Myxococcota bacterium | reverse complement strand
GATCCCCGGCCGTGGCGAACGTCCTGCTCACCTCGGCCGCCACCATCGAGACCTGACGGAGGTGGTTCGCTTCTCCCTGGTGGCTCCGGACCTGGAACACCTTGGCGTTCATGCACGCCGACATCGCGATCTCCCACAGCCGGCGCCGGCCGACGCGGACGATCGCCTCGTCGAGGCTGATGGGGCGGGGGGCCCGCGAGGTGCTGGCCCGCGCCTCCAGCCACACGCGCTGCACCATTCCAGGCTCCGACCGCACCACCTCGACCACCTTGGCGTGGGCGGGCTCCCCGCAGCGCAGGAGGCGATCGAGCCGCAGGGCGCCGGCGGGGAACAGGGGAAAGTCGAGCCGCGGCGCCATGCACGTGCGCATGAGCCGATCCACGAACCGCCAGTCGCTCCGGCTCGGCGCGTCTTCGCGGAGCCGATAGAGGCGCTCCACGAGCCGCGCGCGGGCCAGACCGAGGTCGGGCTCGACGACCGCCTCCGCGCCCTCCCAGGGCCCCGGCCCGAAGGCCAACGAGGAGCCCATCGGGGATTCGTCGGGCGGCGCCTCGCGCGCGGTGGCGCGCTTGACCGCGGCCGGGCGGCGGGTAGGAGCCGACGGCGAGTCCCCCACCCGGAACGGAGCGGCGGGCGCGACCGCCTTGTCCCCCCACACGAAGGAGAGGAGCACGCGCCACCACGGCAGCACCGGAGGCTGCCTCGGACGCACGCTCGGCGCGGCGAAGCTGTGTGTTCGCTCCGGGGGGAGCCTCGCCGGCGGTGGGCCGACGGGCGCCGTGTTCTCATCGTCGTCGTCCAGCACCTCGACGGGGGTCGTCCTCCGGCCCTGCGTCACGGCCGGGGCGGGAGACGGCAGCGCGTCGGGCTCGGGCGCGGGCGCGACGATGGTCGCTCCGCAGCCTTGCTCGCGCGGGTCGTCGTCTCTGGTGCCGGATGGCTGCTGCACAGCGCGCATCCCGTATTCATCGGTCGGACACTAGGCGAACTTGAGCGGCGTGTGCGCCGGTGGGGTGGCGGATGGGCGGTGATCGGGCGGTCCGGCGCCGGTGTCCGGGCGCTGAACGAGATCCCCCCTCAGCGAGAACACTCCTCCAGGGAGAGCGTGTCCTCGCCCAACGTGCCGGCGGCCTCCAGGGCGCGGAGGTGCGGGAGGGCCCCGGCGCAGTCCCCCGCGCGCACGCGGAGGCGGGCGGCGAGGCGGTGGAGCTCGTCCGCGCGGGTCACGTCGGGGAGCGCGAGCGTGGCCTCGGCCTCGGCGAGCGCGGCCGCCTCGTTCCCCGCGGAGAGGAGCGCACCGGCGCGGAGGGCGCGGAGCTCGGCGGAGACGGGCCCCGTGGCGTCGGGGAGGGCGAGGGCGGCGTCGAGCTCAACCCGGAGCGCGGACGGCGAGGCTGACTCGCGGAGCGCGAGCACGCGGGCGAGGGCGCCGGGGGCGGTCGTCGGGAGGCAGAGGGCGGAGCCGCCGGCCTCGAGCGTGTGGGAGCCGCCGCGGGTACACGCCACGACGACCTTGCCGTGGCGAACGGAGACGGCGGTGCCGAGCGCATCCCGGGTGACGGCGAAGCCCGTCCCTACAACGCGCACGCTGCCCTCGGGGGTCTGGACGGAGAGGCGCACGCCGCGGTTCGGCTCGACCTCCACCCCGAGGGTGCCGGAGAACCAGCTCAGCGCGAGGTTGTCGACGCTGCCGTCGGCGTGGCCCTCGCCGTCGGCGATGACCTGCACGCGGGGGCCGAGCGCGAGCCCGCCCGCGTGGTTCAGCGTGCGGTCGACGCGCGCGGCGGGCCAGAGCACAAAAAGCGCCACCGCCGCGGCGAGGAGCGCGCCGCCGCCGACCCACGTGGGCCATGCCGGGCGCCGCCCGGGGCCGCGGACGATGGCCGCGAGCGCCTCAACCGACGTGTCACTCGCCTCGGTGCCCTCGCGCGCCGTGCGGAGCAGCTTGCGGTAGTCAGCCATCGCTTGGTTCCTCCAGGATGTTGGTCAGCGAGAGCCCGCGGCGCTCCGCCTCGGCCTTGAACGTCACGCGCGCGAGTCGCGCCCGGCTCCGCACCGTGCCCTCGGGGATCCCGAGGATCTCGGCCACCTCGAGCGCGGGCCGCTCTTCGAGGTCGTGGAGCACGAGCACCTCGCGGTGCAGCTCCGACAGCGACCCCAGGATCGCCTGCACCAAAGCGGTGAGCTCGGCCTGCTCCGCCGGTCCGCTCGCCGACCCCGACGCCCGTGGCTCTACCGTCGCCCCCGGGATCCAACGCCGCCACCAGCCGGCGCGCCGGTGGTCGCGCACCACCCGCACCGTGATGCCCCACGCCCACCCCTCCAACGACCGGGAGGGATCGTACGCATCGTAGCGGCGCACGAGCACCTCCAACACATCGCTGGCCGCGGCGTCGGCGTCGATGTGCCCGCCCCCGAGGCGCGCACACCATCCGGCGACCAACGGCACGAGCCGGATCAGGCGCGTGTCCCGATCCGGCGCGGCGAGGTGAAGGTGGCGCGTGGCCTTCATCGTCAGCGGCCGCAGCTGCCCAACATGACGTACACGGAGAGCGGATAGCCACCCGTGAACGCGACATCTCCGCAGTTGTCCTCGCTGAGGTCACCCATCGCGAGGGTCCGCCACGTCTCTTGGCCCACCGAGATCGGGAGGCGAACCTGCGCGGGGGCGTCGAGATCCACGCCGTTCCCGAGATGGGTCGAGACGATCGCGTCGACTTCGCCGGCGGCGGAGTCCGCCACCAGCTCCACCACGTCCGGATGCTCGTCGCCGTTGAGGTTTCCGGCCACCAGGAAGGAGCCGCGCGTGTAATCTGTGTTCTGCCGGTAGATCTGGGCCCGGAGCCGGGTGGACGGGTCGTACACCTGCAGGCCGTCGTCGCCGCCGGTCACGAGCTCGTCTTCGCCGTCGCCGTCGAGGTCGACGCCGGCGCCGTACATCACGCCGTCGGTGCTGTAGCGGGGATAAATAAAGTTGTCCTGCACGCTGAGGGAGGCCCCCGACCCCAATCCGAGCATGGCCCAGTCCTGCCCGAGGGTGCGCCCGATCCCGGCCATCAGGCCCTCCTGACGCCCGTCCCCCTCGGCGTCGTACTCGAACAGCACGGTGGGGTAGAGGGAGATGCCGTACGCGCCGACGTAGGGGTACCAGGAGGTCAGGGGCGTGATCGGGCTCACCCCGCTCCCGTTCCAGCGGAGGAATTCGGTGTATTGGTTGGCGGCGCTGTCGGCGCTCCAAACCAGCAGCTCGTCGGCGCCGTCTCCGTCCAAGTCAACCACGCCCGAGAGCCCGCCACCGAAGTACCCACGGTCGATGCCCACATCGGACGTAAACCCGCCGCTGCTCCCGAAGAACACGGCGATGCCGCCCGCGAACGGCCCGACCACGTCGAGGGCGCCGTCTCCGTCGATGTCACCGAGGGCGACCCCGCCGCCGCAAACGTCGGCTGGGTTGCCGACGGTGGTGATCTCCGCGCTGAAGCCGCCGCGTCCGTCACCCGGGTAGGTCCGGACGGACCGAACGCCACTCGCGTAATCGGCGGCGTAGGTACAGGTTACGATGACGATGTCCTCCTTGGCATCGGAGGTGACGTCGCGAATCCAGATCCCCTCGAACACGGTGCCGTCGTCGAGCGAGTAGACGACGGTGGGATCCTCCGCCGACCACGCACCGCCCCCCTCCCACACGTCGAGCCCGCTGCCCGTCTCGCCCGTGTCGTCGACGAGGCCGGTGTCGTCGCTGGCGCTGTCGCCGCTGTCCGGGACGGCCCCGCTGTCATTCTTCTCGGCGTCGACGTTGATGGTGACATCGCCGCAGCCGGCGGCGAGGAGCAGGAGCAAGCTGTGCATGAGGACCTCGTGGGTGAAGTCGGCGAGAGCATCCGACACACGTACTTGGAGGGACTGGCCCCGCGCGATCACTCGCCCGCACGAACTTTCAAGAAAAGTTCGACGCTCACGGGAGAGGGCTCGAGGGAAGCACCGATGATCCGTACACTCTGGAGATCGAGGGTCGGCGCGACACCGAGCTGGAGGCCGAACCGCCCGAGCACCCGCTGCTCCAGCGCGACCTGCGCCCGCAGCTCGCCGCCCCACGCGCCGTGCGCGCCGTCGACATCGACGATGAGCCAGCGCTGGGCAAACGCGCCCGCGCCGAGCCCCAGCTCGCCGCCCGGCCAGAGCGCGAGGTTCGCGCCCGCGAGGCCGCCGAAGCGCACGGTGCTGGCCGTGGCGGCGGAGGCCACCGCCGTGGGCGCATCGTAGGAGACGGCCGCCTGGAGCCAGGGGGCGCCGGCACGCACGCGAAGGTCGGCCGCGACGCCGGGCGCCGGCTCGAAGTCGCCGCGGAGGCGGACGGAGGGCCCGACGAGGCCGGCGACGCGGACCGCGAGCGGGGCCGAGGGGGGCTCACGCGGGGGAGGGCGGGGCGGGGGCGTGGGGTCCGGGGCCGCGGAAGCGGGCGCGGAGGGACGGGGCGGCG
>CAXNIN010000342.1:0-4488 GCA_964202365.1 Myxococcota bacterium | reverse complement strand
ACGGACGCCTCCGGCCGCCTCGACATCGCCGAGGCGCTGCGGCCCTTCCCGGCGCTCCTGTTCGCCGGCGACGACGATCCCGCCTGCCCGCCCGCCGCCGCGCTCCCCGCCGCGGACGCCCTCGGCGCCCCGCTCGTGGCGCTCACCGGCGGCTGGGGCCATCTCGACCCGCTCCTGGGCGCCCGCGCCCCCGCCGAGGTCCACGCCCGCATCCTGCCCTTCCTCGACGGCCACCGGCGCGCCTGCTGGACGTGACCGCCGGGCCGGCGCGGTCCCGACGGCGACGCGCGCTATCCGGCTTCTACGCCGCGGAAACACGGATGGCGCTCCCGTGGGCGCGTCACGCTTCGTCCGACCTTCACGGAATCAGGTGACGGTCGCGACCCCGGTGTACAACCATAGGCCTTCACGTTCTCGCGGAGCGCCCGCTCGGGCCCCGCGTGCACGGTTCCCCCCGCGAGCCCCGGAGCCCCCCCGATGAGCGACCCCTTCGACGCCGACAGCCCCGCAGCGGCGGCCCCGGCCGCCGCCCCCGCGCCCGAGCGTCGCCCGAAGCGGTCCGGCGGCGGAGCCCGCCTGCTGATCGGCATCAGCCTCATGGGCGTCGTCACCCTCGCAGCGGCCACCGCCGGCATCGTCTTCTTCGCGCGCGACGGCCTCCCCGGCGCCGGCGTCACGGAGGACAGCTTCCTCGAGGTCGCGCTCGACGGCCCCCTCGCGGACGCCCCCGGCGACGTCGGCTTCGTGGTCGACCCGAAGGACTTCCCCCCGCTCGTCACCGAGGTCGCGGCGAACATCCGCCGCGCCGCCGCGGATGACCGCATCAAGGGCCTCTACCTGGAGATCGGGGACATCGGCGGCGGCTGGGCCGCCACGCAGGAAGTGCGCGACGCGATCGTGGCCTTCGGGGCGTCCGGCAAGCCGTGTCACGCCTACGCGGAGGCGCTCGACAACAAGGGGTACTACCTCGCGAGCGCGTGCGACAACGTGTACCTCGCGCCGGCCGGCCTCTTGATGCTCAACGGCTTCTCGGTGACCACCGAGTACTACGCCGGCACCCTCGAAAAGATTGGCGTGAAGGCCAACTTCGAGCACGTCGGCGACTTCAAGAGCGCGGTGGAGCCCTTCGAGCGGAGCGGGCCTTCCGAAGCCGCTGCGCTCGCGACGAACGACCTCCTCGACAGCCTCTACAGCCAGCTCGTCACCGGCATCGCGTCGGGCCGCGGGATGGACGAGGCCACGGTCCGCGCCATCGTCGACGACCCGCCCATCACCCCCGAGGCGGCGCTCGCCGCCGGCCTCGTCGACGGGCTGAAGTACCGCGACGAAGTGCGCGAGGGCATCGCCGGCGAAGAGCGCACGGAGCTCGGGGACTACCGCGAGGTGAGCTCGCCGCTCGGCGGCGCCGGCAAGACCATCGCGGTGGTGCACGCCGAAGGCCAGATCATCAGCGGGGAATCCGGCAGCCCGCTGTTCGGCGGCTCGCTCATGGGCGACCGCACGATCGCGGAGATGCTCGAACAGGTGCGCGAGGACGAAGACGTCGTCGCCGTCGTGTTGCGCGTCAACTCTCCCGGCGGGAGCGGCCTCGCTTCGGACGCGATGTGGCACGACATCAAGCGCACCCGCGAGGCCGGCAAGCCCGTGGTGGTGTCGATGGGCGACTACGCCGCGAGCGGCGGCTACTACATCGCCGCCGCGGCCGATGCGATCGTCGCCGAGCCGGGCACCCTCACCGGCAGCATCGGCGTGTTCGGCGGGAAGATGAACCTCGCCGGGCTCTACGAGAAAGTGGGGATCACCCTCCACACCGTCCAGCGCGGCCAGCTCTCGAGCATCTTCTCGAGCACGAGCGACTTCAACGACGCCGAGCGCGCGAAGTTCCGCCAGTTCCTCGAAGGGTTCTACGACGTCTTCCTCGCCCGCGTGGCCGAGGGCCGCGGCATGACCAAGGAAGAGGTTCACGTGGTGGCCCAGGGCCGCGTGTGGACCGGCGTGCAGGCGAAGGAGCGCAAGCTGGTCGACGAGCTCGGCGGCCTCGATGTCGCCATCGCCCGCGCGCGCGTCCTCGCCGAGATCCCCGAGGGGGAAGACGTGTCGATCCTCCGCCTGCCGAAGCGCCGCACCTTCGTCGACCAGGTGATGGAAGACCTCACCCAGGCCCAGATGCCCGCGGAGATGCACATCCCCGAGGTGCGCGCGGCCTACGGCCGTCTCTTCGCCCTCGCGCGCGTGCTCGAGTCGGGCGGGGTCGCGGCGATGCTCCCCGGCACGCTCGAAATCCGCTGAGGCTCCGCCGGGCGCCTCCCTCCCCACGGAGGGGCGCGCCCGCGCTCGGGAGGGGTGCGCCCGCGCGCTTCAGTCCGTGACCGCGGTGACGCGTACGGAGAGTCGCCCCGCAACGAACGCCGAGAGCGTGGTGTTCACGCCCTCGAAGCCCACGGGGTCGGCCACTTCCATCCCGGCGACGCCCACTACGTAGGTGCCTACCCGTGGGAAGGCCTCGCGCGGAAGCTCGATGCCGTCGACCGGGCCCTCGGCGTGCGTGAAGGCGTACACGTCGTCGACGCTGGCGGGGAGGTTGTCCCACCACAGGCGGCTGCGATCGAGGTCGTACGTGGCGCCCACGGCGTTGTCGTACCGGTAGTCGGAGAGGTCGACGTCGACGGCGCTGTCGCGGTCGACCGCGCCGGGCACCTCGATGCTCGGCGCTTCCGGCGCGAGCACCGCGAGCCGGGCCTCGCTCCCTTCGTGCTCAAAGGTGACGATGACATCGTCGCCGGGCTCGTAGACGAGGCCGTCCGTGGCGTCGAGGGTGTATTTGCCGGGCTCGTCGGTGACCTCCCGGAAGGTGAGCGCGCCGTTCGCCGATGACCGCAGCCGGAGGGTGGCGCCGGCAACCGGCGCCTCGGCCAGGGCCGAGGGGTCGGACACGCTCGCGAGGAACACGTTGCACACCGCGGTGTACGGGAAACCTTCGGCGTTCGCGAGCTCTTCCGCGTAAATCGCGGGGACGTCCACCCCGACGAAGATCCCTTGAGCCACGACGGGGTCCGTCAGGCTGTCGACGACGCCCAGGCGATCGCACCCGACGAGGAGCAGGAGCGGGAGGGCGCGGAGCACCGCGAAGTCATACACCTCCGACCGTGCGCGGGCAAGACCATTGACGCGCGGGCGGGCACGACATAAGGTGCGCGGCCTTCCCTACGGTGTGACCATGGCTTCCAAGACCGCCCAGACCGAGTACCGCCGCATGCTCCGCAACAAGAACGCGGGCACCCAGGCGCGTCGCGACCGCAACAACAAGGGCACCACGCCCACGTTCCCGATCCACACGCCCGAGGCGGACGCGAACGCGGCGGCGAAGTCCTCCCAGGACTAAGGTCCCTTCGGGGAACCTCCCAATGTTGATCGACTCGCACTGCCACCTCGACCCCACCGTCTTCGGCGGTGACGACGGGGTGGACAATGCCGTGGCGCGTGCGCGCGCCGCCGGCGTCGACCGCATGATCACCATCGGGTCGGGCTACGGCTTCGAGAGCGCCCAGCGCGCGCTCGCCGTGGCGCGTCGTCACCCCGGCGTGGTTTGCGCCACCGCCGGCCTCCACCCGCACGACGCGAAGCTCGCGACCGACGAACGTCTGTCCGAGCTCTTCGCGCTCGCGGACGCCCCGGAGGTGCTCGCCCTCGGCGAGATGGGGCTCGACTACCACTACGACAGCTCCCCCCGCGACGAGCAGCGCGCCGTGTTCCGCGCGCAGCTTGGCGCCGCGCGGGACCGCGGCCTCCCCGTCGTCATCCACGACCGCGAGAGCCAGGGCGAGACCCTCGCCATCCTCGACGAGACGCGCGCGTGGGAGCACGGCGTGCTGTACCACTGCTACACCGGCGACGTCCCCTACATGGACGCCATCCTCGCCCGCGGCGGCTACATCTCCATCCCCGGCATCGTCACGTTCAAGAACGGAGACACGATGCGCGAGGTGGCGGCGCGCGCGCCGGCCGACCGCATCCTGGTCGAGACCGACAGCCCCTTCCTGACGCCGATCCCCTTCCGGGGCCGTCGTAACGAGCCCGCGTACGTCACGTACGTCGCGGCGAAGATCGCGGAGCTCCGCGGGGTGTCGACGGAGGCCCTCGCCGAGCAGGCGGCCGAGAACACCCGCCGCTTCTTCGGCTGGCCGTAGCCCCTCGGCCGCGCCGGATCAGCCGCGCCGCGCCTGCGAAAGCTCGAGGTTCAGCGCCGTCAGCAGCGCTTCGAGCACCACGCGGCCGTTCACGTTGAGCCGCAAGCGGTCGCGCGCGACCGCCACCGCCTTCACCATCCTCCCGACGCCGCCGGGATGCAGCGCCTCGGCCCACACGCGCAGCCGGCCCACGTGCTCCGGATGGAGCACGCCGTCGGGGCGGCCGGCCGCGAGGAACACCACGTCCCGGAGGAGCTCCTCGACGGCGTCCACGGCGAGCGTGCTCCGCTCCACCGCGCCG
>CAXNIN010000341.1:0-4520 GCA_964202365.1 Myxococcota bacterium | reverse complement strand
ATGCGGGACCACACGGGGAGCGCGGCTTTTCCGCCGGTTTCCTTGTCGCCGATGGACGCGGTTCCGTCCGTGCCTATCCACACGGCAACGGTGTAGCGCGGGGAGTAGCCGACGAACCAGGCGTCGACGAAGTTGGAGGTCGTACCGGTTTTTCCGGCGAAGTCCATACCTTCGACCCGTGCTTTCTTCGCGGTGCCGGCGTCGAACACGTTCCGCATCATGTCGACCATCACGTACGCGCTGCCGGCGTCGAGCGCGCGCACCCCCGGCCCGCCCGGAAGCTGGCGTTCGCCCGCGCCCGGAACCGCGACGCGCTGGCCCTCGGCGGCGAGCTGGCGGCCCGCGCGATCGAGCACGCGCGTGAGGTAGACCGGCTCGGTGCGCACCCCCATCCGCGCGAGCGAGGCGTAGCCGAGGGCGAGATCCATCGGAGTGACCTCGGAACTGCCGAGGGAGATCGTGAGGTCCTTGCGGAGGGGCGTGCGAACGCCGAGGTTGCGCGCGAGGTCGGTCACGGCTTCGATGCCGACGTCGTAGCCGAGGCGCACGGCGACGGTGTTGAGCGAAAGCGCGATGGCGGTGCGGAGCGGGATGGGGCCGCGGTACTTGCCGTCGTAATTCTTGGGCGACCAAGGCAGGCCGTTGCTGCCCGGGAGCGAGAACGGCGCGTCGATGACGATGTCGGTCTGGCGGGCGCCGGCGGCGAGCGCGGCGGCGTACACGAACGGCTTGAACGCGCTGCCGGGCTGGCGGCGCGCCTGCGTGGCGCGGATGAACCCTTCGAGGCCGGGGTCGTAGCCGCCCGCGAGCGCCACCACGTGCCCGGTTTGGTTGTCGAGGACGACCGCGGCGGACTCGGCCCACGGACGGACGCGCCGGTGCACGGTGCCGGTGGGCGCGCCGGCGTCTTCGGCGGGCACGCACACTTCCAGCAAGTCGCCGGGTTGAAGCACGGTGGAGAGGGCCACGGGCGGCTTCCCGGGCGCGGTGCGCACCTTGGAGGCGAGGTCTTCCGGGGCGAGCCGGAAGGTGAACGGGCCGGCCGCAACGTCGGCGCCGCCGGTGGACACGGTGGGGAAGCACTCTTCGGGGCGCGGGGGGCGGAGCGCGCGCGTCTGCGTGTCGAGCGAGAGGCCGTCGCCGCGCTGAAGGAAGTCGGCGCGGGCGTCGGCGGCGAGGTTTCGGGTGGGGGCGCGGGCGCCCTGCCGTGCTTCGAGCGCCTGGAGGCCCTCGCGCACGGCCGCCTCGACCTCGCGCTGAACGGCGACGTCCAGCGGCGTGTGCACCTGCAGACCTTCGAGGAAAGGGAGGTCCTCCCCGAAGATTCGGCGCACCTCGCGCCGCGTCTCGGTGAGGTACGCGGTGTTGGCCCCCCGATCGGCGCTCACGCGCGGCACGAGCACGGGATCGGTGAGGTAGTTGCTCGCGACCACGGCCGAAAGGTAGCCCTGGTCCACCAGGAGGCGGAGCACGGTCTCGCGGCGGCTCGCGGCGAGCTCGGCGTCGTGACGAGGGGAGTAGCGGGAGGGCGCGGGGACGAGGCCGGCGAGCATGGCGGCCTGCCCGGCGTCGAGGTCGCGAGCGGAGATGCCGAAGTAGTCCTGGGCGGCGGCCTCCACGCCGTAGTTGCCGCTCCCGAGCGCGATGTAGTTGATGTACAGCTCGAGGAGCTGCATCTTGTCGAGCTCGGCCTCGAGGCGGTAGGCGAGCACGGCCTCGCGGAGCTTCCGGCGGTAGCTGCGCTCTTTTCCGACGAGGAGGTTCTTGACGAGCTGTTGCGTGATGGTGGAGCCGCCCTGGCGCGTCTCCCCGCCGCGGAGGTTCACCAGGAGCGCGCGGGCGATGCCGAGGGGATCGACCCCTTGATGCTCGAAGAAGCGGCGGTCTTCGCTGGCGACGAAGGCTTGCCACACGTGGTCGGGCAGCTCCTCGATGGGCACCCACACGCGGCGTTCCAGGTAGAACTGGTCCACCCGCTCGCCGTCGGCGGCGAACACCTGCACGCTGCACGGGATACGGAATTCCGCGTCCCGGCCGAGCTCCGGCGGGAGCGTGGAGAGGATCTCCCGGTTGAACCAGGACCAACCGAACCCCGCGCCCACCCCGCCCGCCAAGAGGGCGACGACGCCGAGCCGCGCGCTCCACCGCGCGACGGCGCGGAGCTTCTGGCGAAACGGCGTGGTGGGAGGGCTGTTGTTCATCGCCGGGTGCGCGGACGACACTGTAACTCCCGCGCCGGTCGCCGCTCCCGCTCCGACGCCGCCGCCCGCGCTCACCGAGGTGCGCCTCCCGCTCCTCGACGTGGCGACCGCGTTCCGATGGGACGACGAGTTCCGCGGCCTCGCCACGATGGCGCTCGAGCTCGGCCTCTCCGACCTCCCGGGCGGGCTCGTGCGCACGCCCGGCCACGGCGCGCCGCCGAGCGTGCTCCTCGCGCTGCCGGTGAGCCGTCGGCAGGTGGACGCTCGCTTCGAGGCGCGCCCCACCGGGGAGAACGCAGGCGGCACCGGCCTCGCGCTCTCCCTGGAGCTCTGCACGGCGGGCCTCGGCTGCGAGACCACCACGGCGAACGGCACGCGTGAGGCCCCGTGGGAGGCGTTCGGCGCGCTCCTCGACGGCGCCGCGGCCTCGCTCGGGGCGGCGGTGCCGCCGGAGGTCGCCGCGGCGTGGCGGGTGCCCGGCTCGAAGGACGCCTACGCCGAGCTCGTCACCGGGCGCGCCGCCGCCACGTACTACGGGCTGCTTCCGCCCCCGTCGGACCCCACCGACCGCCGCGCCAACCCCGTGCTCCGCGCCGTCTACCTCGACCCCAAGCAGCCGCTCGCGCTCTGGACGCTCGCCCGGTGGGAAGTGGGCGCCGGTACGGACGGCCGCAAGGCCGCCGACGCCCTTGCGCGCGCCGCGCTCGTCCGCCCCACCTCGCCGGTGCTCGACGCGGACCTCGCGACCGTGCTCCTCGCCTCCGGAAAGGCCGACCAGGCCGCGCTGATGTGGGAGCAGGTGCGCACCGAGCGTCCCGACGACCCCCGGTTCCTCGAGCCCGCCGCCCGCGCGCTCCTCGCCGCCGGCCGCGCCCGGGACGCCCGCGCGGTCCTCGACGCGTTCCCCTCCGAGTTCCGCTGGGAGCCGCGCGTGGCCGAGCTCCACGTGGCCGTGGTGGAGGCCGACGAAGGCACCGCCGGGCTCGATCCGCTGCTCGCCCACTGGCAGGAGACCGCGCCCGACGCCGAGGCGCCCGTGCGCCGCCGCTTGGACCTCCGCGTCGCCGACGGCCGCTTCGACGAGGCCCTCGCGCTCGTGCCCGCGCTCCGCGACCGCGCCCCCGGGCCGCGCACGGACGCCCTCGAGATCGCGCTCCTCGTCGCGCTCGGCCGCGTGAAGACCGCCGCCGAGCGCGCGCCCGCCGGGGTCGCGGAGCGGCTCGCCGCGCGGGCGGCGCGGGAGGTCGATCCCGGGGCGCCGGTGTCCGGCCTCGTCGATCCGAACGAGGCAGCGCTGGCGACGGCCGAGGGCATGGTGTGGCGCGGGCAGGCCGAAGAAGCGCTGCCGCTCCTCGACGGGGTCATCGCCGGGCAGCCCTGGCGCGCGGACGCCCACGCCGCGCGGGCTCGGGCGCTCGAGCGGCTCGGCCGGGGCGACGCCGCGGCGGAGGCCTGGCAGCGCGCGTGGGAGCTCGACCCCGCGCTCGAAGGCGGCTCCGTGGCGGTTACCCGGGTCGCGGACACGTTGCGGTACGTGGTGCGCGAGGCGCCGCCGGGGCCCGACGTCCCCGTGAGGGCCATCGGGCCCGCGTTGTAGAGCGCCTACTCCGCCGGCGGCCCCAGCACCGCGCCGGGGTCCACCCGTTCGGGCGCGCACCCGCACGTCGGGCTCGCGGACCAGCACGCCTCGCCGGGCACGAGGACGACGGCGTCGTCCGCGCGCACGGCCCCCGGGCACACCCAGCCGTCGCCGAGCGCGAGCACGGCCACCGCGGCCGGGGTGTCGCCCCGCGCGGCCACCTCGAGCATGGGGATGCCCGGCGCGGGCGACGGGAGCGGGGCGGGGCACGCCGCGAGGGCGGGCCGCACCCAGGCGACCTCCCACGCGCTCGCCTCCGTGAACGCGCGGGTCGCGCGCGCGGTGCGATCGCGGAGCGCGTCGAGGCGTGCGCCCCACCGGGCGTCGACCAGGGGCTCGACGGTGGCCGCCGCGCGCGTTCGCCGCACGCGCTCCGCCTGCGCGCGCGCCGCCTGCGTGGATTCGCGCCACGCCGCGCCGAAGCGCTCGATGCGCCAGCCGAGGGCGATCCGTTCGGGGTCCGCGCAGGCCGTGGCGGGGGCGGGGAGCGTGGTCCAGGCGGCCTGCAGGCGGGCGGTGGCGCGGCCCGTGGCCGTGGCCGTGGCGAGGAGCGCGTCGAGGCGCTGCTCGGCCGCGATGAGCTCGGGCGCGCCGGGCGCGAGGTCGGCGGGGCCGGCCGAAGCGCCGCCGGCGAGCGAGAGCGCGGTCACGACGAGTGCGACGAGGGACCTGGTGCGGGC
>CAXNIN010000340.1:0-4583 GCA_964202365.1 Myxococcota bacterium | reverse complement strand
TCTCCGTGCGCATCGGCGACCTCGCCGGGGCGCGCAACGCGGGCGAGCAGCAGGTGGCCGCGGCGGAGCGCAGCAGCGACCGCGAGGCGCTCGCCCACGCCGTGCACCAGCTCGCGCAGGTCGTGCTCCAGTCCGGGGATGACGTCGCGGCGGAGGAGCTGGTCCAGAAGGGGCTGTGGGCGCTCGACAATCCGGGCACGGAGCGCGGCCGCTCCGCCCTCGAGATCCTCTTCGCGAGCGTCTGGATGGCCCGCAAGGACTTCGACCGCGCCCTGTCCCACGGAAAGCGCGCGCTCGACCTCGCCCGTCAGGCCAAGAACCGCCAGGCCGAAGTCGACGCCCTCCAGCACATCGGCACGATCCACGCGCTCAAGGGCGAGTTCCACGTCGCGCGCCGCGTGCTCGAAGAGGTGCTCGTCGGCCGCGAGCTGATGAAGGACGCCGAAGGGCGCGCCAACGTCCTCCGCGAGCTCGCCGGCGTCGAGCTCTCCCTCGGCCTCCACGACGACGCCTTCGGGCGCCTCGACTACGCCATCCGCACCCTGCGCGAAGCCGAGAGCTGGATCGGCGAGATCACCGTGCTTCAGCTCCTCCAGAGCCTCGCGGACGAGCACGACCGCCCCGACACCGCCCTCGGCGCCGCGCGCGCCCTCGTGGAGGCCGCCGGCCGCACCGGCGACAAGGAAGCCGAGGCCGCCGCGCACTTCGCGCTCGCCACGCGCATCGCCGGTGAGGGGGATCTCGCCGGCGCCAGGCGCCACTTCGCCCACGCGCACGACCTCCAGCACCAGCTCGGCCTCGCGCACGAAGCCGCCGTCTCCGCCGGGATGATCGGGCAGGTTCTCGTGGCCGCCGGCGAGGTCGACGAGGGCCTGTCCTACCTCCGCGGGAGCCTCGGCCAGCTTGACGCGATGGGCAGCGAAGCCGCGGATACGGTTCGGGAAATCCTCACGGAGCTCGAACGGGGAGAGGCGTGAGCGTCGTCCTCTGCAAGTCCCGCGGCTACGCCCCGCTCGAATGGTCGGAGGACAGCGCCGCGCTCCTCGCCCGCATCGACAACCTCGCTGCGTCTTCGGGCGCGGGCCACGTCGCCGTGTTCGACCTCGACGGCTGCGTGTTCGACACGCGCCCGCGCCAGGTGCAGATCTTCCGCGAGCTGGCCTCCCGCGCCGGGTACGACGCCCTCTACCGCGTCACGGTCGACCACTTCGCGGACTGGTCGCTCCGCACCACGCTCCACAACGCCGGCCTTGATTCCGCCTGGGTCGAAGCCCACCACGCCGAGGTGCGCGCGTGGTGGGAAGCGTGCTTCTTCACCAGCGAATACGTCGCGTTCGACCACGCGATGCCGGGCGCCGCGTCGCTTGTGCAGCGCGTGCACGCCGCCGGGCTCCACGTCGTGTACCTCACCGGTCGCGACGAGAGCATGAAAGCGGGCACCGAGGCGTCCCTCCGCCGATTCAGCTTCCCGTTCGACGTGCCGCGCGCCACGCTCCTCGTGAAGCCCGACGCCCGCCAGGACGACACCGCCTTCAAGTCCGAAGCCATCGAGATCGTAGCCGCCATGGGCAACGTCGTGCTCTACCTCGACAACGAGCCGAGCAACGTGAACCTCTTCCGGCGTCGGCACCCCGAAGCGCTCGTCGTCTTCGTCGAGACCGACCATTCTCCGAAGCCCGTCGCGCCCGACCCCGGCATCCCCTGGCTCCGCAGCTTCCTGGCCCGCCCCACCTGATTCGTCGCGGGCCTCCCCGCGCGCCCGGTACACTGTCTCCCAATGGATCTGCTCCTCACCCACGCCTACTTCCTCGCGGGGGACCCTCACGAGGCGCAGATAATGCGCCCATTTCCGCCACTTGGGCTGCAATACCTCGTGTCGTACATGAGGCGAGAGGGGGTGGACGCCGACTGGTGGGACGCCACCTTCCACGCCCCCGAGGACTTCGCGGGGGTGCTCGCCGGGGCCGACCCGCGCGTGGTGGGCTTCTACGGCCACACGACCACCCGGCCGGTCGCGAAGGGCATGATCGCGCGCGTGGTGGCCGAGGGGCGGCGCGTGGTGGCCGGCGGGCCCGACCCCATCCAGTACCTCGACGACTACTTCGCGATGGGCGTCGAGGTCGTCGTTGTCGGCGAAGGGGAGCTCACCCTCGCCGCGCTCCTTGCGCACCTGCGCGGCAACGCCTGGCGCTGGGACTGGTCGACCCTCGGCGACATCGACGGCATCGTGTTCCGCGCGCCCGACGGCGCCGTGGTCCGCACCCGTCCGCGCGCGCTCGTCCGCAAGCTCGACACGCTGCCCTGGCCGCACCGCGAGCGGCGCGACCTCGACGCCTACTTCGCGGCCTGGCGAAAGCGCCACGGCGAAACCGCGATGTCGCTCACAACCAGCCGCGGTTGCCCGTACCACTGCACGTGGTGCAGCAAGCAGGTGTACGGCGACACCTTCCGCCGCCGCGATCCCGACGCCGTCATCGACGAGCTCCTGGCGGTGAAAGAGCAGTTCGGGCCGGATCAGGTGTGGTTCGTCGACGACATGTTCACCATCAACCGCGCCTGGGTGCACCGCTTCTCCGAGCGCGTGGTGGCGCGGGGCGCGGTCACGCCGTTCTACCTCATCGGACGCCCCGAAACGCTCGACGCCGACATGGTGGGCGCGCTGCGGCGGGCGGGGCTCTACCGGATGTACCTCTCCGCGGAGAGCGGCGCGCAGCACGTGCTCGACGCGATGCGAAAGGAAACGACGGTCGGTGAGATCGAGCGTGGCGCCGGCCTTCTCCGCGACGCCGGCGTGGAGATCGGCGTGTTCGTGATGCTCGGGTACCCCGGCGAAGAGAAGCTCGACATCCTCGCCACGCGCAACCTCCTGCGGCGCCTCGACCCCGACGTCACGCTCCTCTCCGTGGCTCACCCCATGAAAGGCACGCAGTTCTACGATCGGGTGAAGGACTCCGTCACCGGCGAGTCCGGCGGCCGGCTCACGTTCGAGATGCGCCACAGCGCGCGGCTCTACGAGGTGGCGCAGCGGATGATCTGGGCCGATCAAGGCCTTCGCCGTGCGCTTCGCGCCCGCGCTCCGCGGGACCTCGTGCGCAACGCCGTGCGGTGGCCGGTGTACCGGGCGGCGTTCGCGGCGATCGAGTAGCGACGTGGGGCAGGGGGCTCTGCCCCCCGGAGCCACCCGCTCAAAAGCCGATCGCCACCTCGGCGAGCGTCGCCCCGATTGCGAGCGCGGGCTCGCCGCGGTCCCACCCGGCGAGCACCCGCGCCACCTCGAGGATGACCGCCACGCCCGACGCGTTGTCGTCCGCACCCACGAACCATGCGTCGTGATGCGCCGTTACGAGCACGATCTCGTCCGGGCGCTCGGTGCCGGGGATGTCCGCCCACACGGTGCGCACTTCCCGGGGGGGCGCTCGGTCTCGAGCACCTCGGACTCCGTCCGCGTGGAGACGCCGAGCTCGAGGCCCGCGGCGGGCCGCCACCGGCCGATTGCGCCGACGGCGTCTACGTGCACGGCGGCCTCGAGCGCCCAGGAGGGCTCGGCCTCGGCGGGCAGGGAGAGGCGCACGGCACCTCCCACCTCGAGCCCTACCGGACTCGACCACGCGCCCGCGAGCGCCCCCGCGGGCGCCCTGGCGGGTCAACGGCGGGTCAGCGGCGGGTGCCGACCGCCACGCCGAACAGCATGTGGTCCACGATGCGGTCGCCCACCGCAACCGCGTGGAGCTGCGCGAACGCCGGGGACGCGGTTCGGTACACCGCGCGGATCCCCTCGCGGGCGTCTTCGGTGATGGCGCCGGTGTTCGACCACACGTCCACGTCTTCCGCGGAGATGAAGTCGTGCACGATCACGTCGGCGGCGCCTGCGTCGCGGAGCAGGCCGGCCAGATCGTCGCGGAGGTAGAAGTTCTTGCGCGCCTCGTTCCGGAGCCGCAGGATCTCGAAGTACTCCGCCCTGTCTTCCTCGCCGTACGCGCAGAGGTGCACGAGGCACACCTTTCCGCCGGGCTTGAGCACGCGCACCATCTCGCGCACGGCGTCGCCGTCGCGCATGAACTGGATGCCCTGGCGGCACACCACGCGGTCGAACGTCGCGTCGGGGAAGGGGAGCGCCTCGCCGGCCGCCACCACCAGCTCGTTCACGTAGGGGCGGGCCTGTTCGAACATGGCCTCCGTGATGTCCGCGCCCACGATGCGCGCGACTCTCCCGACGAAGTGCTTCGACACCATCCCCGTGCCGCACGCGACGTCGAGCAGCACGTCGGTGGGGGCGGGGGCGAGCGCCTCGACCGTGAACGCACCGAGCGCGGGGTCGTCCACCCAGTGGCTCGAGACGTTGTAGCGGGCGGCGCGGGCCGTGAAATGGCCGTGGACGAGCGGATCGACGGAAGCGAGGGTCGACACGGGCGGAGGCTCCTGGCGGTGCCGCCTTCTACCCCGCCGCGCGTCTCGGCGAGCCGGCCGGAGGAACACGCCGAACGGCGTCGGACGGGGGGGCGTTGCGGGGAGCCCGTAGGGCTCGCGGAGGCCCCGGCCCGAGCGCTGCGAGGGACCGCGGCGACAAGCCGCGGAGGGGGCCC
>CAXNIN010000339.1:0-4601 GCA_964202365.1 Myxococcota bacterium | reverse complement strand
CGTCCGTGGGGGCCACGCTCGAGCCCGGTCCGTCGCCGCGGATCTTCGTGGTGTGGGAGCTGCTGACGTTCCCCGAAGGACCCCCGGAGCCGGTGCCCACGCGACGCTGAATCGGTGCGCTCCCCCGCCGAGCCCGGCGAACCCGCGCTCGCCGTGACCGCGCGCACAGCCACGCGCGCGATGGCCGCGCTAAGGTCGAGCGATGCGTGTGCTCCTCGTACAAGCCTTCACCGCGCTCGACATGGAGCTGGTGTACCCGCTCGGCCTCGCCTACCTGGCCGCGCACCTCGACGAACACGAGGTGCGCATCTTCGACGTGAACCTCCACCGCGCCGCGCCGTTCCCGGCGCTGGAAGCCGAGCTTCGCGCGTTCCGGCCCGATGTCGTCGGCATCTCGCTCCGCAACATGAAGGTGGGCATGCCCCACCTCCACACGGACGACTTCCAGCCGCAGCAGGAGACCATCCAGCTCATCAAAAAGGTGCTTCCAACCGTCAAGATTGTCGCCGGCGGCACCGCGTTCTCGCTCTACTCCGACATCATGATGGAGCGCCTCCCCGAGGTGGACATCGGCGTGTGGGGCGAAGCCGAGCACCGTTTCCCCGCGCTGCTCGCCAACCTCGACCACCCCGAGCTGGTAAAGGGTGTTTACCACCGTCGGGACGGAAAGGTGCACTACACCGGCCGCCCGCCGGGCGAGGAGTGGAAGAACCTCAAGCATCCCCGCCGCGATCTCGTGCCGCACGCGCCGTACCTCGCGTCGAGCTTCGTGAGCGTGGGCGTGCAGGCCAAACGCGGCTGCTCCCTGCACTGCATCCACTGCTCCGACACCTTCCTGCTCGGCCACCGCGTTCGCATGCGCGACCCCAAGGACGTCGTGGACGAAGTGGAGCACCTCGTGCGGGATCACGGGGTCAAGCAGCTCTTCTTCTGCGACCAGATCTTCAACATCCCCGCCACGCACGCCATCGCCATCTGCCAGGAGATCGTGGAGCGCAAGCTCGACGTGCGGTGGTCCGCCTGGTTCAACGAGCACCGCAACACGCTCCCCGACGAGCTGATGGTGTGGCTCAAGCGCGCGGGCTGCGGGCTCCTGTCGTTCTCGCCCGACCACGTCGACGACCGCATGCTCAAGAACCTCGACAAGAACTTCCGCCACGAGGACATGCTCTACACCGTGCAGGTCGCGAAGAAGCACGGCATGGACGTGGAGTACAGCTTCTTCCTCAACTCTCCCGGCGAAGACCTCCGGTCGCTCTACAGCATCCTCAAGTTCCTGGTGCACGCGCGGCTGGAGCTCGGCCCGCAACTGCGCCTGTTCACCCTGCTGATGATGCAGCCCATCCGCATCTACCCGCACACCCGCCTGTTCGAGCTCGCCAAGGAGACCGGCCTCGTCGACAAGGACAGCCCCCTGGTCGAAGGCCAGTTCTGGAACCCCGGCGCGCTCCAGTACGCCGTGGCCGGCATCCAGGCGGGCGCGCACGCGCTCTACGACGCCCGCCAGCGGGTGCGGAAGCTCCGGGGCAACACCTTCGATTCGGTGGTCCGCGGCTGATCTGGGCGCGGACCTCCCGTCGTGAGGGGGGCGTCCCCGGCGCTTACCCCCACGCGTTCTTCGAACGCGCGGGGCCCCGGCGCCGGGCGCTTCGTGCGGCATCCGTGTGTCGACCGAGTCGGGCGCGCCTCAAGGGCGCGCCCTTGGTCGGTCTCCGCCGAGGTTCACACTCGCGCGATCTCGCCGCTCCCGCTCGCCGCGAGCGACACGCCTGCCATCTCCACGTCGACGTCGGCGTCGTCGAAGCCGTCCACGTCGATGACGCCCTCGCCGTCGCTGTCCCAGCCGTTGCCGGACGTGAACTCGACCGCGCCGGCCCAGCGCGCGTCGGGGGCGTCCGTGTCCTTCGGCGTCACGACGAGCGTGGCGCCGAGGAGGCGCTGCGCGTTCACGTCTTCGGCGTCCGGCGTGCAGGTGATGGCCCAGTCGAACGCGCCGGCGGCGCGGGTGCCGTCGAACGGGCAGTCGAGCGTGAAGTCGTACCGGCGCCCTTCGTAGACCGCCGAGGCGTTCAGGCGCACCTCGCCCGTCCAGTCGCCGTCGCCGTCGACCACGGCGTCGCAGTCGTCGTCGACGCCGTTCCAGACCTCCTCGGCGCCGGGGAACACGGCGCCGTCGAGGTCGTCGCAGTCTTCGTCGGCGGGGGAGCCGTCGGCGTCGCGGTCGACGGGGGCGGTGTTGGTGTCGTCCGGGCCGGTGTCGGTGTCGGTGTCGGCGCCGGTGTCGTCCGGAGCGCCGGTGTCCTCGGCCGCCGTGTCGTCGAGGGCGATGCCGTCCGGGGCGGTGCACGCGGCGAGCAGGAAGAGGAGCATCGTCACAGGGTATCGCGGCGGCCACCGGACGCGCGCCCGCCGCCCGTTCTGGCTCGCGACGGCCCACGGCCTTCGGTCGCGTCGTAGAAGACGTCCGTGAATGTGCGTCGGTCGAGCTCTACCTACCGGATGACCCTCGCGCAGCCATTCGCCCGAGGAGCGTGCACGGGCCTGTGTCCACCGCCGCGCTCTCGTCCGGCCTGGCAGCTGGCCGGGCACACGCAAGTAGCGCAAGGACGAGGGTGGGGCGTCAAGGGTGTCCTGGAACCAGGAGGCGCCGTTCGTGCAGCTGGGATGTAGCTGGGGCGCCGCCTCGGCCTTGGGTGAGATCGCCGAAGTCGGTGAGGCCCACTATCCTCGGGCCGCTCGTCGGGAGCCCCGGTGAAAAAGCTGAGGAAGCCGCTTGCCAAGCTCGGCCCAAGCGCGCTACCCTGACGACGCATCCGGCGCGATTGCATGCAGTCCAAGATCATTCTGATTCCGCTTTTCCGTGACATGATCCTCACCACCGACGGGTCGGTCACGCCCGTGATCTACGACCTCAACGCGCCGAAGTTTCGCAACGCCCTGCCCTACGCGGCAAGCCTCACCCTGTACTCGCTCACCGTGGGCGAGAACGCGACGAACGACGTCGAGTGGAACGTCGGGTTCTTCTCCGGGTTCGACCGTTCGCGCGAGTTCGCGCCAGTCGAGAAGCTCGTGACGTCCCCAGCCACGGGGATCAACGCCAACGGCTCCGTGCGTCACGCGCCGTATAACACCCTGAGCAAGTTCAACCTGGAGTCCCGCTTGGTCGTTATGGCCCAGAACCGGTCGGGCGCGAGCGGCCAGCTTAGCGTCGTGGCGAGCGCCGTGCTCGCGATCGAGACGGTGGCTTGAAGAGGAGCGGTCCGGTGCGTCCCCGGGATTGTAGCGGCGACGCACCGTTTGCACCGATCAAGTGGAGCGAGGTTGTGCCCGGCCCGCGCACGGCGCAGCCGTCAAGCGGTGGCTCGGCGCAAACCGCCGGGCCGCGGGCCTCCGGTAGCTGCGCGAAACGGCCAACGCCGGCGAGCGAGGGGGCGGGATCGCGCTCGTCGTGTGGATGTGACGAGTGCTCAAGCGGGAACTGCGGATGCGGGTCCTTGGCCACCTCCGGAACTCGACCGGCTACCGACAAGCCGGCGCCGGCTGAGTCCGTGCCTGCCTCCGGCCGGCAGGCGGGGAGGGCGCCGGGACGCGGCGCGACACCTTTCGGCGGCTACGTTCGCTCGAGTTGGACGGGCGGCTCGTGGTCCGGGCTCCACTTGGTCGACGACTCGCTGTTCGGGGCTGGGGCCGAGAGGGACGCGGTGGCCTTTGCGCCGTTCGACTGCGCAACCTACGAGACGTGGTCCTGCGCCGCCTGTTTTGCCCTAATCCTCTTCCCGCCGTTGCTCCCGGCGCTCCCTATTTGCCTGTCTTGCTGCACGGACATCGAGTACGGCATCAATACGAGAGCCGGTGATGACGGTGGCGGTGACATCGAGAACCCCTGCGAGGAGGAGTTCGTCGCCGTCGCGCCGTCGAGCACCAACTCCGCGTCGCAGTACGGTTTTTGGGGGGCCCTGCCGTCCGGTGACTCCTGCCGCAACAGCCTGTCCATCAATGGGGTGGAGGCCGGGCCGGGAATGTTCGGTGTCTGGAATCCCAGCTACGACTACGCTGCCGCCCTCCTGCCCGACGTGATGGAACAGTTGCCCTGGGAACTCGACACGTTGTGGTCCGGTCCCTGGCCGTTTCACGATGCGAGCTGCTCTTGGCTGTACATCTACCCAGGGTACTCGAGCGAGCGCGGGTGCGCGCACTTCGAACTTGAGGACGGGGCCTTCGCGGGCGAGACGAACCCCGTTGTAGCCTTGGGATTGATGCCCTACGCCGTGCACAGCTCCTCCCTCGTCCGCCACGAGGTGGACGGGCAGGAGATCGTCAGCGCGCGTGTACGGGTGTGGGTCGGGGTCATGAATCACTTCTCGTTCTACGCGCACGACACCTCTAGGCCAAACTCACACACTACGGCGAGCCTGCCTTCTATTGTCTGGGACAACACGTCCGGAGCGGAGGGCGTAGCCGCCCGGGGCACGTTCGCCGAAGCCTGGTTGAGCTACATCCATGCGCTCAAGTTCTCAATCGAGTGGAAGGATCCGGCCGTCGGCGACGCCACGAGCGGCGTCGAGTACTTTTGCAACGCGTCGTACATGCCCGACGGTGCC
>CAXNIN010000338.1:0-4682 GCA_964202365.1 Myxococcota bacterium | reverse complement strand
GCTCACGCTCGTCAAGGGCGACGGCAGCCGCGTGCAGGACGCCGACGGCCGCTGGTACTGGGACCTCTACGGCGGCCATGCCGTCGCCCTCATCGGCCACTGCCACCCGCTCTGGGCGGCCGTGGTGGGCGAACAGGCCCGTCGCATCGCGTTCTACTCGAACGTCGTGTACCAGCCTCTCCGCACGGCCGCGTGCAAGGCCATCGTCGAGTTCGCGCCGAAGAACCTCTCGCGCGTGTTCCTCTCCAACTCGGGCGCCGAAGCAAACGAAGTCGCGCTCAAGATGGCGCGCCACCACACCGGCCGCAAGACCGTCATCAGCTTCGAGGGCGCGTTCCACGGCCGCACGGCCGCCGCGCTCGCGGTCACCTGGGCGCCCAAGTACCGCGCCTACTCGCAGCCCGAGCTCCCCAACACGCGCTGGGCTCAGTGGGGCGAGGTGCCCGACCTCGACGACGACGTCGCCGCCATCATCCTCGAGCCCATCCAGTCCCTCGCCGGCATGCGCACCGCCACCCGGGAGTGGCTCCACGCGCTGCGCGCCGCCTGTGACAAGAACGGCACCCTGCTCATCCTCGACGAGGTCCAGACCGCGTGGGGCCGGCTCGGCGCCAACTTCGCGGCCGACTTCTACGACGTGCGCGCCGACTTCGTCACGAGCGCCAAGTCGGCCGGCGGCGGCTTCCCCGTCGGCGTCACCCTCGTCGACGAGGCCGTGGCCGACAAGGCCAAGAACGGCGACCAGGGGTCCACCTTCGGCGCCGGCCCGCTCGCCTGCGCCGCCATCCTCGCCACGCACCACGTGCTGCGCGCCGAAGGCCTCGTCGACCGCGCCCGCCGCCTCGGCGAGCACGCCCGCACCGCCATTCTCGGGGCCGCGCCCACCGCCGAGATCCGCGGCCACGGCTGCCTGCTCGGCGTCAAGCTCGACGAGCCCGTCAAGCCCATCGTCGGCCGCCTGCGCGACGCCGGCTTCATCGTGGGCGGCAGCGACGACCCGCACGTGCTCCGCCTCATGCCCCCCCTCACCCTCCCGTTCGAAACGCTCGACGCCTTCGCCCAGGCCTTGAGGAGCATCCGATGACCACGCTCGAGTCCCGTCTCCACACCGCCGTCGCCAAGGTGCGCGACAACTGGCGCGGCACCCGCTTCATCGACGGCCTCGAGCCCGGCGTGGCCGGCACCGCCGCCCTCCTCGACGTGGCGCGCCTCTACCGCGCCAACCGCCTCGACATCGGCCGCCTCCGCCTCCTCGGCGGCCGCGCCGTCGCCGGCCTGTTCTTCGACCCCTCCCTGCGCACCCACACCTCCATGGAGGTTGCGGCGGGGCGCCTCGGCGCGCACTTCGTCTACCTGCAGACCGGCGGCGCGGGCCACACCTGGACCATGGAGTTCGAAGACGGCGTCGTGATGAACGGCAACGCCCAGGAGCACGTGCGCGAAGCGGCGCCCGTCCTCTCGTCCTACGCCGACGTCCTTGCGGTCCGCGCCTTCCCCAAGGGCGAAGCCAACGATCGCGAAGAGCGCGTCATGCGGTCCTTCTCCGCGTACGCCGGCTCCCCGCTCATCAACCTCGAGAGCGCCCTCGCCCACCCCTGCCAGGGCCTCGCGGACCAGCTCACCCTCTCCGACCTCGGCGGTGGCGGCTTCGCCGGCCGCAAGGTGTGCCTCACCTGGGCCCCGCACCCGCGCCCGCTCCCCCAGGCCGTGCCGCTCTCCGTCGTGCGCGCGGCCGTGCTCGGCGGCGCCGACCTCCACGTCGCCGCCCCCGAAGGCTTCGACCTCGACGCCGAAGAGATGGAGCGCGCCCGCAGCTTCTGCGCCGACACCGGCGCCAAGATCACCACCACCCGCGACCCCGACGCCGCCGCGGACGGCGCCCTCGCGGTGTACGCCAAGGGCTGGGGCGCCAACGACCGCGCCTCCCACTCCGAGCGCGTCGCGGGCCTCGGCGCCTGGACCGTCGGCGCCGAGCGCATGAAGAACGTCACCGCGTTCCTCCACTGCCTCCCCGTCCGCCGCAACGTCATCGTCACCGACGAAGTGCTCGACGGCCCCAAGAGCCGCGTGGTTCCCCAGGCGGCGAACCGCGAGCCGGTGCAGGCGGCGCTGTTGTTGACGTGGTTGCTCTGATCTTTTAGTTGGGAAGCCCGAGGAAAAGCACGGCGCCGGCCCCGGTAGCGCCGGCGTCCGCCGAAGGCGCACCGAGCGCGAGCGTCGGGCCATCGGCGCGCTGAACGAGCGCCGCCCGCCATCCCACCTCGCCGGCCGCACGGGTCGAAAGCGCGACGAGCGGCATCTCGCTGGCCCGTAGCCCGGTCCGCCACGAGAGCGTGTCCGAAGGGACGAGGCCCACCCACGCCGTCGCGTCCGGCGCAGACCAAGTCTGCGTCAACGCGAGGTCCGTTCGGCCGTCATCGGTCGGGTCGCCGAGGTTCACAACGTCCGCGAACACCGAGCCCGGCTCGGCGACGATGGTCGCCCACGCGTCGTCCTGGGTCCGAAGCGTGAACTGACCGAGCTCCGTGAACATTCGGACTACCTCCGGCCCCACCGCGGCTACGTCCACCACACCATCACCGTCCACATCCCCGGCGGGAACCGCCCGGTACACGCTCGCGTCGCCATCGCGGGTGACGCGGGAGAGCGCGGTCGTGAGCACGTCCCCAGCTTCTCCGGGCATGACACAGAAGACATCCCCGCTCCGCGAGCCCACGAGCACGTCGTCGCGCCCGTCCCCGTCGACATCACCCAGCCGATCGACGGTCTCGCCCAGCCCCTGGCCGTCGTAGTACCCAACCCATCCGAACGTGGCCTGATCCGTGGTGTAGCTCCCCCCCGTCGAGGGGAAACACGGCGACGCGCCCGCGAATCGCGGTGTTCTCCCCCGGAGCGTAGGACGCCGCCAGCGCCATGTCTTCCGCGCCGTCCCCGTCCACGTCGCCCACGTAGGCGACATCGCTCCCCCAGTAGGCGTAGCGGTCCACCCCTTCGTACACCGCGGCAGCGTCGTCGGGCAGCAATACACTCCCGGCGAGGAGCGTGTCGCCGGGGACAAGGAACGCTCGCCCCTCGTCCTCGACGCCGGTTGCGGTGATGAGCACATCGGGGAGCCCGTCGGCGTCCAGGTCCCGGCCGGCATCGAGGCCGCTGCTCAGGTACCACTCGACACCGCCCCCCTCGAACGTGCGGAGCGCGCCGGCGTCGGCGTCACCGCTGCCCGCGGACGACACGAGATACACCACGCCGCTGTTCGTGTACTCACGCGAACGACCGACACTCGCGACGAGGATCTCGTCCGCGCCGTCGCCGTCGAGGTCGCCGTACCGATGCACGCGGCTCCCGAACGAAGCGGCGTCGACGCCCACGTTCCAGTACTCGCCACCGAACAACTCGGGAGCGTCGAGCTCGAGGGCCGCGTCGCAATCGTTGTCGGTGAACGCGTCCGCCCACGCCTCGGGGGCGTCCGGATGCACCGACGCATCGGCATCGTCGCAATCGTCTCCGGACCCGCCCGCGTGGCCGTCGCCGTCGAGGTCGCTGGCGTCGACGCCATCGCAGTCCTGGTCGATCGCGTCGTACGGCACCTCGTCCGCGCCGGGCTGGGCCCCCGCGTTCGCGTCGTCACAATCGTCGGCGGACGACACAAAGCCGGAGGGCGCCGAACACAGGACCACTTCCCCGGTCGACGCTCCAAGCCCGTCCCCATCCGTGTCCGGGTACCAGGCAGCCGCATCGACGGCGGCGTCGTCCGCAGCGCCGTCGCAGTCCTGATCCAGGCCGTCGCACACCTCGATCGCGTCGGGATGCACAACCGCGTTCGCGTCGTCACAGTCGTCTTCGTAGACGAAGCCGTCGCCGTCGTTGTCGGTGAGGTCGTGCAGGCGCGCCTCGTACCGAGCAAAATCTACGAGGCATCCGGACAAGGGGAGGATCATCAACGCGATCGCGGGTATCGAGGCGGAACCCTTCGCTGAGCGGAACATGTGGCACACCCTCGCCCGGCATCCTACCATTCGTCGGTACGCTTCTCCGCGCGCAGCACCCCACACCGCCGCCGGCAAATCCCGCGGCAGTTGCGACGCCCGCTGCACCGAGGCCCTCGCGACCACCGCGAGCCAGACGGCCGTCCTCGCCGAGCTCGGCGTCGCGCACACGAGCGTCCTCCCGGCGCTGTTCGCCTCGGGTCGCGACAGCTTTTATGCGTCCAACCCCGAAGACTGGGAGCACCCCTCGCCCGAAGGCCACGCCGTCATCGCCGCCGCGATGGCCGAGGTGCTCGCGGAGAGCCTCGGCCGCCCCTCCGCCCCCGCGCACGCTCCACCTTGAAGCTCCCTCTTCGCGCGACCCGGGCGCCAAAGTGACCCGCACCGCGCAAACCACGTGCACCCCCACCACGATCGGATAAACGCGCGCCTCTCCGGAACCCGCATGAACCGCATCCTCCCGCTCCTCGGCGCTCATCCCTACATCCGCCTCTTCCGCGGGAAGACGTTCGTCATCAAGGTCTCGGGCCAGATCCTGGCCGACGAGCGCGCGCGCGGCGCCATCGCGGAAGATGTCGCGCTCCTCCACCACGTCGGCATCCGCGTGGTGCTCGTGCACGGCGGCGGCCCGCAGCTCGACGCGCTGTGCGCGCAGATGGACGTGAAGCGCGAGGTCGTCGCCGGCCGCCGCGTCAC
>CAXNIN010000337.1:0-4738 GCA_964202365.1 Myxococcota bacterium | reverse complement strand
CCTCCTCGCGCTCGCGTTCGGCCTGCTCCTCGCGCTTTTGTGCGTGGAGGTGGGCGTGCGCGTGTACGCGCCGCAGAACGAGAGCGTCGGCGGCGGGCTCCTGCGCGGCCCGCTCACCACGCCGGGCGAACACCGCGTTCGAACCCCGGAGTACGACGTTAAGGTGCACGTCAACGCCGCCGGCTTCGTGGACCGCGAGTGGCCGGCCGCGCGCGCCGGAACCGACGACGGGGTGCCTCCGGGGGGCGTTGCGGGGGGCTCCCCCCCGCCCCAAGAGAAGGAGGTCATCGTCATCGGAGATTCGTTCGTTCAGGCGGCCCAGGTGCCGTCGGAAGCGCGGTTCGGCGCCCGGCTCGAAGCGGGCCTGCGCGCGGCGGGGGTGCCTGCGAACGTACTTTCGATGGGTGTTCCCGGCGCGGGCACCGCGACCGCGCTCGGCGTGCTGGAGACCTACGCGCTGCCCCGGCGCCCCGATCTCGTGGTGCTCGGGTTCCTCGTCTCCAATGACGTGCTCAACAACCACCCGCTGCTCGAAGGGAAGGACGACAAGCCGTTCTACGTGCTGCGCGACGGCGATCTCGTGGCGGCGAACGCCGTGGATCTCGTGGTCACGTCGCCGCTCTGGCGGTGGAGCGCGGCGTGGCGGTGGCTCACGCGCACCGAGGCGAAGCGCGCGGTTGCCGAGCGAAAGGTGTCACTCGGGCAGGGCATGCCCATCGATCTCCGTGTACACGATCCTGCGTGCATCCCCGGCGGCACCGGCGGCCCCACGTGTGCGGTGTGGGACGAGGCGTGGGCCGTGACGGACGCGCTCCTGGCGGAGTTGAAGCGGCGCTGCGGGGAGATCCCGTTCGTAATCGTGTTGTTCCCGGACCGGGTTCAGGTGGAGAGGGCCGCCGAGTGGCCCGGCGCCGCGGGGTGGGACTTCGACGCCGCCCAGGCCCGCGCCGCGAAGATGGCGGCTGCGCACGCGCCGGTGCTCGACCTGCTGCCCGCGCTGCGCGCCGCGGGCGAAGGCCCGCTCTACCTGCGGAAGGACGGCCACTGGACGCCGCGCGGCCACGCGACCGCGGCGGATGCGACGGTGCCTTTCATCGTGTCGCAGCTTCGGTAGCCGCGCAAACCGTCGGCCGCTACGTGGCGAACCGGAGGACGGCCCACACGCCGGCGAAGAGCGCGATCAGGAGCGCGAGGCCCACGAGGTAGCCGCGGAACTCCATCCACACGCCGGCGGGGGGGGCGCCGCCGCGAACGGGGGTGAACGCGCCGGGCACGGCGGCTTCGTCGCGCAGCCAACGCAACACGCCGTCGGGCCGCGGCACGAGCATCGGGACGCGCCCGCGGTAGGCTTCGTAGCGGGCGCCGAAGCGCGCGTCGCAGAAGCGCTCTTGCAAGTAACGGTTCGTGACGACGGAGTACGCCACGAGGATGGGAAGAAAGCCGACGAGGAACACCGGCGAGCGCCAGAGGAGGCCGAGCCCGATCACGCCGAGCATCTTGCCGAGCACGGAGGGGTGCCGGACGAGCGTGTAGGGCCCGGTGTCGACCATCGCGGTGGGGCCGCCGTCCACGTGCGTGCCGGGCGACCCGCCCCCCGCGAGGAAAAGGTAGCCGTAAACGTACCAGACCCAGAAGCCGCCGACGCCGATGAGGGCGGCGCCGAGCGCGCCGACGGCGGGCCACGGCGCGAGCGGTGCCAGGCCCAACTCATGGTCGACGCGGGTTGCAACCCAACACATCACCATCGCGGCGGGGAACATCACGAAGAGGTGGATGCCGAAGTTGCGGTACAGCTCGGGCTGCCGGATCGCCGCGAGACACGCCGCGAAGCCCGGGCGGCGGATGAGCGCGGGTCGCGTGGCGGACTCCATCCAGGGGTTCTAACCGAGCGGGGCGCCCTCGTTGTCGAAGCGGTGCGCGCCCCGCCGCGTCACCCGCGGTTGGGGTGCCCGTAGGTACCGATGACCGGCGGGCGGAGCGCGCGGTGGGCGGAGGGGGCGTCCGCGGCGTCGTTCCAGGAGAACCGCATGTGGAGGAGGTCGTCCTCGCGCGCGAACACGCCGTCGGCCCACCCGCCGAGGGGGACGCCGGGCGGGGCGGCGAGCGGGTCGGGGTCGGCGGCGCGCGCGGCGCGGCGCACGAGGATGGAAGGTTCGTCGGGGCGAACACGGTCGGGGTACACCGCGGCCACGGCGGCGCGCACGCGCTCGTCGGGGTCGTCGAGGAGCGGGGCGAGCTCCGGGGAGGGGCCGAGCGCCGCGAGGGCCTCGGCGGCGCGGAGCCGGACCTCGGCGTCCGGGGACGACACGAGCGGCGCGAGCAGCCCCACCGAGCCGGCGGAGGCGCGGCGCAGGGCTTCCAGGGCGGTGATCTGCGTGTCGGGATCGGGGTCGGAGAGGAAAGCGGCGGCGGCGGGCGCGGTCTTGGCGTGCCACCCCATGGCCTCCACGGCCGTCTTGCGCACCTCGCTGTCGGGGTCGGCGGCGAGGCGGGCGAGGCGCGCGGTGTCCGGGCGACCCGCGAGGAACTTCGCGGCGTCTTTGCGAACCGTCGCGTCGGGGCTCGCGAGGAGCGCGTCGAGCGCGGCGTCGTCGCGGGGTTTGCCCGGCGGCGTGAAGGGCGGCGCCGGCACGCGCTCGCCGAACGCGCCGAGGGCCCGCGCCGCGGCCTGGGCCACGAGCGCGGTGGGCTCGGCGGCGGCGGCGCGGAGCGGGTCGCGCGCGCGCGGGTCCCGGAGCTCGCCGAGCGCGGTGGCGGCCCACCGGCGTACGAAGCTGTTTTCGTCGCGGAGCGCGGCGAGGAGCGGGGTCACCGCGGCCGGGTCGCGCAGGCGACCGAGGCTCCGCGCGGCTTCCCGGCGCACGTCGATGTCGGGGTCGGTGAGGAGCGGCACGAGCGCATCCACCGAGCCCGGCACGTAGCCGAGCCCCCACGCGGCTTTCCAGCGCTGATACGCGTTGGGCGACGTCGTCACGCGGCGAAGCACGGGCCCCACGTCGACCGGGCGCGCGGCGGCCAGGGCGCCGAGGCGGTGCGTGGCGAGCACGCGCACCACGCTTGAGGGGTCGTCGACGAGCCGGGCGAGGAGCGCGATGTCGTCCACCGCGTCGGTAGCGCGGGCGCGCACGGTGGGGTCGGTGTCGGCGGCGAGGGCGGCGAGGAGCGCGGCGTCGCGCGTGACCGCGGCCACGGCGAGGCGGACGGCGACGGAAAGATCGCGCGCGAGGTCCGCGAGGTCGGGGGGCGCCGCGGCGCCCGGTGGGGTGCCCGAAGCGGCGAGCCGGCCCGCGGCGCGCACACCTTCGGTGCGGGTGCGCGGGTCGGGCGAGCGCAGGAACGCCGGGTTCCACGTGCCGAGGTAGGCGTCGAGCCCGGGTGAGAGCGGGTCGGTTGTCGCGATGTAGGGGAGGGCGTAGTGGTCGGCCACCTCGCGCGCCGCGATGCGCGCGGCGAGCGGGGCCTCGGGCGGGGCGTCGAGCCAGCGTGTGGCGGACACAGTGGGGTCGACGAGGGCGACGCCGCTCCAGGGGAGCCGCGCGGCGGCGTCGGCGCGCCACGTGGCGTCGCCGGGGCCGAGCGCCACCACCACGTCGCCCTGGGGGCCGGTGCGCGGCGCGAGGGCGCGGGCGGTCTCCTCGAGCCCCGCGCCGGCGGGAACCCACACCACAACCACTTCGCCGGGGCGCGTGGCGGGGCGGCCCCCCGTCCACGCGCGCACGGGCGACGCGAGCGACGCGCCGAGCGCGGCGGCGCCGGGATCGTCGGGGGTGGGGGCGTACACGCCGGTGAGGGTCCACGGGCCGTCCCACGGGGTCGACACGGACGGCGCGCTCCGCGCCGCCTGGGCCTCCGCGCCGGGGCCGGGCGCCGCGTGCCCGGTCGGCCCCGGAGGGCTCCGCCGCGCGGCGTCGCCCTCGGCGGGGGTGTCCCCGCCGCCGGAACACGCGAGGAACCAGAGGACGACATGCATGGCGTTCAGGCTAACCGGGTGCGGAACAGCGCTCGGCGCCCCTACCCGCCGTCGAGCTCCGTCCCCTCGCTGCCTGTGAACGGCGGCGTTCTCTGGTCTCGCCTCTAATAACGCACTCGTTAGTAGCGAGGCTGGCGAAGAACGCGCGCGTTCGCTGCGTCCCGCCGGGACGCGCGCGGCCGCGCCGCGCCCGACTGTACCTCGCGCGTCAGCGCTGGCCGCGCATCGCGAGCGCGCCCGCGATGGCGACGGCGGACACCACGTGCATCCCGGCGAGCGTCGCCTGCGAGAGCACGTCCGGCGCGCCGAGCGGCCCGCCCATCGAGAGCAGCGCGAACACGGCGGACACGCCGACGAAGATCGCCTTGGCGCGGGCCGGCGCGAACGTGATCAGGGCCGCGTAGAAGCCGGTGGCGAACACGGCCGGGACGATGCTCGCGCCGATCACCGGGCCGATCGGGAGCGCGGTGAACGCGCCGGGGTTGGCCTGATCGGGGATGCTCACCGTGCCGGCGGCGCTCGCGGCGAAGAAGAGGACGACGTTTCCGACGGCGGAGAGGGCGGCGCCGAGTGCGCCTGCGGCGGCGAGGCGGCGGGGTTCGAGGGCGGACATGGGGTGGCTCCGGTATGCCGGCATCGTAGAGGCAACGGCGGGGGGCGAGAAGGGGGGACAATCGGGAGACATCGTCCCGACGCCGGGACGATCGGCGGGGGCGGGCGCGCCGCGGCGGTCGGCCCGCGCGGCGGCCCGGTGTTGTCGGCGGCGCG
>CAXNIN010000336.1:0-4767 GCA_964202365.1 Myxococcota bacterium | reverse complement strand
AGGACGGCATCTTCACGGGCCGCGCCGTGCGGCCGCTGTGCTTCGGCCCCGGGAAGCTCGCGCACGCCCAGGAGCTCGCGGACCGCCTCGGCGAGCGGCTCGCAGACGCGACGTTCTACACGGACTCGGCTTCCGACCTCTCCGTGATGGAGGTGGTCGGCACGCCCGTCGCGGTGAACCCGGACCCGACGCTGGCGCGCCTCGCCGCCAAGCGCGGGTGGCGCGTGGAGGACTGGGGAGTCCCCGGGAAGTCGGGCCGGGCGCCGAAGGCGATGTGACGCCCCGGCGGGAGCGGGCATCCGGGGGCGTTGCGGGGGGCGGAGCCCCCTGCCCCAAGAAGAAGGACCTACGCCGTCAGATCGCCATCCCGTAGAGGCCGTACAGCATGGCCTTCGGATTGATGGTCTTCAGCTCGACGAGCTGGCGGCGAACCTGCTCGTACCGCATGTAGAAGCGGCGCAATCCGTAGGACTGCATCTTGATGAGCAGCTCCGGATCGTAGCCTTCGGGGTGGTAGATGAGGCGGTCGGCGTCGGGGTTGAACGTGGTGTAGTTCTCCCAGTCGTCGCGGAAGAGCGTCTTCTGCCACTGGTCTTCGAAGAGCTTGGAGCCCGGGAAGGGCACGGTGATCGCGAACTTCGCGAAGTCGAGGTCAAGGTCGACCGCGAACTCGATGGTCTCGCGGGTCATCTCGGGGGTCTCGCCCGGCATGCCGATCATGAAGAGGCCGACGGTGGAGAGCCCGGCCCGCTTGGCGTTGGCCACGCCCCAGCGGACCTTCTCGGTCGTGAGGTTCTTGTTCACGTTTCCGAGGAGCATGTCGACGCCGGACTCGATGCCCATCAGTACGCGGCGGCACCCGCCTTCGTACATCAGGCGGCAGGTTTCTTCGTCGAGGCGGTCGGCGCGGGTCTCGGAGAGCCAGGAGCACTTCTGGTCGAGGCCGCGCGAGACGATGTCGTCGCAGAGCGGCCGAAGGTCCTTCACGACCAACGGGAAGATAGGATCGACCAACCCAATCTGCTTCACGCCGTACCGATCGACGAGGTACTCGTACTCGTCGACGATCTTGTGCGGGTCACGACGGCGGTAGACCTTGCCGGAGTGGAGCAGGGAGCAGTAGTCGCACCGGTACGGGCAGCCGCGGCTGCCGGTCATCGTGAGGATGGGCTTGGCGACGTCCGCGAAGGGCAGGAGCCCGTAGCGGTGGTACGGAAAGAGGTCCCACGCGGGGTAGGCGAGCGAGTCGAGGTCACGGCGGAGCGCGCGCGCCTTGTTGGTGACGGGCTCGCCGCCGAGGCCGGCGTCGAAGTCCATCCAGGTGAGGCCATCGATCTTCGAGAGGTCGCGCTGGCCGTTCTCGAGCGCGGCGACAAGCTCGACCACGGTGTCTTCGCCGTCGTGATTGATGACGAAGTCTGCCGCACCACTACGGAGGATGTCCTTCGCGAAGACGTCCGCGTGCACACCGCCCCAGACGATCTTGACGTTGGGCATCGCCTGGCGGATGAGCCGCGCGAGCTTCTCACACGTCGGCGCGCTGGGCGTGAGGACGGTCATGCCGACGAGGTCGGGGTTGAACCGCTTCACGCGGTCGATCACCTCGGAGGCGACGAGCTTCTCCGCGAACATGTCGACGGCGCGGGTGTGATGACCGGCCGCGACGAGCGCGCCCGCGATGTAGGCGATGCCGGTGGGCGGCATCGGCTCGAGGAGCTCGGCGAAGCGGCCGAGCTTCTGCATGTTCATCGAGGGATTGACGAGAAGAATGCGCACGCACGCCCCGGAATGGTGGAGGAGCGTAGCCGCACCTGGGCCGCGCTCACAAGCGGGGATTCAGTCCGAAGTGACCAGAATCCCGATTACGTTGGAACGATTACGAGTGAAGTCGACGACGTAGACGTCGAGCTCGTGCTCCGCGGTGCGATCGACCGGCCCGACCTGGAAGACGATCTGGTCGTTTTCGTCGACGTAGGCCTCGGTCTCGGGGTCCGGGACGGTTTCGATGATGGGGCGACTCGACTCCTCGGCGCTCTGGCCGTCGGCGTAGAGCGCGTAGTAGACGTTGCCGCCTTCGACGTCGTCGGGTTCGTCGGTGTAGGCGATGCCGACGAGCACGAAGGTCTCGTCGGCTTCGTTCGTCGTGTAAATCGCGGCGCCCGTGAGCAGCTCGGGAGCGCCCTCCTCGCCGCCGCCGCCGCCGCCGGTGTCGTCCCCGCCGGACGCAGTGTCCTCTTCGCCGTCGAAGTCCGCCGCGTAGCCGGACGCGTACCGCGTGCCGTCGCCACCCCAGGGCTCGGGCGTGAGGTTGGAGCAGGCGGCCAGGGCGAACAACGCGAGCGACATCGGGACGTCTCCTTCGAACGCGGACAGGATAGCGCAACTACCGTGCGGGAGGGGCGCGCGTCACCGCCGGAGGGCGGATCGACCGGCGTAGCGCCCGGCGCCCTCGAGCTCGCCCGCGATGCGGAGGAGCTGGTTGTACTTGGCGGTGCGATCGGTGCGGCAGAGCGAGCCCGTCTTGATCTGGCCGGCGTTGGTTGCGACGGCGAGGTCGGAGATCGTGGTGTCCTCGGTCTCGCCGGAGCGGTGCGAGAGGATGGCGCGGTAGCCGGCGTGCTGCGCCATCTCGATGGCGTCGAGCGTTTCGGTGAGGGTGCCGATCTGGTTGACCTTCACGAGGATCGCGTTGGCGATGCCGCCCTCGATGCCGCGGGCGAGGCGCGCGGTGTTGGTGCAGAACAGATCGTCGCCGACGAGCTGGACCTTGCCGCCGAGGCGATCGGTGAGGTGCTTCCAGCCCTCCCAGTCGTCTTCGGCGAGGCCGTCCTCGATGGAGACCATCGGGAACTTCGCCGCGAGCCCGGCGTACCAGTCGACGACCTCGCCCGAGGTGAGCTGCTTGCCGCCGAAGCCGTAGCGCCCGTCCTTGTAGACCTCGCTCGCGGCGACGTCGAGCGCGAAGAACACTTGCTCGCCCAGCTTGTAGCCGGCCTTCTCGACCGCGCTGGAGAGGATCTCGAGCGCTTCGTCGTTGCTGCCGAGGTTGGGCGCGAAGCCGCCTTCGTCGCCGACGGCGGTGTTGAGACCCTTGCCCTTGAGCACGCCCTTGAGGGTGTGGAAGATCTCGGTTCCGCACCGGAGGGCTTCGACGAAGGAGTCGAACCCGGACGGGACCACCATGAACTCCTGCACGTCGAGGTTGTTGTCGGCGTGGGCGCCGCCGTTGATGACGTTCATCAGCGGGACGGGGAGCGTGCGGGCGTTCGTGCCGCCGACGTAGCGGTACAGCGGGAGGCCGACGGAGAGCGAGGCGGCGCGCGCGACGGCGAGGGAGGCGCCGAGGATGGCGTTGGCGCCGAGCCGCGCCTTGTTCGGAGTGCCGTCGAGCTCGATGAGGAGGGTGTCGATCGCGCGCTGGTCGCGGGCGTCCATGCCGATGAGCTGGGGCGCGATGGCGTCGTTGACGTTGGCGATGGCGCGGTCGACGCCCTTGCCGAACCATCGGGACTTGTCGCCGTCGCGGAGCTCGACGGCCTCGTGCTCGCCGGTGGACGCGCCGGAGGGGACGGCGGCACGGCCGACGATGCCCTCGTCCGTCACGACTTCGACCTCGACCGTGGGGTTGCCGCGCGAGTCGAGGATCATACGGCCGTGAACTTCCTGGATCAGCGACATCGAACACTCCGGTGAGGGCGTGGCGAACTATCGCGCGGGGACCACGCGGGCAACGAACCGGACGCGGCCCTCGCGCGTGTACGAGACGACACGGGCCCACGTCGTCGGCACGCTCCGGAACTCCCGGGGGTTCCACCGCTGCAGCCGCGTGCGCCGGCTGGCCCGACGCCTGCTCACGAGATACTTTGCGCCGCTTTCGAGGACACCCCCCATGCCGCTCCTCCTCCTCCTCGCCACCACCCTCCCCTCCGCCTTCGCCGGCGCGGCGAAGCCCGCGGGCGACGTCGCCGTTACCGGGGTAGTCGAGGTGCCGCTGTACGCGGGGCTCTCGGGTGTGGACGCCACGAGCTACGTCGAGGCCACGGTCGGCGACAAGAAGCTGCTCCTCCGCCTCGCTACCGGCCACCGGAAGCTCGTCCTCACCGAAGGCGCGATCGGCAAGCTCGGCCTGAAGGCCAGCGGCGCCGAGGGGAAGAAGTCGGCGAAGGTGAAGTCCCTGGCGCTCGGCGGCGCGACGTTCACCGACGTGAAGGCGTCGGTCGACGCCGTGAAGGGCAGCGGCGCGTTCGCGATCGACGGCGAGCTCGGTCTCCCCGGCTTCGAAGGCCTCGCGTACGCGGTCGTTCCCTCGGCCGGCGTGCTGCGGCTCGCGAGCGGCGCGGACGGCGTGGCTCTGGTGTCCGCGATCGGCGCCGGCCTGCCGTACGGCAACTCGTGGGAAGACAAGAAGGTGACGGTCGGCAAGGAGAAGGAGACGCTCGAAGGCTCGGCGGTGTTCGTGCCGGCGCAGTGGTCGGGCGTCGAGGTGGGCGCGTCGCTCGCGATCGAACGTCCCAGCTCCTGGCTCGCTCGGGAGCTCGAGGGCGGCGAGTGGTTCACGGTCGACAAGAACGCCAAGCCCATCATCACGCTCCCCGCCGCCCCGACCGTCCAGCCGGCCGAGGTGCCCGAAGAGTGGCGCGTTGTCACGGTGGGGGCGGTAGCGGCCCCCACCCACGTGCAGCGGCCGGGCAAGGGCCCGGTGGCGCTCGTGCAGGGCTCCGTGATGGCCTCCGTGGGCGCGGACATCCTCGGCGCGGTCGACCTCGA
>CAXNIN010000335.1:0-4832 GCA_964202365.1 Myxococcota bacterium | reverse complement strand
GGGCCAAGGTGGAAAGCGGCCGCGTTCAGCGCGAGCCGGACGCCCGCGCCGCCCTCCGGCCTCCCTCGCGCGGCGCGGCGGTCAGCGCTCGAGAAAGCGGGAGAGGTGCGCGCGGTCGAGCGAGTCGAGCACCGGCGGCTCGATGTGATGGCGCAGGAGCGCGCGGAGCGAGGCCCGCTCTTCCGCGATCGCGCCCTCGAGGTAGGCGGTCTCCGCCGCAATCTCCACCGGCGCGTGCAGGCCCGTGCGGCCGACCGGCACGATCTCGAGCTCGTCGAGCGCGATGAGGTACCGACGCATCCGTACGAGGTGGGTGCCCACCCAGAGCGGATGGTGATCGCGGAGGGTCTGCGCGCGCGCACCCTCGGCGGACGCGCCCGCGATCCCGACGGCGGCGAGGCCCTCGACGGTCCGCGCGCCGAGCTCGGCCTCGGAGAGGCTCAACAGGGGGTCGCCCGCGTCGAGCGCGTAGTGCACGAGGAGGTGGCCTTCGAGCGCGCCACACCCGGGCAGGAGCCCCGGCCGGGTGACGCGGTAGAACGGCGCGCCGCCGAGCACGTGCGTCTCGAACGGGAGGTCTTGCGGCCCGCGCACGAGCACTTGGAGCGCGTGACGGGCATGGAGGAAGCCCACGTCGCTTTTGAGCTCGGTGCTCGCCGCGTCGCCGAGCCATGCCGTCACGCGCTGGGGCGCGATGTCGACGAACACGTCGCCGGTGAACAGGCCGTCGTCGGTCTCCACCTGGCCGGTGGTGATGGAGCGGACCGCGACGTTGGTGCGCACATCGACGCCGGCCGTCGACAACGCCGGGCCGGCCGCGGGCGCGTACATCGCGCCTTCCCGTTCCACGCCGTGGAACACGCGGGCGACGTTGCAGGAGATCTCGTCGGGGGGGCCGAAGCGGGCCGCGCCGTACGCGGCGTAGAAGCGCTCGTACACCGGCACGCCGAAGCGCTGCACCACCCAGTCGCGGTAGCTGCGCTGCTCGGCCCCGCCGCCGATCACCTTGCGCAGCTCGATGGCGCCGCGCGTGCGGCCCCATGAGATCGCCGCGGCGGGGAGCCGGGCGGGCTCGACGTACCGGGCGAGGTCCGCGCGGCTCAGCGGCAACGGGCGCACCCGCCCGTCGAGGATCACGGCGCGCTCCAGGCCCTCCACGGCGCGAAACGGCCCGTGCACCGCGGTCGCGACGGGGCCCGGCTCGAGGGTGAGCCCGCGGCCGACCGGGATGTCGGGGTGCGCCACGCCGCCCGCGTAGGGACCTTCCTGGAGCAGCGTCACGCGTCGCCCCGCCCGCGCGAGCGCCACCGCCGCCCGAAGCCCGCCCGGACCACCACCCACTACGACCGCATCTTCCGCCATCGTCGCTCCTGCCCGCGGGACAGCCTCGCCTGCCGGCCTCGCATCCGGGCGGATAACCCGAACGCGCGCGTTGTTCCCCGCGCCCTGGAGGTCCCGTGAGCCAGCCCCCCCGTGGGCCCGCCCCGACCGTCGATGCGCTCATCGAGCGCGACGGGCAGATCGTGTTGGTACATCGCCGCTTCGAGCCCATCGGATGGGCGCTGCCGGGCGGGTTCGTCGATCCCGGCGAGAAGGTGGGGGACGCGGCCGTGCGCGAGGCCAAGGAGGAGACGGGGCTCGACATCACCCTCGGCGCGCTCCTGCACGTCTACTCCGACCCCCGCCGGGACCCACGCCGTCCCACGCTCTCGGTGGTGTTCACCGCCACGGCCACCGGAACGATCGCGGCGGGAGACGACGCCGCCGACGCGCGGTGGTTCCCGCTCGACTCCCTCCCCTCACCCGTCGTCTTCGATCACGCCGCCATCATCGCGGATTACCTCGTCTTCCGCGCCACCGGTCGCCGACCCGATCCGAACGTATAGGGCCACGGCGGTGTCGCCGTAGGTCTTCGCGCGCTCGAGCTCGAAGCCTTCGACCTCGGGCCACGCCACGGGGGCGCGGGCTTCGGCCACGAGCAGCCGCTTGCAGAGCGGCGCCGCGCGGGCCAGCCACGGGCCGATGGGGTCCTTGAACGGCGGGTCGAGATACACAAGGTCGGCGGATATCTTCCACGCCACCGCGTCGCTCTGGACAACGCGCACGGGCGCCTCGAGCGCCTTCACGTTCGCGCGGATGCACGTCAGGGAAAGTGGACTCTGGTCGACCACGGTCACGGGCGCGGCGCCCCGCGACGCCGCTTCGATCGCCATGAGCCCGGTCCCACCGAACAGATCGAGCACCGACCAGCCCGTGAGGTCCTGCCCCACCATCGAGAAGACCGCCTCGCGCACCCGCGCCGCGGTCGGCCGAACCTTGTCGGGGATCGGGGCGGTCAACACGCGCCCGCCGAGTACGCCGCCCGTTACGCGGATCATCACTTCACCGGCAGCGGGATGCGGCCGGGTCCCGGCGGGAGCTCCGCGCGGACGCTCCAGCCGCACGTGCCCTCGCGGCAGCCGCAGGTGTCGAGGGCCCGGAAGCACGGCAGCACCTCGCAGGTCGTCATCACGTCGCCCGCGTTGCGCGCCGCGATGCACATCTCCTGGGAGCAGCCCACCTTCGCACAGTCGGCGTCCGTGGTGCACTCGCCCGCTGTCTCCGGCCCCTCCACGCGGTCGCGGCAGCCCTCGTAGAGCGCCGCGGGAGTCAACGGGACGCCGACCGGGTTCGCGCTGGGCGCGTCGACCGGGGCGCCGTCGCGCGCGACCGGGGCCCCGCCCACGGGCTCGACCGCGGCGGGGGCGGCCGGCGGTGCCTCCGTGGCGGGGAGGTCCGCGGCGGAGCGCGTGCCGGAGCAGCCGAGGGAGAACCCGAGCATCAGGGTGGCGACGAGTGCGCGTACGTTCACGATGGGAGCTCCCGGAGGGTACGCTCGGCGCGGCGGTGCGCCGCGCGCGGCGGCGATCCCTACCACGGAGCGGCCCCGCGCCGCCCCCGACAGCACCCGCGCGCTATGCTGTGCCGCCACGGAGACACCGATGTTCAAGCTCGACGCCGCGACCGCCGCCGCCATCATCGCGGAAGAAGACGCGCTCGCAACCCTCCGAAACCACCCCCTCGAAGAGGTGCTCGCCGCCGTCGAGGACATCAACGACGTGGACGACGAGGAGTCCGCCTTCAACGCGCTGATGGCAGCGATGTACGCGCTGCGTCCGCAGGGATACGTGTAGGGGCATGCTCCTCCTCCTCGCCGCCTGCGCCGAACCCACCGAGCCGTTCGTCCTCCTCACGGGGTGGAATTACGAGTGGGAGCAGCTCTCCCACCGCGTCTCGACGCTCCGGGTCGGCGTGGCGGACGACACGAGCCTCTCGCTCGGGCTCGTCGGCGGCGACTGGTCGACCGGCGCCACCTTCACCGACACGCCGTACTATCGCGTGCGGTACCAGCGGGTCACTGCGACGGGGCTACGGGTCTTCCGCGGCACGGCCACGCTGCTCGTCGGCCCGGAACCCTCCGGCACCACCACGCTCGAGCTCGACGCCGCGGGCCTCCCGGAAGGCTACGCGCTCTCGGCCGTGATCAACGGGTTCTCCCTCGACACCAACGTGCCGCAGGGCCCCGACTACCCGGCCGACTACGACCCCGCCTATGGCTACACGAGCAACGGCTTCGGGTTCTTCCTCGGCGACGTCGAGCGGGTAGGCGACACGCTCCGCGTGCCGGTGCAGGCCAACGTGCGGTGGGGCCCGCAGGACCGCGCCGACATGAACGCGGCCATCCCCTACGCGGTCACCGAGGTCACGGTCGACGTCGTCGTCCTCGCCGGGCCCTTCGAACCCGAAACCTGGAGCGCATCGAAGACGCTCGACCTCCCCTGGGACCCTCCTTTCACCGATCAGCCGCCCCTGGAGCTCGACGTCGACTTCGCCGGCGGCGCCTCCGAAGCGCTCATCGCGTGGCGCGGCTTCGACCTCGGGCTGAACCTCGAAGGGCCCAGCATGGGTGAGGGAGACTACCTGCGCGCGTTCGGGGCCGAGCTCATCCCCGTGTCCGTGCAGGATCGCGCCTTCAACGCGAGTATCACCGCGACAATCAGCACGTCGTCGCTGAGCGAGTGGTCCGATCCGTTCGCCGGGTTCGAGGGCGCCCTCGTCCGGTTTGGCGCTCCGGACCTGCACGCCGAGCACTGGACCGTCGCAGGCAGCCACCCGACCGGCCTCGCGACCACCGGTCCCACCGCCGAGTAGCCCCCCGGCGCTCCGTTTGCCGCGCCCCCAGCTCCGCGTTAATCCGGGTGTCTTTTCCGGAGCGACCCATGAAGCGCGCACTGCTGTTGACCGTGTTCCTCGCCGCCTGTGGTGGGGAAGAGAAGAAGGAGGCCGCTGCCCCGGCCCCCGCCCCTGCTGCCCCGGCCCCCGTGGCCGCTCCCCCGCCCGCCCCCGTCGCGCCCGCGGCGCCGCCGGTGGCGTCCGGCCCCTACACGCCGGACGACCTCTCGAAGGCCGCCTACGAGAAGGCCAAGGCCGCCGGCGCGGACGCCAAGACGAACCCCAAGAAGGGCGACGCCACCGCGATCGCCGCCGGCAAGGCGGCGTACGAAGCCAAGTGCGTCGCGTGCCACGGCGCCAACGGCTACGGCGACGGCGTCGCCGGGCAGGCCCTCCCCCAGAAGCCCTCGAACTTCCACTGGAAGGAGCGCTGGGACTATACGTCCGAGGGCGTGAAGCACTGGATCCTGCTCAACGGCGTCCAGGGCTCCGCGATGGCGCCGCTCGGGCTCTCCGACGACCAGGCCTGGGAAATGCTCGCCTACCTCGAGAGCGAGTTCGTCGGTAAGCCGTAGGCCGCCGCCCCTCGCGGGCCCCGCTGAAGTCGACGGCCGCCGGAC
>CAXNIN010000334.1:0-4842 GCA_964202365.1 Myxococcota bacterium | reverse complement strand
CCGCGGGCGCGCCGGAGCCCCCGAGGGCGGCGGCGCGTCCGGGAGCCCGAGCCCCCCGCCGGACGGCCTCACGTTCCCGGCTGGCCCCACCGTCACCTTGGCAGGAACCACCAGCGCTTCGCGCGACCTTCCCGTGATCCTCGACTTCTTCAAGGCCAACGGCGAGGGCGCGGGCGGCCGCTCCTACCTCGGGCGGCGAACGGTCGCGGTCGGCGCGTGGTCGCAGGCGTTCCCGGTCGGCTACGGCTCGGTGGAGGTCGAAGCGTACCAGGACCTCACAGGGGATTCGCGCACCGGTGACGATCCCGCGGCGCGCTCCGATCGGGCAGTGACGATCGGCGAAGCGGACGTGAGCGGCGTCACCCTTACCATTCCGTGACACACAGCCACACGATCCGCGCCCCGGGCGGATCTCCACGCGCCTGGCTTCGCACCCGCGTCGGCACTGCACATTCGCTCAGAACCCCGTAGGCGGGCCCCAGCACGCGCCTCCGAGGGGGCAGCGTTGAGGAACGGTGGCGCATCGTGTATACCCATCCCGACGCATCCCGGGAGGAATCCCCATGTCCATCGCAGGTGTCCTGCTCACGCTCGCATTCCCCGCGCACGCGGTTTCGCCGTCGTTGCCCGGACACGTCACGTTGACGGAGTTCCAGGGCGACACGGACCGCGTCCCCCAGTACTACGGGGAGTGGTTCGAGCTCTACAACAACTACCCTGGAACCTTGGACTTCTTCGGGGTCACCATCACGAACGCCGCGGGGCAGACCATCACGATCGACCGGTCCGTGCTCGTCGGACGCGGGGACTACCTCGTCCTCGGCGTCTCCTCGAATCAGACGTACGGGGATGCCGACTTCAACGGCAACGTGCCGGTGGACTACGTCTACACGTTCGGCCCGGCGTCGTCGCAGTTCAACTTCGCCGCGGCGGACGACAAGTTCACCGTCGCCTACAGCGGCACCACGCTGGACGAGGTGGACTGGACCTCCGCGTGGGGCGTGAGCCTCGACTACGCGCACGCGGCGAGCCTCAACGCGTCCAGCCTCGAGTGGGCGAACGACTCCGCCACGAATTGGTGCTCGTCCGGTGACTTCATCACCGTGTCGGGCATGTACGGCTCGCCCGGCGCGGAGAACGACTACTGCGGCACCTCCGCCGGCACCGACAACGACGGCGACGGCTACTCCGAGCGCGAGGGCGACTGCCGCGACGACGACGCCACCATCAACCCCGGCGCCACCGACGGCAACGACAACGTCCCCGAGACCTCCGGCGGAGGCGGCAACGCCAACGACGACGCCGACTGCAACGGCGTCCGCGACGACGGCATCCTCGACGACGACGGCGACGGCTACACCGAGGTCGACGGCGACTGCGACGACGAGGACACCGATGTGTTCCCGGGCGCCCGCGAAGAGCTCGACGGCGTCGACAACGACTGCAACGACTGCATCGACGACCTCGACGCCGACGGCGACGGCTTCGGCTACTCCGCCACCGACGCCTGCGGCACGGACTGCTCGCCCTCGCTCCCCACGAGCGACGTCACCGACTATGCCGCCGACACCGACGCAAACGTCTACCCCGGCGCGACCGAGATCCCGTACGACGGGTACGACCAGGACTGCGACGGCTTCGACCTCTGCGACTACGACGAGGACGGCTACAAGTCGGACCTCTGCGAGTGCGGGTCCCGCTGCGACTGCGAGGACAACAACCCCGCGATCAACCCGGGCGCCGTCGAGGACAACTCGGACGGCATCGACAACGACTGCAACGGCGACATCGACATCCCCGACCGCGACGGCGACGGGGTGACCGAGGACGCCGGCGACTGCATGGACGTGGCCGAGCCGCCCGACCTCCGCGAGATCTCGGCCACGGTCAAGCCGGGCGCCGTCGAGCTCTGCGGCGACCAACTCGACAACGACTGTGACGGCTTCTACGACAATCTGCCCGCGTGCACCAACCCGGCCGCGTACGCGACCACGCGGGGCGGCGGCCTCTGCGGCGTCGCGCCGACCGGTGGCGGGACGGCGGCGCTGGTCCTCGGCGCGCTGATGGGCCTGGCGGCGGCGTCCCGCCGTCGTGAGGGAGGGGCTCGATGATCACGCTTCTGGCCGCGGTCGTCATGACCGCCCCGGCGTTCGCGCAGGACTCCTCCGCGACGCTCGACTCCAGCTTCGACTTCGAGCTGTTCCGCCCGCATGCGGACTTCTACGGCTACGGCGCCACGCACGGCGCGGCTACGCTGGGGAACCTGCAGCTCGGCGTCGGCGCGTGGTTCAACTACAGCAACGACCCCGTGGTGTTCGTGGATGCCGACGGCAACCGCGTCTCCGCGAGCGGCGCCGCCAGCGGCAACGAAACGGGCGACGGCGTGGTCGACACCCGCGTCACGTCGAACATCCAGGTCGGCATGGGCTTCACGCGCTTCGCCAGCCTCACCGTGGATCTTCCGCTGGTGATGGCCCAGGAGAGCTGGAACCTCGCCGGTATCGACGACCCCACCGGCACCGCCGGTCCCGGCGGCGGTGGCGGCCTCGGCGACATCGTCGTGACCCCCAAGATCGCCGTGCTCGACCGCGACTACCTGCCGGTCGGCCTCGCGGTCATCGTGCCGGTCGGCATCCCGAGCGGCTCCACGAGCGACTACCTCGGCGAGGGTGGCGTCACCTTCGCGCCGACCGTCGCCTTCGAGTACAGCGACGCGCCGGTGCACACGCGCCAGTACAAGTGGCGCGTCGCCGTCAACGGCGGGTACCGCGTCCGCAACGACGCCCGCATCCGCGACGTGCGCGTCAGCAACGCCTTCACCTACGCGGCGGCCTTCGGCTACCACGTGGTGGAGCCGCTGGAGCTCACCGCCGAATTCCACGGCGAGACCTTCGGCGCGCGCGCCGCCCAGAGCCCCGCCGAGGTCATGGTGGGCGCCAAGGCCCTGCTCGGTCGGGCGTTCGCCATCAACGTCGCCGGCGGCACCGCCGTCATCGGCGGCGTCGGCGCCCCCGACTACCGGCTCGTCGCCGGCCTCACCGTCGCGCCCTCGTTCGACCCGGACGCCCGCGACAGCGACAAGGACAAGATCCCCGACGGCACCGACCGCTGCGCGAAGGACCCGGAAGACTACGACGACTTCCAGGACGAGGACGGCTGCCCCGAGCTCGACAACGACGCCGACGGCCGCGAAGACGGCGTCGACCAGTGCAAGAACGATCCGGAAGACGACGACGGATACCTCGACAACGACGGCTGTCCGGACCCCGACAACGACAAGGACGGCGTCGTCGACACGCAGGATCGTTGCCCCGATCAGGCGGAGACCGTGAACGGCTTCACCGACGATGACGGCTGCCCCGACGACAAGCCGGTCGAAGACAGCGACGGCGACGGCTTCAAGGACGACGTCGACCGCTGCCCGTACGACCCCGAGGACAAGAACGACTTCGAGGACGAAGACGGCTGCCCCGACGACCGCCTCAAGAACGCCCGCGTCGTCGTGACGAACGAGGCCATCAAGATCAAGGAGGTCATCTTCTTCGACACGGGCAAGGCGACCATCCAGACCCGCAGCTACGACCTCCTCGACGAGATCGCCCGCGTGGTCAACGAGCACCCCGAGCTCAAGAAGATCCGCATCGAAGGCCACACCGACAGCGTCGGCAACGACCTCTCGAACCTCAAGCTCTCCCAGGCCCGCGCGGAGAGCGTGGTCGCCTACCTCAAGAGCAAGGGTGTCGACGGAAGCCGCCTGGACGCTGCCGGGTTCGGGGAGATGCGCCCCATCTCCACCAACGACACGGACGACGGTCGCTCCCAGAACCGCCGCGTCGAGTTCATCATCGTCGACCGCGATTAGCCCGAGGATCTCCCCATGCGCGTCATCACCCTCGCCCTCCTGCTCCCCACGCTCGCCTTCGCCGGCGCACGCGGATCGTCGTTCCAGAAGGAGACCAAGCAGGGCGCCAACTTCTGGGCGCCCTCGGCCGCCATCGACGGCAAGCTCGAGACCGCCTGGATGGTGCCCGGGGAGAGCCCCAATCGCGGCGAGTGGATCGAGATCGACATCCCCCGCGGCGAAGTCGACAAGATCTCCATCTTCCCCGGCTTCAACAAGACGGAGGAGACCTTCTCCGACTACCCCCGGGTGAAGAAGATCCGCGTCGACCTCTACGCGCTCGACGACGAGCAGGCCTCCAAGCAGGTCGGCTCGGCCACGCTCGACGTGGCCGACAAGCGCGAGTGGCAGGTGCTCGACCTGCCCGACACGAAGATCGACGCCGGCCTCTTCGGCGGCCGCGTGCGCATCTCCATCGTCGACATCTACGACGGCGCCGACTTCCCCAACCTCGGCGTGTCCGAAGTGCTCGTGCACATGAAGGAATTCGACGCCAAGGCGAAGGTCACCGCCATCGACGAAGGCGACCCCGCCCCCGCCGCGAAGGCGCTCGATGACGACGCGAAGACCGTCGCCACGTTCGCCCCCGGCGTGAACCTCACGATGGAGAGCCAGAACTTCGGCGTCTCCAGCATCGGGTTCACCCCCGCGAAGGACTACGCGCGCCCCAAGACGATCGCGATCACGGTGGGCGCGCAGACCGTCACCACCGTGCTCCCCGAGAAGGGCACGGACACCGTGTGGGCCACCGTACCGGGCTTCAACGGCTACACCGGTGGCGCGTTCGGGTCGATCGAGGTCAAGATCGTCGACAGCTACCCGGGCAAGATGCCCGAGATCGGCGTCAGCGAGATCAAGGCCAAGGCCACGAACTTCGAAGGGTAGGCCCGATTCGTTCCGGCCGGGAGGCTCGCTTCGGCGGGCCTCTGCTCGTTTTGGGG
>CAXNIN010000333.1:0-4843 GCA_964202365.1 Myxococcota bacterium | reverse complement strand
ACACCACGAGCAGGCCCATCGGCGGCGCCTCGTCGGGCGCCATCCCCACGCACACGAGCGCGAAGGAGGCGCCGAGGAGCGCCCACGCCACGGCGTTCGCGGCCACGAGGCCCACCTGGGCGGCCGACGACACGGTCAACACGCTGCCGGGGAGGCGGGCCGCGAGGCGCGGCGCGCGGCGGGCGAGGGCGCCCACGATGGGCCAGAGGAGCAGGGATCCGACGAGCGAAGCGAGGGCGAGCGCCGCTACGAGCGCGCCGGAGAGCGGGCCGTCGCCGCCGGGGAGCGCGAGGAGGCCCACGCCGCCGAAGAGCCCGGCGCCCGCGAGCAGGAGCAGGCTCTCCCACACCACCAGCATCACGCTCGCCGCCCTGGGGATGCCGAGGCGCTCGCCGAGCCGGGCGCGCTCGACGACGAGCATCAACTTCCCGGGTACGTAGCGGTAGAAGTAGCCCTGGAACCACACGCGCATCCACCCGAGCCAGAAGCCCGGCCGCGCGCCGCCCACGGGCAACTGCGCCGCGCGGAGGCCCACGCCCGCCACCACCGCCAGCGTCACGAGGGCCGCCCCGCCGACAAGGCTCCCCGCGAGCAGCGGGATCGGGCGCCACACGAGGGCCGTCGGCTCGAGCGCGGTCCACGCGCCGCCCAGCTTCCAGGCGCTGTAGCCGAGGATCAACGCGGCGAGCAGCCAGCGAACCACCGTCCCGAGCTTCGGTCGCACGCCGCCTCCCGTTCGTCCCGCCCTCGCCGCGTCGCCCGACGCGCCGCCGGCCGGAACCGTCGCCGCGGCGCATAACGCGCGGGAGCCCGAGCGGGTTCGCGGCCCCCGGGGCTGCGATCCGCTGCGGTTGCCCCCCGCCCCCGCGAGCGCCCGCGTTAGGGGGCCGGCCCGCGCGAGGTCTCCGTGACGCAAGCTGCCCTCCCTCCTTCCATTGCCGCGCTCGTCGACCGCCTCGCCGGCCCTCGGCCCGTGATCGCCGTGGTCGGCCTCGGCTACGTCGGCCTGCCCCTCTGTGTGGAGCTCGCGAAGTCCGGCGCCGAGGTGCTCGGCCTCGACGTTACGCCCGAGCTGTGCGCCCGCCTCAACGAGGGCCGCTCGCACGTCGGCGACATCACCGACGCCGAGCTCGCCCACGCCGTCGCCGCCGGCTTCTCCGCCAGCACGGACCCCAGCCGCGTCGCCCGCGCCGACGCCATCATCATCTGCGTGCCCACGCCGCTCCGGAAGACGAAGGACCCCGACATCTCCTACATCGTGGCCGCCGGCCAGGCGATCGCGGCGCACGCGCGCGCCGGCCAGCTCGTGGTGCTCGAGAGCACCACCTACCCGGGCACCACCGAAGAGATCCTCGTGCCGATGCTCGAAGAGCGCGGGCTCGTCCCGGGCGTCGATGTCGCGGTCGCGTTCTCGCCCGAGCGCGTCGACCCGGGCAACCCCAAGTACGGCATCCGCAACACGCCTAAGGTGGTCGGCGGCGTCACGCCCGCCTGCAGCGCCGCCGCGGCCGCGCTCTACGGGCGTTGCTGCGACACGATCTATCCGGTGAGCTCCCCCGCCACCGCGGAGACCGTCAAGCTCCTCGAAAACACTTTCCGCATGGTCAACATCGGGCTCGTCAACGAGTTCGCGCTCGTGTGCCGCCAGCTCGGGCTCGACGTGTGGGAGGTCATCGACGCCGCGTCCACCAAGCCGTTCGGCTTCATGCCGTTCCGCCCGGGCCCCGGTCTCGGCGGCCACTGCATCCCGGTCGATCCGCACTACCTCGCGTGGAAGCTCCGCGCGCACAACTTCACCACGCGCTTCGTCGAGCTCGCGGACGCCGTCAACTCCGCCATGCCCGAGCACGTCATCGACGTGATCACGGACGCGCTGAACGAAGGCGAGCGGTCCGTGCGCGGCAGCCGGGTGCTCGCGCTCGGCGCGGCGTACAAGCCGGACATCTCGGATGTACGCGAGTCGCCCGCCCTCGAGGTGTTCGAGCGCCTCCTCAACCGCGGCGCCCGGCTCTCCTACAACGATCCGCACGTCGCCAGCGTGCAGGTCGGCTCCCACACGCTCCAGAGCGTGCCGCTCGACGCCCAGGCCCTCCGCGACGCCGACGTCGTCGTGATCCTCACCGACCACCGCGTGTACGACTGGGCGCTCGTGCTCCGCGAGAGCCGCCTCGTCGTCGACGCCCGCAACGCCACCTCGGTCGCGCGCGCCGCCTCCCCCGAGCTCGCCGGCAAGGTGCGGCGCATCTAGGTCGTGGGGCGGGGGAGGGCCCCCCCAACGCCCCCCGGTCCTTCCCGCGCGGCGTTCCACACGTTCCGCGCGCCCCGCGCGAGCGTGCGCACGCGCTAAAGAGGCGCGTGGTCCGGTCGCTCCTCCCGCTGCTCGCGCTGCTCCTGCTCCTCGGCTGCTCGGCGCATCGCTCCGGGGACGCCGTCGGCGCCATGTCGTTCACGTTTGACGACGGCCGCAACGGCCTCGCCCGCTTCGGCCGGCTGCCCGCGCAGCGCGCGCTGAAGAACGCGATGGCCCACCCGCAGGGCAGGGCCCAGGCGTTCCTGGTCCCCGGGCTGGTCGAGCCCACGTGGCTGAACCGCGAAACGCTCGACGAAGACGCGTACCGCCTTGAGATCTGGTACGCGAACGAGGGGTTCTTCGATGCGCGCTTCCTCGGATGGGAGCTCGTGGCGCGGGGCGGGCCGGGCAAGAAGGCGCGCCGGTTCGACGTGCGCGGGCGCATCTCCGAGGGCGAGCCGTCGCGCATCCGCGGCATCCTCTCCGTGGGCGCCGACCGCCTCGGCCGGCCGCTCCGCCGCCGCATCGGCAACCTCCTCGGCGACGCCTCCCGGTCGGACATCGCCCCCGGCGAGGTGTTCACCTACGCCGCCTGGGAGGACACCCTCGGCGCAATTCGCCGCATCCTCGCGGAGCAGTCCTACGCCCACGCGCGCGTCGAGGGCGACGTGGCGGTCTACCCGGACGACCGCGCGGTGGACGTCACGGTCACCATCGACCCAGGCCCCGCCTGCGTCTTCGGGGCGGTCACCATCGAGGGCCTCGTCGATGTGCCGGAGGACCTCATCTGCGAGCAGGTCGCGGTGGTCCCCGGCCGCGGGTACTCGGTGGCGGCGCTCGAGGCCACGCGGGCGAAGCTCTACGCGCTCCGCGTGTTCGGCGTGGTCGACGTGCTGCCCGATCTCTCCGACCGCACCGCGTCCGTCGTGCCCGTGCGCGTGCGCGTCACCGAGGCGAAGTTCCGCGAGCTGCGCGCGGGCCCCGCGCTCGCGATCGACCCCGGCCGCGCCTCGGTCGCCGCGCAGGCCACCTACCGAGACGAGAACCTCGGCAAGCGGCTCTGGCGGCTCGAAGCCGACGTCGAAGCCGGCGCGGGCGTCATCGCCGACTCGGTCGACGCGCTCTCGGCCGACACCTTCGCGGGCGTGCGCCCCATCGTGGACGCCGGCTTCTCCGTCGAGCTCCCCCGCCTGTTCGGGTCGGGCCTCGCGCTGAAGAACGAGGGCCGGTTCGAGCTCGGGCTCGAGCGCGGGTACCGCAAGATCGAGCCGAGCTTCTCGCCGATGCTCGTCTGGTCGGGCCTGCGGGGCGTGCGGCCCTCGTTCGGCTACCGCATCCAGTACACCGAGTTCCTCGAGCTCACGGTCGACCTCGAGGACATCGCGGACAGCCGCCTCCGCGTCGACACCACCAACCCCTACCTCCTCTCGATGCTCGAGCAGCGCGTCGTCTACGAAGGCCGCAACGACCCGCTGAACACCACGCGGGGCTGGTACTGGAACGCCGCGCTCGCCGAAGCCGGCGGTCCGCTCGGCGGCAACTACGGCTTCCTGCGCGCCACGGGCGAGGTGCGCGCGTACCGCGGCATCGTCGACATCGACGGCTGGGACCCCGAAGTCGTGTTCGCCGGGCGCCTCGGCGGCGGCGTCATCGTCGCCTACGACCCCGACGAGGCCGCGGTCCCCTACGCCGAGCGCCTCTACCTGGGCGGCTCCAACTCGGTGCGCGGGTGGGGGGCGAACCGGCTCGGGCCGTACGTCTGCCTCGACCCCGTCGTCGACGACGCCGGCGTCATGCAAACGTGCGACACGACGCTCGACCTCCAGCTCCCGGCCGGCGGCGAGCTCCAGCTCTACGGCAACTTCGAGGTCCGCAAGGGCGGCCTCCCGTTCGGCCTCGTGTTCGCCGCGTTCGTCGACGTTGGGCGCGTGTGGGACCGCCCGTCGCGCTTCGACCCCGGCGAGCTCCAGTGGTCGGTGGGGGGCGGGCTCCGCTACCCCACGCCCGTCGGGCCGATCCGCATCGAAGTGGGCTTCCGCCTCGGCGAGCCGGAGTACTTCGCGCAGCACTCCGGCTACCAACTCCACCTCTCGCTCGGGGAGGCGTTCTGACCGCCGCGGCGCCCCCGCCCCGCCGCCGTCGTCGCTGGCGGCTCCTGCGCGCGTTCTTCGGGCTCCTCGTGGTGCTCGTCGGCGTCGCCTCCGTGGTCGTCGTGGCGGCCGGCATCTGGGCGCGCACGGACGACGGGCGGGCGTTCCTCCGCGACCAGCTCCTCGTGCTCCTCGCGCCCGCCCACGGCACGCTCTCGGCGGGCCCGCTCGCGACCGACCTCTTCTCCTACGCCGAGCTCCGCGACATCACCCTCGCCGGCCCCGACGGCGCGGTGCTCGCGCACGTGGACACGCTCCGGCTCGGCTACCGCCTCGGCGGGCTCTCCTCCGGCGTCCTCGTGGTCCCCGAAGCCCGTGTCGACGGCCTCACCCTCACCCTCGCCCAGACCGACGCCGGGCTCGATCTCGCCGCGCTCTGGGACGACGGCGGCCCGCCCTCCAC
>CAXNIN010000332.1:0-4847 GCA_964202365.1 Myxococcota bacterium | reverse complement strand
GCCGTACGACGGCGTCGATCAGGATTGTCAAGCGGGCGACGCGGACGATTTGGACGGCGACGGGGCGGTCGCCGAGGAGGTAGGCGGATCGGACTGTGACGACGCGAACCCGGACGTTCGACCGCTGGCGGAGGAGACGTGGGGCAACGGTCTCACGGACAACGACTGTGACGGAGAGATCGAGGCGGTTCGCCTCGACTACGGGGCGGAAGCGTGGATCGGGGCCAGCGCCGGTGGGCAGGTTGGGCGCCGGCTCGGGCCCCTCGGGGACGTGACGGGCGACGGGCTCGCGGACTACCTCGTGGGCGCGGTCTACGAGGCCAGCGTATTCCCGTACGGCGGCGCCGTGTATCTGGTGGAGGGTGGACGCGCGGGCGGGGATTTGGCGGCGGCCAACGTACTGCTTCCGGGTGGGGAGAACTGGTTTCTTCCGCAGGTATCGGAGGGCGGCCCCGACGTGAGCGGAGACGGAGTTCCTGACTTTGTTGCCACCGCGACGGGCTACGAGGGTTCGCGCGGCGCGGCGTTTCTCGTGGATGGGGCCGAGTTCGGCGCTTCGTCGACGTTGTCGCTTCCCGAGGCCGCGCTCGGCGTGATCGTGGGCGACAATCCAGGCGAGTACGGCGGAACAGGTGCGGCGTTCCTCGGAGATGTAATGGGGGACGGGGCCGAGTATCTCGCGGTCACGTCCTTGTTCGCCGCGGGTGGGGAGTATCCGAACGCGGGGGTGCTCGCGGTCTTCGACGTGGGTCGTGTCGGAAGTTTGCGTGTGTCGGACGGGGACGTGTTGACCGCGGGTCCGTATGAGGACGCCGCGATGGGGAACCTGGTCGTTCCCGCGGGAGATGTCGATGGCGACGGCGTTGACGACTACATGGTGTCGGTGTCGTACGGCGATCTCGCCTACGTGCTTCCGGGCGGGGTTGCGGCGCCCACGCTCCCGGAGGACGCAATCTTCAGGCTGACGGGCACCGGAGCCGGGGAAGTGAGCCCGGTGGAGATGTTGGGCGACGTGGACGGGGACGGGGCGCGCGACCTCGCCTGCATCTACTACGATGAGGAGCTGCGCGTGTTCACGACGTTGGCCGCCCAACGGGTGGTCACGGTTGCCGAACCGACTGCCAGCATGGCGCTCGGCGAGGGCTCGCTGGCGTTCGACGTGCTCGACCTCGGTGACCTCGACGCCGACGGCAGAGCGGAGACGTTCGTCCCCCTCCAGTGGTACCCGGCGCTGGCAACGTCTTTCGCGGCGATCATCTTTGGGGAGGAGCTCGGCTTTCGCGCGACGGCTCAGCTCTCCGACGCCTCGTTGGGCGCGGCTTCCTTGCGCCCCAACGGGCGTTACGGCTACCGTGTAGCGCGGTCGGCCGACGTGGATGGAGACGGCTCGGAGGACATCCTGATCGGCGGGCACACGGACTCCGAGGGCGGGACCGATGCCGGCGCGGTCCTGACCATCCCCGTGCCCCGGTAGGCGACGCGTCTACTCGCTCGCGAGCTGTACATAGACGGTTTGGTCGACTTCAGGCCCGCAGGCGACGGTGACCGTCACACTCCGCGCGGTTGGGCAGGCCACGAGCCACCCGCCGCCGAGAGGGTCGGCTTCGGTTGGGGGGCCGCAGGGGTCGTCGACAACAGCGCGGATCCCTGGGTGCTCCTTGTCATCTGCGAATGACACGACGAGCCGCGCCGCTTCTTCCGGAGCGAGCATGCGGCTGACCGCGACATCCTGGCACTGGAGGGCGAAACCTCGGCCCCCGGACCAGTCGAGGGCGCGCGTGGCGGATACGAAGGAGAGCGAACGCGGGGCGTCGCGAAACTCCGCCATGCTCGGCCACCGACGTTCTGCTGCTTCGGCAAGCCGCTCCGCACGCGCGAAGTCGCCCGTCTCTGCCGCCGAAAGCGCGGCGTGCCAGGCGAGGAACGGGTGAGAGGGGTGGCGGCGGAGCATCTCGTCCCAGCGCTCGCGTCGCTCCGCGGGAGTTGGGCGTTGGTCGGTGGCAGCGTACCAGCGGATCGAACCCCCGCCGTAGCGCAAATCAGCACGAAGGCTGAAGCCGCCTACCAGCCAGTCCGGGTACGGCGGGTGCACGACGCCATCCCAGTTGGCCAGTCGGAGAAACGCGGGGCGCGTAGCGGCATCCGACACGGTGGCGCGTAGCCACTCTTCCGCGCGGTTGGCGGCGATCGCCTTTGCCGCCGGAAGGTGGGTGAGCCCGCGCATGTCGATCAGTCGAAAGCGTGGCACGTCGCCCAACATCCCGGCATCGACCACCAGCGCGGCGGCGTCGAGCGGGACGTTGTCGATCACCCAACTGACATCTTCGGCGATCGGGGTGTCCAGGCCGTGTCGGAGATGGCCCACGGAGCGCGCGATGTTCGACACCGACCGGCGATTGAGGTCGATCGCACCGTACCCGCGGGGCTCAAAGCACATGGCGGTAACGACGACGAGCGCAGTCAGCCCGAGCGCCGCCCTCGATGCACCGCTGCGCCATACCGCCACGGAGGCGAACGCGGCTACGGTGGCCAACACGCCCGGCATGGTGAGCCGACCCCAGCTCATCCAGTCGCCGCTTGCGCGGACGAGTGTCGCGGCCTGGATGGCGAGCGGGACCGTCACCCAAAGGGCGTCCCGCCGGGTCGTTCGGCCCGCGACGAGGAGGGCGATGAAGAGGCCGGCGGCCGTGAGGAGATCGCCGGTCAGTTGCAGCGCGCCGTAGCGTGTGAGACCGATGGGGGACACCTTGACGAGGTACGACGTGGGGAGCAGGGCGTCGAACCACTGGATTCGAGCGGCGTGGTACGCGGCGAGCGACACGAGCGCCGCGAAGGCGACCCAACGCGCCCCGCGCTGGTCGACGGGGCGAAGGAAGACGGTTGCGGCCGCGGCGGCGAGCTGCAGCGCGCCTTCGGGCCGGGTGATCGAGGCGGCCGCCAGCAGCGCGATTCCGATTCCCCAACGCCCGGGAACCCCCAGCACGCACACCCATCCCGTGGCGAGGAGCATTCCGTAGAACGTGGTCTCGAGCCCAACGACCGACCAGTGGTTGAACGGCGCCCACGTCACCAGTGCTACCAGCGCGAGCGTGCCGGCAAGCGTGTGCGGTAGACGACGCTCGACCATCGCCACGACCACCGCCGCCGACAGTAGCGGCACCAGTTGTGCGAGGAGGTCGATGTCGATGCGGCCGAGGACACCCAGCGCCATCAACGCCATGAACAGAAAGTTCGAGTACCCCTCGACGCGCTCGCCGGTGGTCCACGCGAGGGCCCCGGTCTCGGCCCAGTGCCGCGCGTAGGCGAGGGTGATGTAGACGTCGTCGACGGTGCCGGGCCAGCTCGGAGCGGCGAGCAGGGCGAACAGGGCGAGCGCGACCGGGATGCGGAGGCGATGCGTCACCGCGGCGTCCGACCAGCGCGGAGTCGGCGCCGTGCCGCGGCCGCTCGGAGTCGAGTTGTCGCTGTGAGCGGAGAGCCGCGCATGCCGGTGCACCTTCGTGGCGTCCGTACTATCCCGCGCTGCGACGTCCCGCGCGAGGGGCGCCGGACGGCGGGGCGGGCGTGGGGGCTGTTTGCGTGGCGTGGGGCTGCGGGCCCGCCCCGGTTGCGCCGCGCGCGGCGGCGCGACGGAGCGGCGCGGCCGCGACCCGGGAGGACACCCGACCCCGGCCGCGCGTGAGAGGGTGGGGATGGCGGGGAGCGTTGGCGCGGGTGGGGGCGCGCCCGGCCCCGCCAACGTCCCCGCGGCTCACGACGTCCCCCGTTCACCGAGAGGTCGACGCCCAAATCCGCGGGCTACGCGAACCGGACCGCGTACACCGGCGGCAGGTTCTGCCCGAGCGTGACCCAGGATTCGCCGCCGTCTTCCGGGAGGTAGGCGTTGCCCGTGGTGCTGGCGAAGGCGAGCGAGCACAGGGAGGGAAGGGTCGGGACCCTGGCCGTCAGGTGGTCGGGGTGGCGGCCGACGAGGCGCAGCACGAGCGAGAGCGACGACGACAGCGCCGTCCGGGCGCTCTCCAGGTCGGTTTCCCACAACGACGATCGGCGTTCCAACTCGTCAACAGGTGCACCGCCTCGTCCGCGGTGCTGCACGGAGTCGGCACGCGCACGCGTACCGCCGCCCGCCACGCCTCTACCTGGGCGGGTGACACCCCGGAGCGGACAAGCCCGGCGTCTCGCTCGGCCGCCAGCGCCGCCGCGATCTGCCGGCGCGGACCCCGCCCTCGCGCGCGCGACGAACAGCGCCCCCCCCGGCCCCGCCGCCCCTCGCTGCCCCTCGCTGCTCCAGCGTCGCCGCCGTGATGTACACCCGCGAATAGTCTTAGGATCGTGCGCGGTCAGCGCGTCGTTCCTCGACAGGCCGCGCTCGCGGGCGCGGTTCGAGACGCGCTGGGCGGCGGATCGGGCGCGTGCGCCCTTGTCCTTCATCGGACCATCATCCCCTGCAGAACCGGCTCCACCTTCGACCAGGCCCCGAGCCTTCGGGCGAGCCGGGCGAAGGCGGGGACATTGAACCCGGGAGTCGAGACGCGCCGACGCAGCCCGACGGGCGCGTGCTCGGCCGAGAGGAGCCGCGGGTAGCGCCAGAGATCGAGGACGGTGCGATCGGGGCCGGTCACCCGGACAGTCACGCCGTGGGCGCTCACGCTGAGAATGCCGTTGCCCGCGTCGTCGGCGCGGTCCACCATCCACGGTGCCACCTGCACGACGTGAACCGAGGCGACGCGACTGCGCGGCGGAGGCGTGCCGAGGGGGACGAAGAGCCAGACGCCCCGCGGGAACGCGTCGGTGAGGTTGTGGTAGACCGCCGCCGTCAGCAGGCACGCGACCGCCTCGGGATGCCT
>CAXNIN010000331.1:0-4860 GCA_964202365.1 Myxococcota bacterium | reverse complement strand
GCGCGCCGAGCTGGAAGCGGCGGGGCGCGAGGGACCGCTTGAGGTCCTGCCCGTCGGTGTTGATCGCGATGAACTCGACCCCGGTGAGGCCGGACCGGACCATGTTGTTGATGGCGTTGCCGCCACCGCCACCGACGCCGATCACCTTGATGCGCGCGCCGCTGTGCTCGTTGTCTACGATCTCGATCATGGCAACCTCGGGGGGTTCCAGCCTGCCGGGACTGGAGGAGGAGTGGAGAGAGAGGGGGGGGGGATCAGAGCGGGGAGACGACGGCCGTTGTGGACGAACCGAGGTCGATACGGAGGGGGTGCGTCAGGTCGACGCCTCTGGAAGCCAGGGCATCGAGGCGGGCGAAGGCGCTCTCGTCCTGGAAGCCCAGGAGCACCTCTCCGCCGTTTCGTAGCGCGAGCATATATCCCGCTTCCGCGTCGAAACGCACCTCCGAAATGTCGGCTTCGCGCAATCCCGCGCGACCCGACGCGGCGTCGAGCAAACCGAGGGCGTCGTGCACGATTCGGCGCGCGAGCGCGGGCTCGGAATCCGCCAGGGAGAGCGGGATGCCGGTGATGACGGGGTGGTCGAGGTCGGCGGCGTCGGCCTTGCGGAATGGCGTGCCTTCGGTGTCGACCAGGTAGAGCTGGTCGAGCAGGACGAGGGCGCGCACCTGGCGCTCCCGCACCTGGAGCACCACGGTGTCCGGGAACACCCGACGCGCCTCGACCTGGGCCACCCACGGGTGGCGGGCCACGCTTGCGGCCGCGTGCTCGAGATCGAGCGTGAGGAGCGGGCGGCCCGTGGTCAGGTCGGCGAGGTGCCGGATGTGCGCTTCGGACGCGTGGGCGTTGCCGACCACGCGAAGCGTACGGAAGCGAAGCTGTTCGCTGCCGAACGCGAGCCACCCGAGGCCGCCGAGGGCGGAGAGGATTGCGACGAGGGCGAGCGCGGCGCGGAGGGGGGACACGGGACCAGCGGGCGTACCAAAGGTTCTACCGGAGAGAATGAGTCTTGACAAGCCAAGTCCGAAAAGATCCGCACGTCGAGTGATCGACCCTCAAATAGTGGGATCTAAACCTGGATCGTGGGGCACGTGTCGCCGCCGCTCCGCCCGCTCAGAGCTTCCCGCCGCGCCCCGGCGGCGGGAGGCGATCTTCGAGCTCGAGCCCGGTCGCTGTGTGCACCCGCTCGCGCACGGCCTGGAGCAGCAGGCGGAGCTGGCGTGGCGTGGCCCCTCCGCGATTCGCCAGGACCGTCGGGTCTTCTTCGGCGAGCACCGCGGCCCCGAGCCGGAGCCCGCCGAGCGCGAGGCCGCGGAGGAGGTCGGGCACGGCGGGGATGTTGCGGCGCTTGTGGTCGCGAAACGCGCGGCCGGCCGGCGGCGGCGTGAGCTTGGTCCCCGGCTTCAGGAGCGCGCCGACGAGGAGCGACTTCGGGTCGGGGAGGAGGCCCTTCGGATCTCCCGCGGGCTCGAGCTCCTCGAAGCTGCGTCCCCGAAAGCGGCGGATCTTCGCGAGCGCGGGCGCGATCCAGCCGTCTTCGTACGCCTCGCCGAGCGTGCCCGGCGCCCCGGCGAGCGCGGCGTACCCGGTGCGGAGGCCCACCCGCGCGAGCGGCGTCGCGGCGCCCACCCACACGCCGCCTTCCACCTCGCGAATCTGCTCGAAGCCCACGCCGAGGCGCATGGCCACGCCGGTGAGGCCGCCCTCGGGGGGCAGGGCGTCCGCGAAGGGGAGCAGCGGCCGCACCGCGAGCTTCTCGGCGCGCGCGGCCTTGATCACCGCGAGGAGCGCGGCTTCGTCGGGCACTTCCACCCACACCTCGAAGGCCCCGCCGCCGCCGCGCAAGGGGAGGTGCCGCGCGATGGGCTCCTCTTCCCGCGCGGGCACCCCGCCGAGGAGCCGCGCTGCCCGCGCCGGCACCGCGGGCGCGTCGGCTTCGGCGCCGACGTTCGGACCCGGCTCGCCGCCCTCCCCCTCGCCGCCGAGAGGGGGAACCCCGCCTTCTTCGTCCCCTTCCCCGTTCACCGGCGCTCGCCTTCGGCCGCCCGCATCCGGTCCGCGAGCGCGCCGCACACGCGGTTCACGTCGCCCGCGCCGAGCGTGATGACGATGTCGCCCGGCCGCACGTAGCCGGCGAGATGCTCGGTGGCGGCGTCGAGGGTGTCGACGCCGACGACGCTGCGATGACCGCGGTCGGACAGGCCTTTCACGATGCGCGCGGCGTCCACGCCCTCGATGGGCTTCTCGCCCGCGGCGTACACCGGGCACACGACCACGTGTGCGGCGGCGTGGAACGAGCCGCAGAACTGCTCCCAGAGATCCTGCACGCGCGAGTAGCGGTGCGGCTGGAACACCGCGACGATGCGGCGGCCTTCGTACCCCTCGGCGGCGGCGGCGAGCGTGGCCTGGATCTCGACGGGGTGGTGGCCGTAGTCGTCGACCACGAGCACGTCGCCGATCTCCGCGCGTACGGAGAAGCGGCGATCGACGCCGCCGAAGTCGTGGAGCGCCTCCTGCACCTGGCTGAACGGGAGGTCGAGCTCGAGCGACACGGTGACCGCCGCGAGGGCGTTGAGCACGTTGTGGCGGCCGGGCACGCCGAGGCGCAGGTCGCCGAGCACTTCGTCGCGGCGCCACACCCGAAACTCGGTGGCGCGGCCGTTCTGGCGAACGCGGTCGGCCCGCACTTCGGCCTGGGCCCCGAAACCGTAGGTGAGCACGCGCCGGCGCAGCTTGGGGAGCATGCGCTGAACCACGGGGTGATCCAGGCACACTACCGAGAAGCCGTAGAACGGCACCCGGTTCGCGAAGGTGGCGAAGCCATCGACGAGGGCGTCGAAGGTGCCCCAGTATTCCATGTGCTCGGGATCGATGTTCGTGATCACCGCCACCGTGGGATCAAGCAGGAGGAAGCTCCCGTCCGACTCGTCGGCCTCGGCCACGAGGTAGTCGCCGCGGCCGAGGCGCGCGTTGCTGCCGAGGGCGTCCAAACGGCCACCGATGACGACGGTGGGGTCGAAGCCCGATCGATGGAGGCACGTCGCGAGCATCGATGTGGTGGTCGTCTTTCCGTGCGTGCCCGCGACCGCGAGCCCGTACTTCATGCGCATCAGCTCGGCGAGCATCTCCGCACGCGGGATAACGGGGATCTTCGATGCGTTTGCCGCAACCACCTCGGGGTTCTCGTCCCGCACGGCGGTGGACCGCACGACAACGTCGACGCCCGCCACATTCGCGGCGTCGTGCCCGATGAAGACCGTGGCGCCGAGGCCCCGGAGCCGCGCCACGACGGCGCTCTCCTTCATGTCGGAGCCGCTCACGGCGAAGCCCATGTTCGTGAGCACCTCCGCGATGCCGGACATGCCGCTGCCGCCGATGCCGATGAAGTGCACCCGGCCGAACTTGCCGCGGAACATCAGACGCCTCCGCGTGCGGAGGCGGCGGCGAGCCCGGGCTTGAGCGGCTGCGGGTTCGTGGGGCTCGGCACCGCCGCGGGCTCGAGGGCCTTCGCCTCCGCGGAGATCGACAGGAGCACGCCGATCGCGGCGAGGTTCACCATCATGGCGCTCGCGCCGTAGCTGATGAACGGGAGCACGAGGCCCTTCGGCGGCACGATGCTCGTGACGACGCCGAGGTTGAGGCACGCCTGCGCTACGATCATCACCGTGAAGGTGCTCGCCAGCAACGCCCCGAACGGGTCGGCCGCGCGCCGCGCGATCGAAAAACCGCGCATCGCGACGCCGCCGTAGAGCGCGAGGAGGATGACGATGCCCCAGAGCCCGAGCTCCTCGCCGAGCACCGCGGCGATGAAGTCGTTGTAGGGCTCCGGAAGGTAGAGGAGCTTCGCCGAACTTTCGCCAGGCCCCTGACCGAGCAGCCCGCCATGGTGCATGGCGAGGAGCGACTGGCAAACCTGGTAGCCGTCGCCGGAGCAATCCTTGAAGGGCTCGAGGAAGCTCATCCATCGCTTGATTCGGTAGGGCTCGGCCACCATGAGCACCGTGAGGCCGGCCGCCACGACGCCGCCAAGCGCGACGATCCAGGGCCAGCGGAGGCCCGCGAAGAAGAACATCGAGGCGGCGAGAACGGTGATGATCGCGGTCGATCCGAAGTCGGGCTGCAACGCCACGAGCACGAGCGGCGGGGCGAGCATGGCTACGGCGTTGATGAACACCTGGGGCGCGTGGATGTCGGCGCGCCTCTTGTGCAAGAGCGTCGCGAGGCAGATCAGCAGGACGACCTTGAGCACCTCGGCCGGCTGAAAGTGGATGCCGCCCACGCCGAACCAGCGGGCCGACCCGTTCGCCGCGTGCCCGACGCCCGGCACCCACACGAGCACGAGGGAGAGCGTCGTGAGCACGTAGAGCGTTGGCGCCCACGCGCGGAGGCGCCGGTACGGGAGGCGCGCGAGGAGCGCCATGGCCGCGAACCCCACGACCGCCGCAACTCCTTGCCGCGTCACGTGATGAAGCGGGTTCTTGTACAGCTCGGTCGCGACGTACGCGCTCGCCGAATACACCATCGCGAGGCCGAACGCCACGAGGGTGAGCGTGAGGAACAGGAGCGGGAGGTCGTAGCGGCGCTTCATGGGGCGAGCCTGTGCACCAGGGCGCGGAAATGCCGGCCGCGGTGCTCGAAGTCGGTGAACGCGTCGAACGACGCGCAGGCGGGAGAGAGCAACACGGTGTCGCCCGGCCGCGCGTCTTCGGCAAGGCGCGCGACGGCGGCGTCGAGGGAGTCCACGCGCACGGGGGCGAGGCCGGCCGCGGCGAGGACGTCGGCGATGCGCGGCCCGTCGGCGCCGAAGCACACAATGCCGCGCTTGCGACGCAGGGGGTCGACGAGGGCCTCGTACCCGGCGCC
>CAXNIN010000330.1:0-4890 GCA_964202365.1 Myxococcota bacterium | reverse complement strand
CTCGCGAAGGCCGGGCTCGACCGCCGCGACGACGCCGACCACCGCGAGCTCCTCCTCGCTGTGGAGTCCGCCAAGCGCCGCCTCTCCGACGCCCAGGAGGCCACGGTCACGGTCGGCGGCGCCACGGTCACCGTCACCCGCGCCGAGTTCGACGTCCTTGTGCGCCCCACCGTCGAGCGCACCGGCGCCGCGTGCCGCCAGGCCCTCGCCGACGCCAAGCTCTCCGCCGACAAGATCGACGCTGTCGTGCTCGTCGGCGGGTCCACCCGCGTGCCGCTCGTCCGCACCTACGTCGGCGACCTCTTCGGCCGCGCGCCCTACACCGACCTCGACCCCGACCAGGTGGTCGCGCTCGGCGCCGCCATGCAGGCCGACATCCTCACCGGGTCGAGCCAGCTCTCCGACGATCTGCTCCTGCTCGACGTCATCCCGCTCTCGCTCGGCCTCGAGGTGATGGGCGGCGTGGTCGAGAAGTTCATCCCGCGCTGCTCCACCATCCCGTTCTCCGCGTCGCAGACGTTCACCACCCACGTGGACGACCAGACCGCGCTCGACCTCCACATCGTCCAGGGCGACCGCGAGCTCGCGCGCGACAACCGCTCCCTCGGGCGCTTCACGCTCTCCGGGCTCCCGCGCCTCCCGGCCGGAATCCCGCGCATCAAGGTGGAGTTCCTGGTGGACGCCGACGGCATGCTCACCGTGCACGCCAAGGAAGAGCACACCGGCATCGAGGCGCGCACGGAGGTGAAGCCGAGCTACGGCCTCTCCGAAGACGACATCGAGCGCATGCTCGAGGACAGCATCGACCACGCCGAGACCGACGTCGACGTGCGGCTCCTCATCGAAGCGCGCGTCGAGGCCGACGGCATCCTCACCGCCGTCGAGAAGGCCCTCGGCGTCGACGGCGGCCTGCTCCTCCCCGGCGAGCAGGACGTGATCGACGCGGTGGTCGGCGCCCTCCGCGCCGCCCTCCCCGGGGACGACCGCAAGCGCATCGCCGACCTCGCCCACAAGCTCGACGAGGTGACCGCCCCGTTCGCCCAGCGGCGGATCGAGCGCGACCTGACCCGTGCGCTCTCCGGTCGCGACGCCGGCGAGGTGGGCAAGCAGCTCGGGCTCAAGGACAGCGCCGAGCGCGGCACCCTCGACCACACGCCCGGCGGGAAGGTGTAGATGTCCGGAAAGAACCCCTACCTCGTCCCCCCGAAGACAAAGCTCCCGACGCGGGCCTACACCATCCACCTCGAGGGCTTCCCGGAGCCCATCGTGGTGGACCCCTCCGAGCTTCCCCACGACGAACCCGGGCTCCCCGGGAGCCTCCTCTCGGCGCTCCTCGCGCGCGGCGTGGAAATCGACCACGCGTGCGGCGGCGTATGCGCGTGCTCCACGTGCCACGTGGTGGTGAAGAAGGGCCTTCAGAGCTGCTCCGAGGCCAACGACGACGAGGAGGACATGCTCGACGGCGCGCCCGCGCTCACGTCGCAGTCCCGCCTCGCGTGTCAGTGCGTCCCCGACGGAACCTCCGACATTTTCCTGAAGATTCCGGAGTGGAACCGGAACATGGTGAAGGAAGGCCACTAAGGGCACGTCGCGGTGTGAACCCAGGGCGGGCGCGGGCCTCTCGGCGGCCGGGGGGCGTCGCGAGCCAGGCCAGCGCCCAGGCCGACCGGGTCCCGCTCTTCGGACGCTCCGCGCCGACTGACGCCGGCGCGCTCCCCGACTACCGCTCCGCGCCGTAGAACAGGTAGCTCATGCCCGCGGAGGCCCCGGCGCTGTCGACGCCCCACGCGCCCACGAGCAGGTCGTCCAGGCCGTCGCCGTTCACGTCGCCGCCGCCCGCGACCGCGTAGCCGGCGTAGTCCTCGCCGGCGCCGCCCAACAGGCGGCCGTCCGCTTCGCGAAGGGACAGGGCGCCGAGCAGCGGCCCGCGGACGACATAGGCGGCGCCTGCGTCGGAGGTGCCGTTGGACTGCCCGGGCGCGCCGATGAGCAGGTCGCGCGCGCCGTCGCCGTCGAGGTCGCCGGCGCCGTCCACCGCCCAGCCCGCGTAGCCCGCGCCGTCTTCCCCGCGGCGGATGGCGGCGGCGTCGCCCAGGCTGGCCACGCCGGTGGGCGCCCCGGTCACGACGTACGCGCTCGGGCCCAGGTCCGCGCCGATGAGGAGGTCGGCGAGGCCGTCGCCGTCCATGTCTCCGGGGCCCGCCACCGCGATCCCCGCCCGATCGCCCCGCGACTCGCCGCCGAGCTTCGCATCGGCCATCGAGAGGTCGAGCTCGCCGTACACCGGGCCGTACACGACGTACGCGACGCCGGGATGCGAGAGGGTGGTGTTGGCGTACCAGGCGCCGATCAGCAGGTCGTCGAAGCCGTCGCCGTCGACATCGCCCGGTCCGGCGACCGCGGTGCCCGCCCGGTCGAGCGCCGCCTCCCCGATGAGCTTGGCGTGGGCGTCGGCGAGGTACATGTCGCCGCTCGGAACGCCGTACTGCAGGTAGACGGCGCCGGCGCGGCTGCCGCCGCTGTCCTCGTACGGGGCGCCCACGAGCATGTCGGGGGTGCCGTCGCCGTCGATGTCGCCGGCGGAGTCCACGTCGTAGCCGGCCCAGTCGCCGGGCCGTTCGCCGAAGATGCGGGCCTCCGACCCGTCGAGCGGCGTCGCGCCGACGATCGGCCCGGCGACGAAGAACGCCGCGCCGCTCTCCGTGCCCTCCGTGCCGTCCTGGTACGCGCCGATCAGCAGGTCGCCGAACCCGTCGCCGTCGACATCGCCGAGGCCGTCGATCGAACGCCCCGCGAAGCCGCTCGTCCAGGTGCCGTAGAGCGCGCCGACCGCGCTGGCGGGGAGCACGTCGCCCTCGAGTCCGGGTCCGTACACGTAGGCCCCGCCCGCGTTGGCGGCCCCGTCGTCCATCCCGATGCCGCCGACGACCACGTCGGCGAGCCCGTCGCCGTCGAGGTCGGGCACGACCGCCACGGCGCGCCCGGAGCCGTCGCCGGCGTAGGCGCCGGGCAGGCGGGCGTCGGCCCCGGCGAGGTCGCGCTCGCCGAACGGCCCGCAGAACGCGGCCACCCCGTCGCAGTCCTCGTCGGCCGCGTCGCCGCACACCTCGGTGCCGTCCGGGTTCACGATGGCGTCGACATCGTCGCAGTCGGCGTCGTCGGCCACGTAGCCGACCGGGGCGCTGCAGCCGCGCGCGATCGCGTCCGGGTCGCCGTACCCATCGCGGTCGGCGTCGCGGTACCAGTAGGGCTGCGACCCGGCGTCGGAGCCATCGGTCGAACCGTCGCAGTTGTCGTCGAGGCCGTTGCAGGTCTCCATCCCGTTCGGGCTGACCGTGGCGCGGGTGTCGTCGCAGTCCTCGGCCACCTCGACGTAGCCGTCGGGGGTGGAGCACGCGCGCAGCTCGGTTGCGGGGTCGCCGTAGTCGTCGTGGTCGATATCGGCGTAGAAGGTGCGCGCGTCGGTGGCGTCCTCGTCGATGTCGACGTCGCAGTCGTCGTCGAGGTCGTTGCAGGTCTCCGCCGCGTCGGGCCGCACCGCGGCGTCGCGGTCGTCACAGTCGCCGGGCTCCGGCAGGTAGCGCTCCGGCATCGCGCACGCCGACCGCATCGACGTGTTGCTCCCGTGACCGTCTCCGTCGGCATCGGCGTACCACACGGTCGCGTCGAGCGCCGTGCCCTCGTCGATCTCGCCGTCACAGTTGTCGTCGATGCCGTTGCACAGCTCGTCCACCTCGGGCGAGAGCGTGGCGTCGGTGTCGTCGCAGTCCGCGTCGGACGCCACGTAGCCGTCGGGGGCGACGCACACCGCCTCCATCACGGTGGGGTCGCCGTGGCCGTCGCCGTCGGCGTCCACGAACCAGATCGGCGCGTTCGCGGGGCTGCCCTCGTCCACCTCGCCGTCGCAGTCGTCGTCGATGGCGTTGCAGCTCTCGTCCGCCTCGGTCGAGACGTTGCGGTCGGTGTCGTCGCAGTCGAGCGCGTTCGACACGATGCCGTCGAGCTGGATGCAGGAGGGGACCGGGACGCTCGCGTCGCCCTCGCCGTCGCCGTCGGCGTCGGTCCACCACGTGGTGATCGCGTCGCCGTCGAGCTCATCGACGCGTCCGTCGCAGTTGTTGTCGATGTCGTCGCACTGCTCGGGCGCCCACGGGTGCACGGCCTGGTCGGCGTCGTCGCAGTCGTCCGCGCCCTCGGCGAAGTCGCGCGGGCGGGCGCAGGCGGACACCGCCACGCTCGGGTCGCCGTAGCCGTCGTCATCCGCGTCGGCGTACCAGTCGGTCCACGCGAGGGCGTCGGGGTCGTCCACCGTGCCGTCGCAGTCGTTGTCCCCGCCGTCGCAGATCTCGGCGGCGCCCGGGTAGCTCTCGGCGGCGCGGTCGTCGCAGTCCGTGGCGTCCGCCACGCGCTCATCGGTGGGGGCACAGGCGCTCACGGCGTCGGCGGGGTCGCCGAAGCCGTCCCGGTCGCGGTCGGCGTACCAGTCGAACCACGGCACGTCCTCGACCTCGTCGATCTGCCCGTCGCAGTCGTCGTCGGCGGTGTTGCACGCCTCGGTGCCGTTCGGGTTCACGGCGGCGCGCGCGTCGTTGCAGTCGGTGGCGTCGGTGACCCAGCCTTCCGGCTGGTCGCACACGACGAGGGCCGAGGTCTCGCGGCCGAAGCCGTCGCCGTCGGCGTCGCGGTAGTACGTCGGGGCGCCCTCGGCGTTCACGTCCACGCGGTCGTCGCAGTTGTTGTCGACGCCGTCGCACACTTCGGGGTTGCCCGGGAACCGCTCCGCCGCGGCGTCGTCGCAGTCGTCGTCGAGCGCGGCGGTGCCTTCCGGCGCCTCGCAGGCAAACACGCCCTCGCCGGGGATGCCGTGGCCGTCGGCGTCGGCGTCCTCGT
>CAXNIN010000329.1:0-4890 GCA_964202365.1 Myxococcota bacterium | reverse complement strand
CCGCCGCAGGCGCATCGGTCCGTGCCGGTGCGGGCCCTCCGAACGCCCGCGGCGCGCTCCGGTCCCCTCGCGCGGTCCCGGGCCCGGTTGCCGCCGCCGGGCTACGAACGCCACGATGTGGAACCTCCTCCTCGTTGCGTCGCTCGGGTGCGCCCCGAAGCCTGTCCCCGTGGCCCCCGGCCCCGCGCCCACCGCGGGCCTCGTCGAGGTGACGGGGATGGCCGCGCGCGTTCCCGCCCGCGAGCTGCTGCTGCGAACGCTCGCGACGGCGGTGGTCGCGCCCTGCTATGAAGCGTCGCTCGCGCGGGACGCGGGCGCGTACGGCGAGGTGGTCGTGGCGTTCACCGCGCTCGCCGACGGCACGGTCGAGGCGGCGTCGGTGCACCTCTCCACCCTCGGCGACGCGGAGGCCGAGGCGTGCGTCGTTCGCGCGGTCGGGGCCCTCGCGTTCCCCGGCGTCACGGCCGAGCGCCTCTCGGTGGTGTACCCGTTCGTTTTCACGTCGGACAACACGCCGCCTGAAGCCGCGCGCGCGCTGAAGGCCCGGTACAAGCTGCTCCCGCCCGAAACCGAGGGCGACCCCACCGATCCGAAGGCGGAGACGCCGTCCGGGATGGTCTACCTCTGGTAGCGCCGCGCCCCGCGGCCCGGCGCGCCCGTCCCGATGCGCCTACGAGATGAACGTCTCGAGGTGGCCGCGGCGGCGGTGGTGGCGGAGCTTGCGGATCGCCTTGATCTCGATCTGACGGATGCGCTCGCGGGTGAGGCAGAACTGCGCGCCGATCTCCTCGAGGGAGTAGGCGAGGGGCTCGCCGATGCCGTAGCGCATGCGCACGACCTTCTCCTCGCGCGGGGTGAGCGAGGCGAGCACCTGCTCGATCTCTTCGCGCAACGCCGCTTCTTCGAGGGCGTCGGAGGGGCGCTCGGCGTTCGGGTTCTCGACGAACTCGCCGACGGTGGACTCGCTGTCCTCGGAGACCGGCGCGTCGAGCGAGATGGGCTCGCGGGTGAGCTTCATGAGGGCCTCGAGCTTGTCGAGGTCCATGTCGAGCTTCATCGCGATCTCGTCCAGCGTGGGCTCGCGGCCGAAGGCCTGGAAGAGCTCCTTCTGCATCTGGTGGACCTTGTTGACCACCTCGAGCTTGTAGATCGGGATGCGGATGGTGCGGCACTGGCTTTCGACGGCGCGGATGATGCTCTGACGAATCCACCAGGAGGCGTAGGTGGAGAACTTGAAGCCGCGCGTGTGGTCGAACTTCTCGGTGGCCTTCATGAGGCCGATGTTGCCCTCCTGGATGAGGTCCGACAGGGGGATGCCGCGGTAGGTGTACTGCTTCGCGATGCTCACCACGAGGCGGAGGTTCGCGTTGACGAGGGTGGCCTTCGCGATCTCGGCGTCCGGGCCCCCGGCGTCGATGAGGCGCGCGACCTCGACCTCGTCCTCCCGGTTCAAGAGAGGGATCTCGCCCATCATCTTGAGGTACTTGTTCAGGAGGACATTGCCGTTTCCGATGGGCGCCGCGCGACGGGAGGGGGAAGCGAACGACATGGGAGGTCTCCTGGGGCCGAGAGGGACCGGCCTGCGGTTGAGGTAGAAGCAATCCACATGCCAACACCCGATGGGGGCTCGTCACTTCCCGTCACGTGCTGCGCCGAGGCGTCGACGAGCGCCTGGGTGACGCTTCGAAGCCCGCAAAAATCGTGACGAACCGCGACACGCACGCCGCGCGCGGTCAACGCCCAGGATCAGGACGGCGTCAAGGATTTTTGACAGACGCGGCCGCGGCGGCCTCGAGCGCGGCGAAGGGGTCGGGCCGCCCGCGGGTGATCTTCGCGATGTCGTCGATGAACGCCCGGATATTGCCGTCGTTGCGCGCCAGCACCGCCTCGAACCACACCGCGTTGGAGTTGTACGTCCGGAACTGCGCGAGCCGGGCGTTGTTCCAGGTGGTCCGTCGGATGTTCTCCAGGTACGGCGTGGGGTTTTCAAGCCCGGCGGCGATGGTTCGGGCCGCGAGCGAGGCGTAGAGCGCCTCCTTGCGGGCGGCCTTCTCGTCCTCCGCGAGAGCGGGGTCGCCGTAGACCGTGTCCAAATCTTCGTACAACCCGTGAAGCACCGCCTCGAACCTCTGCGCATCGCGGTTCGCCACGCCGAGGGCCATCCGCGGCGCGCCGTCGGCGCCGTAGCGGTCAGCGAGGTAGCGCTCGACGGAGGCCTCGCCGACGAAGTTCGCGAAGCTCTCGTTGAAGCTCACGGAGCCGGGCACCCAGAGCGTGGCGTGGGCGAGCTCGTGGAACACGGTCTCGGCGAGGTCGGCCTCGCTCCACCGCAGCATGCCGGGGAGCACGGGGTCGCGGAACCAGCCGAGCGTGGAGTACGCGCCGGCCGTGCGGAGGTGCACGTCGTACCCGTCGGCGAGCAGCGCGACTTCCTGTGTTCGCGCGTCCTCTTCGACGAAGTACCCGAGGTAGGGCACGCGCCCGACCACCGGGAACCACCACGTCACCGGCTCGAACGCGAGCGGCGCCGACGCGGAGACGTTCCAGATGGTGCGGTCCCAGTCCTGCGCGAGCGTGTCGTAGTTGTCGGTGGCCGCGAGGCCGAGCCCCTTGCCGTACGCCTTGATCTCGGGGATGAGGCGCAGCCGCTGCTCCTGGCCCGCGCCGAGGCCGCCCTCGTCGAGGACCGCCGCGATCGGGCGGCGGCTCGCGAGCAGCTCGGCCTGGTAGTACCCGGAAGAGAGGACGTACCCGACGCCGCAGCTGGGGAGCAGCGCGGTCACGGCGCACGCTGCGGCGAGGGGGCCAAAAGCGAGTGTACGGCGCTTCATTCGGCTTGTTCGATGGGCTGTTGCCGCGTCAAGAGGGACTCCCCCGGAAAAGTAGTTCAATACGTGCGAGAAACCCTGGCGCTCGGGCTCCCGCACGATAGAAAACCCGTGGACGGATCGCACCTGTCGCCCCGCAGGAAGCGCTCCTCAACCCGGTCCCCGCACCCCGGCTTCCCGCCCGGTGCCGGAACCGGGACGATTTTCCACGTTCTCCGCCGCTCCCCCACGGTCGCTCCCGCCGCATGGACCTCCTCGCTCGCCGCATCTTCCTCACCCTCGTGCCCGCCGTGGCGGTGGTAGTGTTGATCCACTCCACCATCATGGGCGAGAACGGGCTGTTGCGGCGTCACCGGATGTTGATGGATCTCGAGCGGGCCGAGCGCAAGCTGCTGGCGGTGCACGCGGAAAACGCGCGACTGGAGCGCGAAGTGCGCCAGCTCCGCGCCGACGAGACCACCGTGCGGCGCGCCGTGGCCGATGAGCTGCTGCTCGTGCCCGCGGGCAGCGTGGTGTACCGGTTCGAGGAATAGCGAGGTTCGAGGCGGTTGAGGTGGCCGGAGCGGTCGGGGCGGTTCGGGTAGGGGCATACGGCGGCGGTTCGGGTAGAGGAGTGAGGAAGGGCGGGTTTAGGGCGGAGAAGAGCGTGGAGGCGGCGCCGGGGTCGCGGCCCCGCACGGTCGGGCAGCGGCGGGTCACCGGGGGGCCGGAGTCGCGCGCCTCGGCGGCGTCGTCCACCCGTGAACCGGCGCACCGCCCGCGCGGCGAGCGGGCGCCGCCTACCGGTTAGGCGTGCGGATGTCCGAACGCTTCTCCTTCACGCTCGACGGCGCCGACGTAACGGTCGACGCCGACCCCAAGGCCCCCGCGCTCACCGTTCTCCGCGAACAGCTCGGCGTTCGCGGCTGCAAGGCGGGGTGCTCACCGCAGGGCTTGTGCGGCTGCTGCACCGTGCTCATCGAAGGGAAGCCGCGCCTCACGTGCACGTTGCCCACCAAGAGCCTCGTGGGCAAGGCGGTCACCACGCTCGACGGCCTCCCCGAAGCCGACCGCCACCTCCTCGCCGACAGCTTCGTGCGCGCAGGCGCCACGCAGTGCGGCTATTGCACGCCTGGCATCGTGCTCTCCGCGTGGGCGTTGCTTCAGGCGGACACGACGCCTGGGCCGGAAGCCATCACGCGCGCGCTCAATCAGCACGCGTGTCGATGCACCGGCTACGTGTCGATTGCGGCCGCCATCGAGACGGCGGCGGCCGTGCGCCGCGGCGAGGCGACGCTCCCGGCCTGTTCGCGGCCCGAGGGGCGGGACATCGTCCTGGGCGATCGGCCGTACGTGGATGATCTGGAGCGGCCGGGGATGGTGCACGGCGCGGTGGTGCTCGCGCCGGTGGCGCGCGGGCGCATCACGCGGTTCGAGGCGCCGGAAGGGGCGATTCGCCTCGCGGGCGACACGGTGGCGCACGCCGGCGTGATCCTGGCCGTGGTGCCGGGGGAAGACGCCGCGGCGGCGCGCCGTGGCGCGGCGGGGGTGGTGGTGGAGATGGAGGAGGAGCTTCCGCCGGTGGCCGAGGCGGTCGCGCGGGGGCGCCGGGTCGACGCCGATGTCGACGCCCTGCTCGCCGCCTGCGCGCACACCGTGGAGGGCCGGTACCAACTGCCCGCCACCGACCCCGTGTTTCTCGAACCCGAAGCGGCGCTCGCCGTGCCCGTGGTGGGCGACGACGGCGAAGCGGGGCTCGTGGTGTACAGCCAGGGGCACGACGCCGCGGCCGAGGCGCGCGCGCTGACCGACGCGCTGGGCGTGCCGGTGCGGGTGGTGCTCGTGCCCTCCGGCGGGTCGTACGGTGGAAAGGAGTTTGGAACCGTGCAGTTCGCGGCGGGGCGGCTCGCGCTCGCGGCGCGCAGGCCGGCGCGCGTCGCGGTGACGCTCGAGCAGGGCATGCGCATCCACCGACGCCGCCCCGCGGCCGACGTTCGGGTGCGCGCCGGCTGCGCGGCCGACGGCGCCGGGCTGGTGCTCGACGTGAACGTCACCTTCGACGGCGGCTCCGACGCCGCGGGCG
>CAXNIN010000328.1:0-4913 GCA_964202365.1 Myxococcota bacterium | reverse complement strand
CCCCCGCAACGCCCCCCGAGCCACCCCTACTCGAGCCGCGCGCCGTCGATGTACACGCGCTCGGGCGCGGCGAGCGCGAGCGGGTCGCCGAGCGGATCGGCGGAGAGGACGAGGAGGCTCGCGGGCCCGCCCACCGTGAGCGCGCCGAGGTCGTCGAAGCCCCACACCCGGGCGGGCGCCGTCGTCAGCGCCGCGAGCACGTCGGCGGGGGTGAGGCCGGCGTCGACGAGGTGGGCGAGCTCGCGCCCGTCGATGCCGGCGGTGCGGCTGTTGCCGAAGTCGGTGCCGTAGAGGACCGTGGCGCCCGCGGCGTGGAGGTCGGCGAGGTTGGCGAGCGTGGTGGGGGCGCCGCCGAACGCCGCGACGGTCGAGACGACGGCGCGGCCCGACCACGCGGCCACCGTGGCCTCCGAGAGCCGCGAAACCGGCGTGTGGGCAAGGACGTCGGCGCCGGCGGCCGCGGCGCGGGCGGCGTCGGTGTCGCCGAGGGCGTGCACGGCCACCGGCATGCCGAGGGCGTGGGCCTGCGCGACCGCCGCGGCGAGGGCGGCGTCCGAGAGGGTGGGGCCGCCGTCGAGCGGGATCTTCACGACGCGGGCGCCGAGCGCGTGGAGAGAATCCACGGCGGCGGCGGACTCTTCGGGCGTCTCCACCTCCAGGCCGTAGCCGTTTCGGCCCCAGCCTTCGGTGGGGTAGCCGCCGACCGCGGTGATCATGGGGCCGGCCGCCCCCACGCGGAGCGGCCCGTGGTCGGCGGCGAGGAACGTGGTGGGAGCTGCGAGATCGACCGCGCCGGCCACGCCGCCGCGGGCCATGGCGTCGTGCTCGGGGAGGTAGGCGAGGTGCACGTGGCTGTCGATCGCGGCGGGCGCGAGCCAACGGCCCGTCACGTCGACCACAGGCGCGTCGGTCGAGACCGCGCCGATGGCGACGATGCGGCCCGCGTCGATCTCCACGTCGGCGCGGCCGACGCCGACCACCGTGCCGCCCGCCAGCACGAACCGCGCGGGGGCGCAGCCGAGGAGCGCGGCGGGGCCGAGCGGGAACGCGAGCCCCGGCCCCGCGACGCCCGCGCCGGCGGTGTCCGAGGCGGTGTCCGAGGCGATGTCCGAAGGGGCGGGGGCGCCGCCGGGGGGGAGCGCCGCGGCGCACGCGAAGAGGAGCGAGAGCATGCCGGGTGTACGGCGGGCGGGCGCGATCGGATCGGGCGCGCGGCCCGAAGCGCGGCCCGCGACGTTCAATCGCCGCCGCCGCCGCTACGGCCGCCGCGCTTCCCGACGCCGCGCTCCCTGACGCCGCGCCCCGGGCCCCGCCGCGCGCGTCCCGCTTCGAGCACCACCTCGATTCCGACGGAGGCAACGGCGCCTACGAGGCGGAGAATCGACAAGCTGGTCATGCCGAAAAGTTATTTCGCGTGGCGTCGGGCGGGCAAGCCGCCGTGGGCGCGCGCGCCAGGCGGACGGAGGGCGGCCGCCGCTCGGGGCGGCCGGTGGGGGCGGGCGTCCGCGCCCGGCCCCACCGAGCCCGGAGGGCGAGCCCGGAGGAGGCCGCCGGCCGTCCGCGGCCGGGGCGCCCCGGGCCTCCCCCGCGCGTGTTAGACGCCCGTGGCCCGGAGGCTCCATGGCTCTCATCGACGTCCCCACCTACGCCGACATGCCCGCGCCCAACGCCGACGAGCTTCGGCTCGCCTACGAGGTCGGCAGCCGCAGCCGCAGCGTGGAGGAGCACATCGTGCGCCTCGTGAGCCGCGGCGAAGTGAAGTTCGCCATCTGGGGCCCCGGCGAAGAAGTGCACGGCACCGCCACCGCGCTCGCGCTCTCGAAGCTCGTGCCCATCGAGAAGTTCGGGATCGTGCCGCACTATCGCTCGGGCGCCCTCTGCGGCATGTGGACGCGCCTGCACGGTCACACCACGTTCACGCTCGACCTGCTCCGCCAGCAGTTCAGCAAGGACACCGACGCCATGAGCCGCGGCCGGCAGATGGTGTACCACCTCGACATGAAGGAATTCGGCATCCTTCCTGTGCAGTCGCCCGTGGGCATGCAGCTGGGCAAGGCGGCCGGCTACGCGATGGGCTTCAAGATGAAGGGTGTCACCGGCGCCCTCACCATGGGCATCGTCGGCGACGGCACCACGGCCGAAGGCGACATGCACGACACGATGACGGCCGCGAGCGTGTGGTCGCTCCCGACGATCATCCTCGTCACCGACAACCGCATGGCCATCTCCACCACCCCCGAGGAGGGCCGCGGCATCCAGGACTTCCGTGACTACGCGGGTTCGTTCGGAATCGCGAGCATCCGCTGCGACGGCCGCGATTTCTGGGACACCTACCAGGCCACCTACCGCGCTGCCCGCTACATCGTGGAGACCGGCAAGCCCGTGCTCATTCACGCGCACGAGCTGCCGCGGTTCAACGGGCACTCCTCCGCGGCGGACGTCACGTACGACCTCTCCCAGGACGACCCGCTCATTCGGTTCGGCGACGCCCTGGTGGCCCAGGGCCACCTCACCGAGCGCGACGTGCTCAAGCGCGTGAAGGGCGAAGGACGCGACTTCTTCGCGCATCACGACCTCGGCAACGTGATGGGCCGCCAGGACGAAGAGGTGCGCGCGGTGCTCGAGCAGGTGCGCGGCGAGGCGGACCCCCCCCTCGAGTCCGTGATGGAGCACATCCGGGCGCCGTTCCCGGACATCACCGAAGCGCCCCAGTCCGGCGCCACGAACATCACCTACGCGGGCGCCATCCGCGCCGCGATCAGCAACATCCTGCGCGACATGCCGAGCGCCCTCTGGGGCCAGGACGTTGGCCGCCTCGGCGGCGTGATGACCGCCACCGCCGGCCTCAAGAAGCGCTACCCGGACCGCGTCATCGACGCCCCGCTGAACGAGCCGCTCATCGTCGGCACCGGCTGCGGCGCCGGCCTGCACACCGACTTCGTGTCCCTCCCCGAGATCCAGTTCGGCGACTACTCGCTCAACGCCTTCCACTGGCTCGTGCACATGGGGAACCTCTACTGGTGCACGAACGGCCGGTCGAATTTCGCGACCGTGCTCCGCATGCCGGTGGACCCCTTCGGCGGCGGCGCCGTGTACCACTCGATGTCGCTCGACGGCTACTTCACGCCCATCCCCGGGCTCACGATCGTGATGCCGTCGACCTCGTGGGACGCCTACGGCCTCCTGATGGCGGCCGCGAAGTACAAGGGCCCCGTGGTGGTGCTCGAGCCCAAGTGGATGTACCGCCAGGCGCTCGGCCCCGCGTTCCCCGGCGAGCCGACGGACGCCGAGGGCATCCTCGCGCTCAAGAAGTCGATCATGCGCGGCGAAATCCCCGAAATCCCGGCCGACCTCGCCGTTCCGCTCGGGAAGGGCACCATCCGCCGCCCGGGCCGCGACGTGACCGTGGTGGCCTGGGGCCGCGCCGTGTGGACGTGCATGAAGGCGGCGGAGGCCCTCGCGAACGAGGGCATCGAGCTCGAGATCATCGACCTGCGCACGCTCGTCCCGCCCGACATGCCGCTGGTGTACGAGAGCGTGGCGCGCACCGGCCGCCTGATCGTGGCCGCGGAAGATCGCAACTTCGCGGGCTTCGTCCGCCAGATCGAGGGCGACTGCACCGAGCACTTCCCGGGCCTCCCCGCGAAGGGCCTCGGCCAGAAGTACGTGCCGGGCATCGCCCAGTGCCTCGCGCTCGAAGAAGCGACCGTTCTCACCTGGGAAGACGTTCACCGCGCCGCCCACGAGATTGTGGCCGAGCGGGTGGCGGCCGGGCGGCCGGTCGAGGTTGCGCCGCGGTACTTCCTGGTCTGAACGCCGGAAGTTGGGCGCGGGCCTCCCGGTGTGCGTGGGGCGTCGCGAGCCGCGGGGGCGGGGGGCCGGGGCGGTGTCGACGCCGCGCCCGCGGGGTGGCGCGGGGAAATCAAGGTTCGCTCGCCTTTGTGGAGCCTGGGTTTAGATCGGGAGCGTCGCGCGCGACCCGGTGGTCGGGCCGCGCGGCGGCGGGATTCGACCGGAGGTCGCGATGACGAAGAGCACGGGCGGGCAAGGTGGCGGCGCGGCGGGCGGCAAGGGCGGCGGCGCGGCGGGCGGCGGCGGGACGAACCCGGGCACGCCCGGCGGCGTGACCGGGGCGGGCGGGCGGCCGAGCGGCACCGGCAACAAGTCCGGCGGCGGGCGCGGGAACAACCCGCCTTCGAAGTAGGGGACGGGCGATCGGCGGGCGCGGGCTGCGTGCGGGGCCCGCGCCCGGGCCGACCGGTGCTCGGCGGCGGCGTGGGTCGTTTGGGTCCCGTGCGTCGTGTGGGTCGCCCATCGTGACATGCGTGGGTTTATCGCTGCTTCACAGCGGGTTGGGTGGCGGATGACCCGCCGCGCCCTCGAGGGCAATGGCGAGGCGAACGGCGCGGTGCGCGCGGGGGTCGGGTGCACGCGCGCCGATCTTCCGGGCGGCGTCCGTGCCGATGGCGAGGGCGTGCGCGACCTCGGACACGTGGATGCCCGCGGCGGCGGCGAGCTGCACGCTGACGGTGCGGACCTCGGCCGCGCCGGGCTCGTTGCGGGCGAGGGTGGGACCGACGCCGTGGGCCCGGCTCGCGGCGGCGACGAGCCGGACCGCGCCCAGGGCGCGCAGCACATCGTCCGCCGCGGGCTGGAGCTCCACCGCGGGGAGCCCGACATGGCGGTAGGCGTCGCGCAACCGAAAGCGGGGCAGCGCGTTGAGCAATGGCAGGGTGAGCGCGGGGATGCGCCTCGCGCCCACCAGATCCGGCCAGCACGAGCCCGTCGTGAGAGCAGGATGCTCGGAGAGCCCGTGGTGGATCGGCTGCGTGAGCAGGTACGGGACAAGGGACGCCATGTGGCTGCGGTCCCGTACGGGTAGGACGTGCGCGGGACGGATCTCGACGGCCGCG
>CAXNIN010000327.1:0-4914 GCA_964202365.1 Myxococcota bacterium | reverse complement strand
GCACGCGTCGGGGGGGCGTTGCGGGGGGCCCGCCCCCCGCCCCAAGAGGCGAACCTACCCGAGCCGCTTGATACGCGGCACGAAGCCGGCGGCCTCCGCGGCCATTCCGAACGCGCGCACGGCGGAAGCGTCGAGGCGGCGGCCCTGCGCGAACGGCGTGGCGCGGCCGAGGCGCGCGGCGATGAGGGGCTCCAGCAGGCAGGCGTAGACGGCGCTCCAGCCGTACCCGGCGACGAGGTGGAAGAGGTAGCCCCACCCGTCGCGGCGCCAGCCGGTCGGCAGCGCCACCGATTCCCCGGCGAGCACGACGACGCCCGGCGGCGGCGGCCCGGAGAGCGTGGGCGGAAGCGCTACGTCGACGAGGGTGGCGCGCGGATGGAGCGCCGACGGCGCGAGCACCCCGCCGGTGGTGTGCGCCCCCACGACCACCTCGTACGTCGCGATGTCGGTGGGGTCGACCGCGACGCGGTAGCCTTCGGCCGTGAGCATGTCCGCGACGACGCGCCCCACCGCGCCGCGACCGCCGAGCACCGCGATGGGGCGCTTCCCGGCGACGCGGCGCACAACGGAGAGCGCGGCCCAGGCCGTGGCGGCGTTTCCCGTCGTGACCGGCAGCCCGCACGCCTCACCGAGCGCGGTGCCGCGGCCCGCAATCACGGCGAGCACGCTCCCGAGCCCGACGTGGCTCACCGGGGCGGCGATCTGGACGCCGCGCTCCATCCACGCGAGCGCGCGGGCCTGGTCGGCGAGGAGCTCGTCGGGGAGCAGCGGCACGCCGACCACGACGCCGTCGATGTCGCCGAAGCCGAGGCGGCAGAGCACGGCGACGTCGTCGATGGTGGGGCGGCCCGAGACGAGGAGCCGCGGCCGGTAGGTGCGGAGCGCCGCGAGGCGACGCGCCGCCGGCACGAGCGGGTGGACCAGGAAGACGAAGCGCGGCCGCGCCACGCCGCGCTTAGCCCTTGGCGGCGCGGAGGCCGGTCACCACGTTGACGAAGGTGCCGACGCGCATGAGCGTCGGGACCTCGGACACCTTGAGGCCCGGGCGGAACTCCGCAGGGGGAACCTCGGGCATATGGGCGGCGAGGCGCTCGAGCGCCGCGGGGGTGAGCACCCCGTTCACCTCGTAGCTCTCCCCTTCCGCCATGCCTTCCTTGCTCGCGGCTTCGATGCCGCCGCGGGGGATGCGCACGTCGAACGCGCGCTCGAGGCGGAACGCGATGTCGAGGAAGTCGAGCGACTCCGCGCCGAGATCGCCGATGAGGCGCGAGTCGTACGCCACCTCGTCGGCGTCGAGGCCGAGGGCCTCCGCGATGCAGGAGCGAACCTTGTCGAAGGTGGCTTCGTCGACGCCGGCGGGGAGGGACACGGGAGCTCCGAGACTAGGGAGCGCGTTTTAGACCAAACGCCGCTCGATGTCACGCGCTCCACGAACCCCTGACAGCGCCTACCGCCGCGCGATGTGTACGCCGCCGACCTCGATGTCGCGCAACCCGGCGAGCCAACGCCGCGCCAACGCGACGGGCACGGCCGCGGCACCGAGCTCGCCGAGCGAGGTCTCCATGCCGTCGAGCGTGGGCATCCCGGCGCCAATCGAGAACTTCCCGATTTCGCCCGGCACGATCACCAGGAACGCCGCACCCTCGGAGCACGGCCCGCCGACGAGCTTCTCCGCCCCGGTCAGGCAGTCGGCGCCGCCGGCCACCGCGAGATCCACCCGCCCCTCGGCCACCGCGTGTACGGCGTTGCACACCGCGATCGCGCCGCCGAGCCGCCCGTCGCACCAGTTGCCGTTGTCGCCCTGGAAGTCGAACTGCGCGGACGCGTAGCCGAGAATGTTGTTCGAGAGGCCCTTCACCAGCCAGAGCGGCGGGATGAGCGGCACCCCCCGCTCCGCGAAGCCGGCGAGGGTGAACGGCGTGCCGGTGGCGTCGAGGGCCGGGGCGAGATCCTCCGCGTCGCCGGACTGGGGCGAGGCGCCGACGTACAGCCCGCGCCGATCGGCGGGCACGGCGCGCCAGGTGGGCCAGTCCTCGAGCGCGGCGTACACCGCCGCCACGCCGAGCTGAACCGCGCGCGTCATCGTCTTGAGGTGCTTTCGGGGCACGCCGTGTTGCGCGGGCTGGAGCCCGGGGACCTCGCCGGGGTCGCCCGCGCCGGTGCCGTGCACGCCGATGCCGGCTGGGCAGAAGAGCGAGGCGGCGACGATGGAGACCGGCCTCACGCGCCACCCAACGCGTCTGTAAACACGACGACAGGGAGGGCGCGATCGATGCGCCGACCGAGGCCGGCGAGCGTCTTCCCGGGGCCCACTTCCACACACCGCTCGGCGCCGAGCGCCTGGAGACGATGCACACACTCCACCCACCGCACCGGCTTCACCACCTGCTGCACGAGCCGCTCCCGAATCCCGTCGGGCGTGTCCACCACGTCCGCCAGGACATTCTGCACCACCGGGAAGCGCGGCGGACGCACCGTCACCTCCGCGAGGGCCTCGCGCAGCGCCCAGGCCGCCGGCGCGAGCAGCGAGCAGTGGAACGGCGCGCTCACCGCGAGCCGCCGCGCGCCCGACCCGACCGCCTCGCACACCCTCTCCACCGCCGCCACGTGGCCCGCGATCACCGTCTGACCCGGGCAGTTGTGCCCCGCCAGCTCCACCACCTCGCCGTGGGCGTGCGCCTCGCAGACGGCGCGCACCTCTTCCGTCTCGAGGCCCATCACCGCGGCCATCGCGCCCACCCCGAGCGGCACCGCGGCCTGCATCGCGCGGCCCCGAAGGCGCACGAGCCGCACGGCGTCGGCGAAGGAGAGGGCGTCCGCGAGCACGAGGGCGCCGTACTCGCCGAGGGAGTGGCCCGCGGCGAAGGCCGGCACGAGGTCGGGCCGAACGCGGGCGAGCGTGCGCGCCATCGCGATGGAGGTCGTGAGGAGCGCCGGCTGCGTGAGCTCGGTCTCGGCGAGCCGGTCGGCCGGGCCGGCGGCGATCACGTCGGAGAGCGCGAAGCCGAGGGCGTCGTCCGCTTCTTCGAAGGTGGCGCGGTCGAGACCGTCGTCCATCCCGACGGACTGGCTCCCCTGGCCGGGAAAAACGAAGGCGACGCGCATGGGGCTGACTCTCTCGGGGGGCGCGAAGGTAACCGCGGGGCGCGCGGGCCGGTGGGGCCGGGTTCCACCTCTCGGCGAGGGAGGGCGGACGGCAAGCCGAGCGGGGCGTCGGCGGCCGAGAGGCAACCCTACGGCGCGCCCACCACCACCGCGCAGTTCTGCCCGCCGAACCCGAAGGAGTTCGAGAGGATCACGCTCGGTCGCCGATGGATGTCGGCCTTGAGCACGTTGGCGGGGCAGTCGGGGTCGAGGTCTTCCAGGCCCACGGTGCCGGGGGTCACGCCGTCGCGGAAACACGCGAGGCAGAGCGCGAGCTCCACCGCACCCGCGGCGGCCACCGTGTGCCCGACCGCGCCCTTGAACGAGCTCACCGGCACGTCGCCGAGCACCGTGCGCACGGCGAGCGACTCCGCGCGGTCGCCGACGGGGGTGCCGGTGCCGTGCGCGTTGACGTAGTCGATGTCGGCGGCGACCAGATCGGCGTCGCGGAGGGCGCGTCGCATCGCGAGCGCGGCGCCGTGGCCCTCCGGGTGCGGCGCGGTGACGTTGTGGGCGTCCACACTCGTGCCGGCCCCCAGCCACCGCGCGAGGATGGTCGCCCCGCGCGCCCGCGCGTCTTCTTCGGCTTCGAGGCGGAACACCGCCGCGCCTTCCCCGATGAGGAAGCCGTCGCGGTTGCGGTCGAACGGGCGCGACACCGTGGTCGAGAGCGCGCCGAGCACCACGAAGCTCAACAAGCCGATGGGGTGAATCATCGCGTCGTGGCCGCCGGCGAGGGCGATGTCCACCTCGTCGCGGGCCACGGCGCGCGCGGCTTCCGCGATGGACATGGCGGCGGCGGCGCACGCCGAGAAGCTGGTCTCGCGGATGTCGGCGCCGTAGGCGTCCGCGATCACGTCGGTGACGCGCTCGGGGGCATGGCGGCGGGGTGCGGGGTGGGTGGGGTCGAGGTCGCGCGCGATGGCGGTGCGGTCGAAGCGGCCGTCGCGGAGGTACGGGTAGAGGTCGCGGGAGAGCTCGTCGGGGGTGAGGCTCGAGAGCCCCGTGCCGAGCCACACCCCGCGGCGCCCGCCGGCAGGAGCGCCCGCCATGGCGTCCGCCGCGGCCGCCCACGCGAGCGCGCCCTTGCGGTCATCCGGGAAGTCCGGGTGCTCGGGAACCCCGTCCACGCGCGCGACGCGGGGCACGCCGAGCGCCTCGGCGTCGGGGTCGGCGCGCCCGTACGTGCGCGAAAGCAGCACGGGGGTGGAGCCGGCCGCGCACCGGAGGCCCACCGCGGTGAGCACCACGGCGCGGCCTTGTCTGCCGGGGCGGCGCGCGCTCAGCGGACGCAGTCCTTGGAGCCGCCCTCGAAGCACCGGTAGGTGCCGGCCTCCACGGGGGTCACCTCCGAGAAGAGCCGGGTGCGATCTTCCAGCATCACCTTCACCGAACACTTCTGTGCAGACGCCGCGCCGAGGCCCACGCTCGTGGGGCCGCTCACCTCGACGCCGTCGCAGGAGACGGTGATCTTCGCGGTGTCGGGCGCGGCCGACACGAAGGTCATCCCGCCGCCGGCGGCGGCGGCGGGGGGCGCGGGGGTCGCCTCGGGGGTGGAGGCCGCCATGGTGGCGGCGGCGGGGGACTGCGCGGGCGGAGGCGCGGCGGCCGGGGTGGGCGCGCTCGTGACCGGCGACGTGCCGCTGAGCAGGGCGCCGCCGAGCATCAAGGTGCCGCCGAGGATGAGGGCCCCCGCGAACAGGAAGATCACCACCCCGGGGATGAGCCAGCTCCGCGGCTTGGGGGGTTCCTCGTCGGCGTCGGCGTCGG
>CAXNIN010000326.1:0-4949 GCA_964202365.1 Myxococcota bacterium | reverse complement strand
CCGCGCCCCTCGACGCGGCCGCGCCCCTCGCAGCGGCCGCTCCCGTCGACGCGGCCGCTCCCGTCGAAGCGGCCGCGCCTGCTCCGTCTTCGGAGCCCGTCGTGGAGCCCGTCTCTGCCCCACCTGTCGCGCCGGCGCCCGTCGCCGCCGCGCCGGCCCCCGTCGCTCCCGCTCCGGCCGCCGTTCCCGCCGCCGTTCCCGCCGCCGCCCTCGCCGCCCTCGCTCCGACCGCCGCGAACGTCTCCGCGAGGGCCTCCGCGCCCGCCGGCTGCGACGCCCCCGCCGGCGAGGTGGTCGGCTGGTGGTACGTCAACGGCAACCCGGGCGCCGTCGGCGACACCATCACCCTCGCCAAGGCCGTGAACGTGCGCGTGGTCTACCCGAACGCGAGCAACGGCTTCCAGAAGGGCGGCCGCGTGGCGTGCACGCTCGCCGCGGGAACACGTCAGCGCCTGTCGAACGCGCCCGTGAGCAGCGGCGGGAGTGGCTTCTGGGTGCCCGTCGCCGGCGGGGATCTCACGCCGTAAGGCGGATCGGCGTCGCCTCCGGGCCCCAAGCACGCTACCTGCGCGCCCCATGGAGCTCCTTCGCGCGCGCGGTGTCGAAAAGGTCTACGCGGACCGTCCGGTCCTGCGTGGGTGTGATCTGTCCGTGGCAACCGGCGAGCGCATCGGCCTCGTCGGGGTGAACGGGTGCGGGAAGTCCACGCTGCTGCGCATCGTGGGCGGCGCGGTCTCGCCCGACCACGGCGAGGTGGCCGCGCGCGGCAGCATCGCGCTGCTCGACCAGGACCCCACCCTCCCCGGGGAGACCGTCGGGGAAGCCGCCGACGAAGCCGTCGCCTGGCACGCCGTGCTCGTGTCCGCCTGGGAAGAGGCGACCATGGCCGGCGATCAGCGCAAGGCCGACGCGCTCCAGCAGCAGCTCGACGAGAAGGGCTGGGACGTCAGCCACACGGTCGACGCCATGTTGTCCCGCGTGGGCGCCCCGCCGCGCGACGCCAAGGTCGCGCGCCTCTCCGGTGGGGAGCGCCGCCGCGTCGCCCTCGCCCGCGCGCTGCTCGGCTCGCCCGACCTCCTCCTGCTCGACGAGCCCACCAACCACCTCGACGCCGAAGCGATCGAGTGGCTCCAGTCCTGGCTCGCGGGGCACCGCGGCGCCGTCGTCATCGTCACGCACGACCGCTACCTGCTCGAAGCGGTGGCGACGCGCATCGTCGAGGTCGAAGACGGCGTGTGCGTCTCGTACGACGGGAGCTACGCCGACTATCTGCTGGAGCGCGCCGAGCGCCGCGCGGTGAGCGAGCGCGCGGACGACATCCGTATGGGCCAGATCGCGCGCGAGGCCGAGTGGGCCTCCCGTTCGCCCGCCGCGCAGACCAAGAAGCAGAAGGCCCGCCTCGACCGCCTCTCCGCACTCCAGGCCATCCGCCCGTTCAAGCGCGACCAGAGCTTCTCGCTCGACCTTCGAACCGGCCTGAAGCACGGAAGCACCGTGCTCGAAGCCCGGAAGTTGACGAAGTCGCACGGCGGCAGGCTCCTCCTCGACAACGTCGAGTTCGGGCTCGTCGCGGGCGACCGCATCGGCATCCTCGGGCCCAACGGCATCGGCAAGAGCACGCTGCTGCGGCTCGTCACCGGCCAGGACAAGCCGGACAAGGGCGAGATCGTGCGCGGGGCCCGCGTCCGCGCCAGCCTGCTGGACCAGGAGCGCACCGGCCTCGACCTCGACCAGACCGTCTTCGAGGCCGCCGGCGGCGGAAACGACCAGGTCAAGGTCGGCGACAACTACATCCACGTCGCCAGCTTCCTCAACCGTTTCCTCTTCGGGCGCGACTTCCACCCGCGCCGCGTCCGCGACCTCTCCGGCGGCGAACGCGCCAGGTTGCTCCTGGCGAAGCTCCTGCTCCAGGGCAGCAACCTCCTGATGCTCGACGAGCCCACCAACGATCTGGACCTCCAGACGCTCCGGGTCCTCGAAGAGGCGCTCCTCTACTACGACGGCGTCGCCGTCATCGTCACGCACGATCGTGCTTTCCTCGACCGCGTGTGCACCGCCGTCCTCGCGTTCGAGGGCGAAGGCAAGGTGGTCCGGTACGCCTCGCGCCAGCAATACCTCTCGTCGCAGGCCGCCAAGGTCGATGCCGCCCGCGCCGAAGCCGCGCGCGCCGCTCGCGGCGACGTGAAGGCCGAAGTGAAGCAGGCCGTCGTTACGCAGAAGCGAAAGCTCTCCTTCAAGGAGCAGCGCGAGTTCGAAGAGCTCCCGGCGCGCATCGAGGCGCTCGAGGCCGAACAAACGTCCATCACGACGCGCCTCGCCGACCGCGGGGCCTATCGCGACGCCTCGGTTGACTCCGCGGCGCTCTCCCGCCGCCTCGCCGCGATCCCGGGCGAGGTGGAGCGGCTCATGGCGCGCTGGTCCGAGCTCGGCGAACGGAACTAACGGTCTGCGGAAGACCCGTTTCTTGGGGCAGGGGGCTCCGCCCCCCGCAACGCCCCCGGAGCCCCGCGCCGCGCGTACCTTCCCCGAAGAGGGGAGGAACGATGCGACGAATCCTGGCGGCGCTCCTGCTGTGCGGCTGCGCCACGGTCGGCACCGCGCAGACCGCCCGACCGATCGAGCGGGGCACCACCCAGGTGGGAATCGAGCCCGGGCTCTTCGGCGTGGAGGGGCGGGGGTGGTTGCCCGCCGCGAACGTCTCCGTGCGGCACGGCTTCGGGCGCCGGTGGGACGCAGGGGCGCGCGTCGGCACGAGCGGGTTCACCGTCGGCGGCAAAGTCGTGCTCACCAACCCGCGCGACCCCGACCTCGCGGTGGCCCTCGCGCCGTCGGCGGGGGGCTTCGCGCTCGGCGCGCTCGGCATCGGGATGCGATCCGTGCACGGTCAGGTCCCGCTGCTCGTCGGCGTGCGGATCGGGCGGGGCCACGAGCTCGTCCTCGGGCCGAAGGTGCAGGTGTGGTCGCTGTCCGGGGGGCGCCGCGCAGCGCGGGCGAGCTCCACCGTCGTCGCGGCCGGCGGGTCGCTGGGCTTGTCGCTGAAGCTTGGGCCGCGGCTGAGCCTCTTGCCCGAGGTGGCGATGGTCCAGCCGTTCCGCGGAGCCGGGACCGCGCGCATGCTCTTCTGGGACGTAGACATCGCCGACGGCTCGCCGATCTACGGCGCTACGCTCGGCATCCTCGTGGGCGGGGCGCGTTGATCCGTCGGCTCGGCCCGGCCTCTCAGCGTTCCAGGACCTGCCCGTCGAAGCCCCGCTCCGCGGTCACGCCGCCGGTAGACGCGACGCGGAGGGCCTCGGCGGCGTCGACCATCGGGTACAGGTGCGTGAGCACGAGGCGCTTCGGACGCGCGGCGGCAACGATGTCCGCCACGGCCTGCGGCCACAGATGCGAGTTCCACGGGTCGGGCTCGGGCACCGCGCACTCGGTCACGAGCACGTCGGCACCCGCGGCGAGCTCGGCGAGGGCGTCGCTCGGGCCGGTGTCGCCCGAGAAGACGACGCGGTAGCCGTTCGGCCCGGTGAACGAGAGGTGGAGCGCGCCGGCCGTGTGGTTGGCCGGTCGGGTGTCGAGGCGCACGTTGCCCGGGAGCAGGGCGGTGCCCGCGGCGTCGAGCGGGAGCTCGGTGATACGAACGCGCCACGCCTCCGCTTGAATCCACCGGCCGTACGCGCCCTCGAGGCCGGCGAAGAAGTCCTGGAAGCCCTCGCCCGCCCAGATCGGGTAGTCGCGCGTGCGCGGCACATCGGCGCCCACCTTCATGGTGAAGAGGAGCGGCACCAGGTCGCCGCAGTGATCCACGTGGCGGTGGGAGAAAACGCCGCCGTCGAGCGTGCGGGCGTCCACGCCGAGCGCGGCGAGCCGGCCGAGGGTGCCGGTGCCGCCGTCCACGAGGATGCGCTTCCCCTCTGCCTCGACGAGGAACGCCGCCGGTCCACGCTCCGCGCTCGGGATGGTCGTGCCGGTGCCGACGAGCGTGAACCGCATCAGGCCTCGTCTTCCCCAAGAAGAAGGTCGGCTTCGGACGAGAGCGCGCTCCGCATCCGGGTCTCGAGGTCCTCCAGCGTGGCCGCGCCGCGGAGCAGGTTCCGCCGGTAGAGCTCGAGGCGAGGGTGCCGCGCGTCCGGATCAATCAGCAGCGCGTCCACGAGAGGGCTCGGGGGCGGCACCATGCCGCGCAGCGTGTCGAGCGCGGGGAGGTCGACGAACACGAGCGCGACGCCGCGGAGGGCGTCCCGGTGCTCCCGATCGAGCCCGGAGCGGGCCGCGAGGAGCAGGGACTCCCAGGCGTCCGCCGGGACGGCGAGGGGGAGGGGATAGGCGGCGGGCCGGAGCGCGGCAGCGCGCCCGAGCGCCGCTTCGCCGTCGGCGATGCGACCCAGGAGCTCGAGGGCCTGCCCGCGCACGGCGTACGCCCGGGCGTCGTTCGGGTTGCGGCCGAGGGCGGCGTCGGCGGCGTCCAGCGCGCGGTCCACCTGGCAGGCGGCGAGCAGCGCGGCGGCCTCGAGCGCGCCGATGTCGGCGCCGCGTCGCGCGGCCTGCGCGGCGGCGAGCGCGCCCACCTCGCCGTGCCCGTAGCGGGGGGCGGCGTCGGCGACGAGGAGGAGGGCCTCGATGTCGTCGGGGTCTTCGTCGAGCAGCTCTTCGGCGAGCATGACGGCCTGGGCGTGATCGCCCTGGGCGAGCGCGGTGCGACTCGCGTCGAGCAGCATGGCGTGCCGCGCCGACGGGTCGAGGGTCCACCCGCCGCCACCCGAGAGGAAATCAGCCACGGAGTGCAAAGCCCCCGAGCAGAGCCACCAGTGCGATCAGAAGCCCGAGCCCGACCACGGCGCCGATGACGATCGGCACGAGGTTCGTCTTCTTGGCCTCGCCGCGGGCGGCCGCGGGCGCGTGGGCTTTGGCGGCCGCGGCGGTGACCGCGGGCGCGGCGGCCGCCGCGAGGGGCGGGG
>CAXNIN010000325.1:0-4951 GCA_964202365.1 Myxococcota bacterium | reverse complement strand
TCACGTTGCGGACGCCGCCCGACGCCGGCGCGCAGCGCCTCCCCGAGCCCGCCCGCACCGCCTCCGGCTTCGCGCCGGTGGCGGTGGTCGACCTCGGCGTGCTCCCCGCGGAGCACCTCGGGAACCCTCGCGTGGGCCGTGCCCTCGCGGCGTTGCTCGCCGCGCTCGGGTAGGCGACGCCGCCGCCACGATGGTGCTACCCTTTGCGCCGTCGAGGTCACCCATGCGCGCTCTGCTGCTCCTCCCGCTGCTCCTCTCCGCCTGCACCGGCGCCTCCACGTCCGTCGGCGACGACGACGACAAGAACCCCTCGGCGAAGGCTGTCACGCTCTCGCTGCTCGCGCCCGAGGCCGGCGCCGAGTACGCCGCCGAGGACGCCATCCCGCTGCACGTGGAAGCCCGCCGCGACGGAAACCCCGTCGCGATCGACTCCGCCACGTGGTCGAGCGGCGACTGGTCGGCCAACGGCAAGGAGACCGAGGCCGTCGGGCTGCCGTCCGGCGCGCACACGCTCACGGTCGAGGTGACCGTCGCCGGCGAGACCTACACCGAGTCCGTGGACATCACGGTGGCCGAGCCGGTCCAAACCCTCTACGTCTACGCCGGCACGCTCACCGCCGACGTCGTTCTCTCCACCGAGGACTTCGGCGACTTTGACGACGTGTGCAACGCGCCGATCCGCTTCACGCTCGACTCCGGCACGCTCACGGGCGGCGGCCAGTGCCTGGTGTTCGACGACCTCGGCGTGGAAGACCCCCTCGTGTTCACCCTCGAAGGCAACGTGCGCGGTGGCAACGTCACCGGCGACCTCATCGTGGACGCCGACGGCACCGAGCAGCGCACGCCGTTCACGGGCAGCGGCTCGGCGGGCGGGGCGCTCTCCGCCACCTTCGACAACGTGTTCCGCGACGGCGGCAACTCCGTGCGCATCGCCGGTGAGTGGGCGGCGAACGTCGAGTAGGCGGCGTTGGGCTCTTCGGGCGCGCTCCGCGGGCCCGCGGCCGGTTAGAGCGCGGCGATGCACCCGTTCCAGCGCACCGAGCTCCTCCTGGGCACCCCCGCGTGGGAGCGCCTCGGCGCCGCCCGCATGATGGTCGTGGGCCTCGGCGGCGTGGGCAGCTACGCCGCGGAGGCGCTCGTGCGCGCCGGCGTGGGCCACCTCACGCTCGTCGACTTCGATCAGGTCTGCCTCACCAACCTCAACCGTCAGCTTCACGCTACGCGCCGCACCATTGGCGCCGCCAAGGTGGGCATCATGACGGAGCGGTGCAGGAGCATCAACCCGAAGGCGACGATCGTTCCGGAACAGACGTTCTTCGAGGCGGAGAACGCCGAGCGCCTGCTCGCGCCGGGGTACGACTACGTACTCGACGCCATCGACAACGTCACCGCCAAGATCCACCTCCTCGAGCAGTGCGTGAAACGGGGCCAGCCCGTGATTGCCGCCATGGGGGCGGGCAGCCGCACGGATCCCTCGCGCATCCGGGTCACCGACATCTCCCGCACCCAGAAGGACCCCTTCGCCAAGGTGCTCCGCAAGGAGCTCCGCGCGCGCGGCGTGACCGAGGGCATCGAGGCCGTCTGGACCGACGAGGAGCCCAACGAGCTCGACGCCGCGGTCGCGGAGGCGTTCCACTGCATCTGCCCGAGCGGCGACAACGATCATCACACCTGCGACAAGCGCAACGTGGTGCAGGGAACGGTCCCGTGGGTGCCCGCGATGTTCGGCATGATGATGGCCGGCACCGCCGTGAACCGCCTCCTCGGGCGGCCCGTGCTCTCCCTCGATCGCGGCGAGTAGTTGGCCGTTTGGGTTGACCTGGGCGCGGCCTGGCTCCGCATCGGGCTGTTCGGCTTCGGCGGCGGACCGTCGGTGATTCCGCTCATTCGGCACGAGTGCGTGGACCGCTACAAGTGGCTCACCGACGCCGAGCTTCTCGACGCGCTCGCGTTCGGCAACGCGCTTCCCGGGCCCATCGCGGTGAAGCTCGCCGCACACGTCGGGATGCAGGCGGGCGGGTGGCCCGGCTGCCTCGTCGCGCTCGCCGCGCTGATGCTGCCGGGCATCGGGATGATGCTCGGACTGGCCGCGGTGTACCTGCGTTTTCGCGGCAACCCCGGGGTGGCCGGCGCCATGGCCGGCGTGCGGCCCGCCGTCGTCGGATTGTTGGCGTACACCGCCTGGAGCCTCGCGCCGGACGGCGTGCGGGGCGCGGGCGGCGGGCTCGTGGCGGCCGCGGCGTTCCTCGCGCTCGTCGCGAACGTACACCCCGCGATTGTCGTCGCGGTTGCGATGGCGGTCGGGGCCGTGTGGCTGCGGTAGGGCCGCCGCGGGCCGAACACCGGGGGCGTTACGGGGGGCGGGCCTCCCGTCCCAAAAAGCGAAGCATCTACGTGCCCGAAGACGCGTACCGTCGCAACCCGAATCGAAACGCGCCGTACCCGATGGCCATGGCGGCCGCGCCCACGAACGGCTGGAGCAGCGCGTACACCTGCCACTCCGGACGGTTCATGAGGAAGCTCGCGGGGTAGAAGCCCGCGAAGCCGAGCGGGAGCGCGAAGGTGAGGAGCAGGCGCAGCGGCGCGGCGAACAGGTCGATCGGGTACCGCGTGAAGGTGGAGAGCTGGAAGACGAGCCCAACGGCGGTTCCGCGATGATGCAGGTGGAACCCGGCGGAAGAGACGGCGGTGAGGATGCCGCCGAGCACCCCGGCGGCGCCAACGAGGAGCACCGGCAGCGCGAGCCACCGCCACGCGGGGATGTCGCCGAGGCCGGGGGCCGCGACCGCCATCACCGCGGCGCCGAGGAGCGCGATGGGCACGTCTTCCCACGACACGTTGTCGACGAGCACCTGGAGGTACGGATCGGCGGGACGCAGCAATACACGGTCGAGCTCGCCGCCCACGATGTAGCGTTGGTTCAAGGACCAGAGACCGCTGAAGAAGACGAAGAAGATGCCGACCGCGGTCTCCGCGAATCCCCAGCAGAAGAGGACCTCGGCCGCGGTGTAGGTTCCGAGCGCGTCGACGTGGGTGAAGAGCGTGCGGAGGAACACGAGACCGACCGCGGCGAGCAGGGCGTCGCCGAGCACCGTCACGAAGAAGTCGGCGCGGTACGCCAGCCGTACCTTGAGGCGCTGCGCGAGCCACCGGGTGTAGACGCGCCGGTTCATCCGCCCTGCACCGTGATCGTTCGCGCCGCCGCGCGCCACGCGAGCACGCCGAGCCCCCAGAGCGCGAGCGCCCAGGCCGCCTGGAACCCGAGCAGCGGGAGGATATCGGAGGTTCTCTCCAGGAAGATCGACGCCGGCGTGTGCGCCAACGCGCGGAACGGGAGGGCGTACACGATGGGCCGGAGCGTCGGGCCGAAGAGCTCAATCGGGATGAGCGCGCCCGAGAAGACCGACACCAACGTGCCTTTCAGGTGGGTCAACCCGGAGATGTTCTGCATCGGGAGCGCGGCCGTGCCCACGAGGAACGAGAGCCCGAAGTTGGTGGCGTGGCCGAGCACGAGCGACACGAGCGTGAGCGCCCACGTTTCGGGTCGGGAGGGGAGGGGGAGGTCGGTGAGGAGCAACATCCCGAGGAACAACGGGATGCTCTGCACGAGGAGCGTCCCGAACGCGCGGCCGAGATCGCGCGCGTACCAGAATGCCTGAATCGACATCGGGCGGAGCAAGTCCCCCGCGATGTGCCCCTCGCGAAAGCGGCGCCCGATGTCTTCGTTCACGCGGGTGGCGGCGAAGGAGACGGCCACCCACGCTACGAGCACGTAGGCGCGCATCTCCGCGGCGGGGACGCCCCCGATGGACGTGCGGTTCTCTGTCGCGACGGTCCACAACGAGCCGTTGAGCGCCGCCACGATGCTGATGGACACGAGCTGGATCAGCACTTCCGCGCGGAACGCGAACACGTGCGTGAAGCCGATACGCGCGGCGGCGAGCGCGGCCCTCACGCCGAGGCCCGAGGGTCCCGCTCGTAGAAGCCGGCCACCAACGCCTCGAGGGGAGGGTCTTCGAGGCGCAGATCCGCCACGTCGGCGCGCTCGAGGAGCACGCGCACCACGTCGGGCGCGGCGGTGCCCGGGGGGAGGGGAAAGCGGAGGGTGTCGGCGGATTCTCGGCGTGGAGCGGGGAGGCCGCGGGCGAGGGCGGCGAGGTCGTCGTCGCCGATGGCGTCGCGGAGCTGCACCACGAGCGACCGCATGCCGCCGAGGCGCGCCGTGAGGGCGTCGAGCGGGCCGTCGTGGAGGAGCTTGCCTTCGGCGAGCAGCAACACGCGCGGGCAGAGCGCGGTGACGTCGGCGAGATCGTGCGTGGTGAGCAGGAGCGTGGTGTCGCCCTTGTCGCGAAGTTCGCCGAGGAACGCCCTCAGTCGGAGCTTCACCGCCACATCGAGCCCGATCGTGGGCTCGTCGAGCAGGAGGTACCGGGGCGCGTGCAGCAGGGCGCCGGCGAGCTCGCAGCGCATCCGTTCGCCGAGCGAGAGCTGGCGGACCGGCGTGCGCAGGAGCGGGCCGATGCCGAGGACCTCGTCGAAGTGGGCGAGGCGGCGCCGGTAGTCGGCGTCGGGCACGTCGAACATGGCCGCGAGCAGGTCGAACGCCTCGATGACGGCGAGATCCCACCAGAGCTGCGTGCGCTGCCCGAACACCACGCCGAGCTGCCGAACGTGGCGCGGGCGATCGGCCCACGGGTCGAGCCCGTTCGCGCGGATTGTGCCGGCCGTAGGCTGGAGGATGCCGGTCAACATCTTGACGGTGGTGCTCTTCCCGGCGCCGTTGGGCCCGATGAGGGCGACGGTCTCGCCGGCGTCGACGCGAAAGTCGATGCCCGCGACGGCGACGTGCGTGCGGTGGTCGATCCGCACGAGGTCGCGCAGGGCGCCGAGGAGCCCGCGGCTCCGGTCGAAGGTGCGGAACGAGCGGGTGAGGCCGGTGGCGACGAGCACG
>CAXNIN010000324.1:0-4979 GCA_964202365.1 Myxococcota bacterium | reverse complement strand
ACGACGGGGAGCGGGGCGGCGTCCCACGTGGGCTCCTCGGCGAACCAGTACGGCGCGTAGTTGAGCGGGTCCGTGGCCTCGGACAACATCTGGACGAGGCCCACGACCGGGTGGAACGTCGTGAGTGTTTCACCCTCGTCGAACCCGAGCGCGGCGCTCAGCACCTGCGCGATGTCGAGGGGATCCTTGCGGAGGACCACGGTCATCGCGAGGCCGCCGCCGGTGCCGGAGAAGCCGGCGGCGCGGAGGTCCCCGCCGAAGAAGGGCGCGGCGAGCGCGCCGACGAGCCCGCCCTGCGAGTGGCCGAAGTAGGCGACGCGCGCGGGATCGAGCCGGATGGTCTCGCCCCCCGCTCGGAAGCTGGCGGTGGCGCGGGTGAGCACCTCGGCGAGGTACACCTGATCGAGCGCGCCCTGGCGGAAGTTCGTGCGGCCGGCATCGGGATTGTAGAAGTTGAAGCTGTCCAGATCGGGGTTCGTGCCCGGCGGGGCGCGGTCGGCGTGGAGCGGCTGGGAGATGCCGATGACGGCGATGCCCTCCCTACCGAGGACCGTGCCTTCTTCCTGGTTGTCTCCGCTGCCGCAGAAGGAGAGGTAGTCGCCGCCGGTGCCGTGGCTGTAGAGCACCACGGGCCACCCGTGTTCGGGCATGTCCTGGAACGTCGGCACCGTCAATCCGAAGCGCACCCGCTCCCAGTACGCGATCGTCGGGCTTCCATCCTCGGCGAACACGAACGATCCCCCCTCGTTGCGGTACGGGCGCTCGCCATGTTGCCACACGGGCACGGCCACCTCGCCTACGTAGAGGGTGTACGGGCCGCGTTCCTCCACGAGGGTGAGCGTTTGATCGAGAGGGGGAACGCCGATCTCCTCGCGAATGGCGCGGGCGATGCGGGCGGTCTCCCGGACGGGGTTCTGGGTGGTGAAGGGCACCGCGAGCGCGACGGTCTCGGGGTCGATGCCGAGCCCGAGGAGCGTTTCCTGCACGGGGGCGCGATCGTCGGGGACGTCGGTGCCCCACGCCTGGCCGACGGGCGCCGCGAGGGGCGGGCGCAGGACCAGGGCGTACGTGGTGGCGGGCCGTAGCGGGAAGCCGAAGACGGGCGCCGCGGCGAGGAGATTGCCCGGTTGGAACGTGGTCTCGCCCTCGGTCCACTCGAACACGAGCGGGACACGTTCGCCGCGGTAGGGGCTGTTTCTGTCGACGTCGACGAGCATCACCGGAGAGTCGAGGCCGAGCGAGGCTTCGGGGGAGGGGAGGACCGTCGCGTCGATGGGCGCCGAAAAGCGCACGTAAAGCGGTGCATTGTTGCCGAAACCGTCGATGTCGGCGGCGGCCGCGAGGTAGGCGTCGACGATGGGGAACCCGCCCTCGCCGGGGAAGCCGGACACGTCGGGATGGCCGTCCACGCGCCGCGCGTCGCTCGGGAAAGGGCGGTCGAAGAAGCCGGGGCCTTCCACCAGGGGCGCGACGCCCGAGGTGGAGTCGACCGTGCATCCGATCACGAGAAAGAGGAGGAGCGGCGAAAGCATCCCCACGAGTGTAGCGCGGCCCCCGCCGACCGGGCGCCCCGCGGGAGACGTGGGCCGGAATCCCGGAAGGACCGCACTTCTGGCATGATGTTTTTGCATGTCAACACCGCCCCGCCTGACGCCGCGCTTCTACCGCATCCGACCTTCGGTCTCGGCCGAGCTGGCGCGGACTGCAGACGTGCTGCAGCGCGGGGGCAGGCCGATCGTCAACCTCGCCGCGGGGCATCTCCCCGGGGAGCTGAGCCGCGAGCTTCGGCAGGTGGCGACGGAGTCCTGGCAGGGCGGGTACTTCACGTACCTCGGCGGCCCCGGGCTCCCTCCGCTGCGGGACGCCGTCGTGGACTGGCTCGAGATGCGCCACCTCCGCACCGCGGACGACGTGCTGGTGTCGCCCGGGAGCCGCGCGGCGCTCGCCGCCGTGCTGGCGGTCGTCACCGGGCCCGGCGACGTCGTCCTCGTGGACGGCGCGGCCTGGCCCGTGTTCCATCAGCCCGTGGCGGTGTCCGGGGCCACGCCGCTCCCGTGCCAGCCGAGCGGCCCGCCGGAGGCCCGCCGCCTCAAGCTGACCGCGGCGGACGTTCGCACGCACCTCGAGCTCGTGCGGGGGGTGCGCGCGCTCGTGCTCGCGAGCCCGGTCAACACCACCGCCCAGGTGTACGACGCCGAGGAGATCCACGCCATCGTCGAGATGTGCGCGGCACACCACGTCTTCTGTATCATCGACCGCCTGTACGGCCGCCTCGTGTACGACGGCGCCCGGCTCCCGTTCTTCCAGGGCACCCCCGCCGTTCGCGACTGGCTCGTCCTCATCGACGGCGTGACCCGCGCGTTCCGCGGCACCGGCGGTGTGCGCGTGGGCTGGGCGTGCGGGCCGCGCGACATCATCGAAGCGGCGACCACCGCGCAGGAGTACGGCACGGGGCCCCCCGGCCGCGTGCTGCAGCGCATCGCGCTCTCCGCGCTCCAGATGCCCTACGACCTTGGTCTTGTCGAGGAGTTGGAGGCCGCGCGCGACTACCTGTTCGACCAACTCGCGCCGGTCCCCGGCGTGCGCCCGTGGCCGGTGGCCGCCACGACCTACGCGCTGCTCGACTGCTCGGCCTGGATGGGCGCGACCACCGCCGTCGGGTGGGTGGTGGAGACCGCCGGAGACCTCGCCGACTACCTGCTCTCCGAAGCCAACGTGCTCGTCACCCCCATCGAGGTGGCCGGCGTGCGCGGGCTCATCCGGGTGAGCTTCGCGAACCCGTGGGAGGCCATCGGGGACGCCTCCGCGCGCATCGGCGTCGCGCTCGAAGCGCTGCACCCGCGCGTGTAGGGCGCCGCCGGCAGCGAGAATCGCGCGCCGGGGGGCCTCCGCTCGGTTAATCTCGCCGGCTTCCCGGAAGAACCGTGACGCTCGCCCCGACTCAGCTCCTGTACGAAGGCAAGGCCAAGCAGGTGTACGGCACGGTCGACCCCGAGCGGGTGGTCATCCGCTTCAAGGACGACGCCACCGCCTTCAACGGCGTCAAGAAGGCGTCGATCGCGGAGAAGGGCCCGATCAACAGCCGGATCAGCGCGCACCTCCTCGCGCTCGTCGGCGCCGCCGGCGTGCCCACCGCGTTCGAGGCCGTGCTCGGCCCACGCGACCAGCTCTTTCGCAAGGTCGAGATTGTCCCCGTAGAAGTCGTGGTGCGCAACGTGGTGGCCGGCGGGTTCGCCAAGAAGCTCGGCCTCACGGAGGGACTTCGCCTGCCGCGGCCGGTCGTCGAGCTCTTCTACAAATCCGACGCCCTCAACGACCCCCAGATCAACGAGGACGCCGCGGTCGCCATGGGCTGGGCTTCCGCCTGGGAGCTCGCGTGCATGCGCGAGCGGGCGCTCCAGGTGAACGACGTGCTCCTCGCCTTCTGGGCCGAGCGGAACATCGACCTGGTGGACTTCAAGCTCGAGTTCGGCCGCGCCGGGGGCGCCATCCTCCTCGCGGACGAGATCACGCCCGACGGCTCGCGCCTCTGGGAGCGCGGCACCGGCCGCCACCTCGACAAGGACGTGTTCCGCCGCGACCTCGGAGACCTCTCCGACACCTACCGGGCGCTCTACGCCATCGTCTTCGGCGAGGCCTGGGCGGCGGAGTAGCCGCGCCTGCGCTCGGCGCCGCACGGGATGTGCCTACCTCCGGGGAAGGAGGCGCCATGGTGCTCGCGTTGCTCGTGGGGCTCGGGTGCGGCGGGGACGGCGTGCCCTACCAGCCGCGGAGCGCGTACACGCCCGTGGTGGGGCCGGCGCCCCTCGCGGCGGACGACGCCGCCAGCGCGCCCTTCGCGGGCAGCCTGGGAGCGCCGCGCGTTTCCGTCACGGCCGTGATCGTGGGGGTCACCACCACCACCCGCGAGGGCTCGGCCGGACCGCCGATCGCGCCGCCCGGCGCTGTCCCCGAGGCGCCGCCGCCGCACCAGGTGCGCGGCCCCGATCACGACGCGCACCGCATCACCACCGAGCCCTCGCCACACGGCAGGCCCTAGCGGCGTGGCTCGCTTCAGCCGGGCGGGGCCGTGGGCAGGGGCAGGCGACACCCGAACGTCGAGCCCTGGCCCACCACGCTCGCGGCTTCCATCACGCCGCCCAGGCTTTCGGTGAGCCCCTTGGCGATGGCCAGCCCGAGGCCCGAGCCGCCGAACTGCCGGCGTCCCGAGGGGTCGGCCTGGGAGTAGCCCTCGAACACGGCGGTGAGGCGCTCGGCGGGGATGCCCGGCCCCGTGTCGCGCACGGAGAACCGCACCCAGCCTTCGTCGGCGGGCTCGAGCGTGAGGGTGACGGAGCCCTTCCGCGTGAACTTGAGCGCGTTGCCGAGCAGGTTTCCGACGATGTGCCGCACGCGCTGGGCGTCGCCGTGGCGGTGTCGCTCAAGCGCGGGGTCGACAACGGTGCGGAGCGCGATGCCGCTCGCGAGCGCGCGCGCCTCGTTCGTTGCGACGAGCGTGGTCACGAGCTCGCGGAGGTCGAACGGGCGCACGTCGGCGGTGAGCTCTCCGGACTCCATGCGGCCGAGGTCGAGCAGGTTGTCGACGAGCTCGAGCAGGGCGTCCGCTCCGCGCCGGTGCATCGCGACGTAGCGCGCCTGCATGGGATCGAGCCGGGTGCGCTCGAGCAGATCGGCGGCGGCGACGAGCGACGTGATCGGGTTCCGGATCTCGTGGCTCACGAAGGCGAGAAACGCGCTCTTGGACCGGGACGCTTCCTCGGCGCGGGCGCGGGCGTCGGCGAGCGCGTGTTGAAGCTCGCTCAGCCGCACGAGGTGGAGTTCGGTCTCGACGAGGGCGGCGAGGTCGGTGAGGAGGCGCTTCTGGTCGGGGCCGAGCCGGCGGGGGCGGCGGTCGCCGACGCAGAAGGTGCCGACGCGCGCGCCGCCCACGCCGTGGATCGGGCGGCCCGCGTACCACCGCATCCTGGGGCCGTTCACCA
>CAXNIN010000323.1:0-5015 GCA_964202365.1 Myxococcota bacterium | reverse complement strand
GATGCCGTGCTCCTGAAGCGCGGCGCGGAGGCCCTCGGTGACGGCGTTTTGCAGCGCGTAGGCGTTTACGAAACGCACCTCGGTTTTTGCCGGGTGGACGTTGACGTCGACGTCCTCGGGGGGGATGCGGATCTCGACGATGACGAGGGGGTACCTGTCCTTTGGGACGATACCGGCGTAGGCGGCGTTGACCGCGCGGCGGACCACCATGTCGCGCACGAACCGCCCGTTGACGTACAACCAGGCGCTCCCCTGGGCGGATGCGCGGTGGACGCCCACCGGGGAGAGGAGCGCCTCGACTTCGAGGTTTCCCCGCGAGAAGTTGACGGGCACGAGCGCCTCGCCGTGGGCGCCGAGGAGGTCGGCGGCGCGGCGTGCGCGGCTCGCGGCGGGGGCGCAGCGCAGCACGGTGCGGTCGTCGTGGGTGACCTCGACGTCGACATTGGGGCGGATGAGCGCTTCCCGCGTGACGGCTTCGAGGCAGTGGCCGAGCTCGGTCTCCACGCTGCGGAGAAACTTGCGGCGGGCCGGCACGTTGAAGAAGAGCGACGCGACGGACACCTCGGTGCCCGGGGCCGCGCCCGCCGGCGACACGTCCATCAACTTCCCGCCTTCGACGCGAATCTTGGTGCCGACCTCGGCGTCGCGCGTACGGGTGAGGATCTCGAACTTGGAGACGCTCGCGATGCTCGGCACGGCTTCTCCGCGAAAGCCGAGGGTGCCGACCGAAAAGAGGTCGTCCTCACACAGGATTTTGCTCGTCGCGTGCCGTTCGAGGGAGAGCAGCGCGTCGGTGCGGTTCATGCCGCTGCCGTCGTCGACGATGCGGATGAGGTTCCGCCCACCGGCGCGGAGGTGAACGCCGAGGGCGGTGGCCCCCGCGTCGAGGGCGTTCTCGACGAGCTCCTTGACCACCGAGGCCGGGCGCTCGACGACCTCGCCCGCCGCGATCTTGTTGATCAGGTGCTCATCGAGGATGCGGACGGCCATGGTCACACCTAACGCGGAGGCGCAGCGACCGGCGCGCCGGCACCGGCCCCCTCCCCCGCTTGCCGGCCGCCGACCGGTGCCCAACCACTCCGGGGAGGGCTCGACATGGAAGAGGACCAGTACCGCGGTTTTGGCGGAGAGGGCGAGCACGTGTACCGCGAGGGCGTAGACCGTCTCCGCGCCTTACTCGGCGGCACACGCGTCGCGATGTTCACGACCGCGGACGAGACGGGTGCTCTCCGGAGCCGCCCGATGGTGGTGCAGGAGATCACGGACGAAGGCGAGGCGTGGCTCGTCGCCGACGAGGGCTCGGCGAAGGTGCACGCCGTGCGCCGCGAGTGGCACGTGAACCTCGCATGGGTGCGGCCGGTGCGGGGGCGCTGGCTCTCGGCGACCGGCCGCGCGACGGTGGTGCAGGACCGGGAGAAGCTCCGCACCCTGTGGGATCCGACGCTAGAAGCCTGGTTCCCCAACGGCGCGGACGACCCACGGCTGTGCCTGCTGCGGGTGCGCCTCGACGAAGCGATGACCTGGGACGCGCCGCTCGGGAACCTGATGCAGGTCAAGCGCCTGGCGGCGAGCCTGCTGGGACGGCCACGGCGCAGCGGGGAGGCCGGCCGCGACACCATCGTGATTCGCACCCGGCAGGCCGGCGTCGGCGACACGGCCGGCATCCTCGGCGCCGCCGGCGGCAGCGTGGGCGTGGCCCCGCGGATGCCGTGGGGGGGCGGCGGACCGCGCGTCGCGGGGGCGGCCGGCGGGAGGCTCGGCGAAGCCCCGGCTCGGTCCGCGCCGGGTACTGCACGTGCACCGGGCGAGCCGCGCGCGAAAGGACCGGCGAAGGGCGAGGTGAAGGGCCCGAAGGGGCCGGCCGACGGGCCCCGGGCCGGCCGGGTCGTCGGCGCTGGGAAGCGCGCGGCGTCGGAGCGGCAGCCGATGAAGCCGAAGCCGGCAGGACCGAACGGCCCCGTGGCGGAGGTGGCGGAAGGCGCCCCGCCGACCCCCGCGGCCGCGCCGACCGAACGCGGGCGCGGCCGGTAGCGCAGCTCCACCCGGAGCGTGGGCGAGGCTACGCGGGACACAACGGGACACGCGCGGGCTGATCCGGGCGGCGAGAGCGGCCGTACGTTCGGGGGAGGAGCCCCCATGACCGTTCGCACCGCGCTCGCCGCGCTGTTCGCCTTCTTCGCCCTGCTCGCCGCCTGCTCGCCCGCCATCGGCGGCGCGCCGGCCGCGCCGTCCCGCACGTACAGCGTCACGAAGACCGACGCGGAGTGGCAGGCCCAGCTCACCCCCGAGCAGTACCGTGTGCTGCGGCAGAAGGGCACGGAGCGGCCGTTCACGGGGGAGCTCCTCAAGAACGCGAAGAAGGGCACCTACGACTGCGCCGCCTGCGCGCTGCCGCTCTTCTCGTCGGCGGACAAGTTCGACTCGGGCACCGGGTGGCCGAGCTACACGCGGCCCGTGAACCCGAAGGCGGTGCACGTCGATCTCGACGTGGCCTACGGGATGGTGCGCGAAGAGGTGCTCTGCGAGCGCTGCGGCGGGCACCTCGGGCACGTCTTCGACGATGGCCCGGCGCCCACCGGGAAGCGCTACTGCATCAACTCTGCGTCGCTGACGTTCACGCCCGCGAAGGAGTAGCTACTCCTCGCCTTCGTCGTCGCCTTCGTCCATGTACGCGTCGTCGTCGGCTTCGCCGTCGATGGCGTAGGCCTGGAACAGCGGCGTGGGCGCCGCTTCGTCGTGCGGCTGGAGGTCGAGCTCCTCCTTCGCCTCGCCCGGGCGGCGCTTGCGGCGGTACTGGACGCGGAGCGGTGACCCGAAGAAGCCGAACTGCTCGCGGAGGCGATTCTGGAGGTAGCGCTCGTAGCCGTCGCCGATGCCGTCGGGGGTGTTGCAGAACACCGTGAACGTGGGCGGGCGGACGCGCACCTGCGTCATGTAGTTGAGGCGCACCGGGTGGTGGTGCCGCTGCGGCGGCTGGTAGGCCTCGACGGCGCCGCGGAGGAACTCGTTGAGGCGCGCCGTGGAGACGCGCTGGTTGAACGCGCCGAACACGTCCCGCGCGACGGTGAGCACCTTGGCGGTGCCCTTGCCGGTGAACGCGGAGATGTAGAGCACCGGCGCGAACGCGACGTGGGGCAGCTTGCGGCTGAACTCGTCCTCGATCGTGCGGATGTTGCGGTCTTCCATGTCGCGGACGCGGTCCCACTTGTTGACGAGGACCACGAGCCCGCGCCCGCGCTCCTCGATGAGCGCCGCGAGGTGGGCGTCCTGCTCGGTGACGCCTTCGGCGCCGTCGAGCACGAGCATCACGATGTGGCAGCGCTCGATCGTGCGGATGGACGCACCGACCATGAGGGACTCGAGGGGGTCGTCGATGCGCGCGCGGCGACGGATGCCGGCCGTGTCGATGAGGCGGAACGTCGTGCCTTCGAACTCGAACACGGAGTCGGTGGAGTCGACGGTGGTGCCGGGGGCGTCGTCCACGACGTGGCGATCTTCCCCGATGAGCTTGTTGAGGAGCGTGGACTTCCCGACGTTCGGGCGCCCGAGCACCGCGATGCGGATCTCGCGTTCGTCCTCGTCTTCTTCCTCGGCGACCTCGGCGGGGAAGTGCCCGGAGACGGCGTCCATGAGCTCGAAGATGCCGCGGCCGTGCTCGGCGGAGACCGGCACGAGCTCGCCGAAGCCGAGCTCCCAGAACTCGAGCGCCTCGTCGTCGTGGTTGGCGACGTCGCACTTGTTGACCGCCACGACGACCGGCTTGCCGGACGCGCGGACCATGTCGGCGATCTGCTTGTCGTCGGGCGTGATGCCGGCGGTGCGGTCGACGAGGAGCACCACCACGTCGGCTTCTTCGACCGCCGCGCGGGACTGCGCGCGCATCGCGGCGAACAGCGTCTCCCCGGTGACAATCGCGAGGCCACCGCCGAGGTGGGGGCGGGTGCTCACCTTCACGTCGGGCGCGGGCTTCGCGTCGGGCTCGAGGCCGCCGGTGTCGACCAGCAGGTAGCTACGGTCTTGCCAGGCGGCAGTCTCGTAGTTGCGGTCGCGTGTCACCCCGGGGCGATCGTGAACGAGCGCCTTCCGGGTGCCGGTGAGGCGGTTGAAGAGCGTAGACTTGCCGACGTTGGGTCGGCCGACGATAGCGACGACGGGTAGCACGGCGCCGGCTAATCCGTTTCCAGCCGATCGGCTACGCGTATCCGAGGCCGCGCAGCACCCGCGGGCTCGACGTCCAGTCTCGTTCTACGACGACGAAGAGGTCGAGCCGAACCCGACAGTCGAGCAGATCGGCGATCTGCCCGCGCGCCTGGGTGCCGATCTTCTTGATCATCGTGCCGCCCTTCCCGATGAGGATGGCCTTCTGGCTCGGCTTCTCCACGATGATCCGCGCGTGGATCTTCACCACGCCCTCGGTCTCCCGCGCGGACTCGTCGAACTGTTCAATTTCGACGGCGGTGGCGTACGGGACCTCCTGGTCGGTGTTCTCGAACACGCGCTCCCGGATGAGCTCCGCGCAGATCTGGCGCTCGAGCGCGTCCGTGACGTGGTCGGCCGGGTAGAGGGCTTCCTGCTCGGGGAGGAGCTTCGCCCACTCCGCGGTGAGCGTGTCGAGGCCGTCGGACTTCGAGGCGCTGATGGGGATGATCGGCGCACCCGCCTGGCCGAGCGCCTCGATCACCGGGAGCAGCCACTGCTTGTCGACCGCGTCGACCTTGTTCAGCGCGATGATGAGCTTCCGGCCCTTCACGCGGTCCATGACGGAGAGGAGCCCGGGATCGAGCACTTCCGCGCCCTTCTCGGCGTTGCGCGCGAGCGGGAGGGCGTCGACGAGCCAGCAGACGACGTCGACGTCGTGGAGCACCTGCTCCGCTTCGCGCACCATGAACGTGTTGAGCGGCGTGCACGCCTCGTGGAGACCCGGCGTGTCCCAGAGCACCGCCTGCATCGTGTCGTTGGTGTACACGCCGGCGACGCGCGAGCGCGTCGTCTGCGGGCGGCGTGAGACGGCGCTG
>CAXNIN010000322.1:0-5024 GCA_964202365.1 Myxococcota bacterium | reverse complement strand
CTCGGCGACGACGGCGTCGCCGCCAGCGGCGACTCGCTGGTGCGGGCCGCCGACGGCTGGGAGCTCCGCATCGGCGGCGAGGGGCTCGGCGCGCGCGTTCAGGCCCGCGGCGCGGCGCCGGCGTGCCCGCCCGAGGTCGGCCAGATCGCGGGCGTCGTCGAAGACCGCGTGGACGGCCGGCTCGTCACCGGGCCCGGCATCGTGGTGCGCACGCGCGCCGAGGGCCACGTGACGGGCACCGCGCTCTACGTGCTCGCGTCGGGCTTCGCCGCCGGGATCGAGCCGCTCTCGGACTGCCCGGCGTGGGTGCGGGCCGGCGACCGCACGTGGACAGGCACCGCCTCCGACTTCCCCATCGCGCGCGACACGGCCCTCACCCTCGGCGACTGGACGTTGACCTTCCGCTCCGCCGGCGACGTGGTGTCCCACGACGGGTGGGCGCATGCCCTCGGCGCCGAGCGCGCCAGCGCGTGGGTGTTCGGCTTTCGCCCGCCCATCACGGACGCGCGCCGGGCCGTCGTGCGCGTGGACGGGCCGGGGATCGCGACGTTCGCGCCCGCGATGCTGCTCGAGCGCCGCTGACCGCGGCGAGGCCGCGTTTTGACCCGACGGGAACGGCCGATTAGACCGCGCTCCTCCCCGGTCGCTCATGCTGCTCGCGCTGCTGCTCTCCGTCTCCTCCGCCGACGCGAAGGACCTCCGCTCCCGCTTGGGCGTGGGCTTCCACCAGCAGTTCGGCAGCGTCACGACGTTGTCCGCCCGGTACGGCCTCCCGATGCCGAAGCCCACCCAGTCGTTCCAGCTCGAGGCCGATGTCGGCTTCGACTTCACGGACGGGGACCCCGCCGCGTTCTTCGCGGGCGGGCGCGCGCTCTACGGCGTGGTCGCGGAAGACAACCTCAACCTCTACCTGGGCGCCGGCGCCGGCTACGCGGTGTCGGGCACCTCCGGCTTCGTGCGGCTCCAGCCCGCCGTCGGCGCGGAGTTCTTCCTCTTCGGCCTCGAGAACCTTGGGTTCTCCGTCGAGTGGGGCGTCACGATCGACCTCGGCGCCGAGACCGGCGTGAGCACGTTCGGCACCGCCCCGAACGCCGCGGTGCACTACTACTTCTGACGCACGCCGGCGCCCGTCCCGGCTCGCGACCGCCCCCTCGCCGCCGGGAGGCCCGCGCCCGCCCCCCGCCGAACACCGCTAGTTCGCGCGCTCGACCTGCACGACACCCTTGAGGTGCCGAAGCCGCTTCATCAGGAGCGAGAGCTCGTTCACGTCGTGCACGGCGATGCCCAGCTCGCACACGGCGCGATCGTCGTCGCTCGTGCGCATGTCGGCGCGCCAGAGGTTGATCTTCGAGGAGGCGCAGGTGCCCGTAATCTCCGCGAGAATGCCGGGGCGGTCGTCGCAGATGAGGCGCAACAGGCCCTGGTGGAGCGTCTTGACGGAGCCGTCCCAGTCGACGGGGACCACGCGGTCGGCGTCGAGCCCCTTCACCATCGAACACTCGGCCTTGTGCACGGAGAGCCCGCGGCCGCGCGTGATGTAGCCGATGATGGCTTCGCCCTTCATGGGGCGGCAACACCGCGCGTAGTCGACGAGGATGTCGCTCTCGCCGTTGACGATGATGGCGTTGTCGTTGGCCTTCCGGACCCGGTTGAACCACGCCGCGATGCCCGTGGGCGGGGGCGCCGGGGGCTCGGGCTCGGTGGGGTGGAGGATACGCGCGCCGTCGGCGGGGCTCACGCGACCGGCGACGATCTCGATGGCGAGGGCGTCGAGGTCCTTGTGGCCAGCGTCCTTGACGCGCTCGGAGACCCCCTTCTCCTGAAGCTCGCGTTTGAGGTTCGACCCGACCTTGCGGAGCGCCCCGTCGAGGATCTCGCGGCCCATCGCGACGCCCTGGTCGGCGAGGAGATCGCGGAGCTTCTTGCGGATCTTCTCCAGCGCGCGGTGGCTCGACGCCCAGCCGAGCCAGTCGCGAGACGGGTGCGCGTCGTTCTTGGTGAGGATCTCGATGGTGTCGCCGAGCTTGAGCGGCGTGCGGAGCGGCACCATCCGGCCGTTCACCTTGGCGCCGGCGGCGTGGTTCCCGACCTCGGTGTGGATGTGGTACGCGAAGTCGAGCGCGGTCGCGTGCTCGGGGAGCAGGATCACGTCGCGTTGGGGCGTGAACACGTGGATGGTCGCGCCGAGATCACTCCGGGCGGCCTCCATGAAGTCGGCGGGGTCCTCGATGTCGCGCGCCATCTCGATGAAGCCGCGGAGGCGCGCCACTTCTTCGAGCTCGGCGTTCGTCACGGCGAGGCGGCCGTTCTTGTAGCGCCAGTGCGCCGCGATGCCCGATTCGGCCACGCGGTGCATGGCCGCGGTGCGGATCTGGATCTCGATCTGCCGGCCGTCGGGGCCGACAATCGTGGTGTGGAGCGACTGGTAGCCGTTGGACTTGGCCACCGCGATGTAGTCCTTCATCCGCCGGGAGACGGGGATGAAGTGGGCGTGCACGAAGCCGAGCGCGACGTAGCAGGATTCGCGGTCGGGCACGATCACGCGGAACGCGAGCAGATCGTGGATGTCCGCGAGCTGCTTCCCCGACTTCTGCATCTTGCGCCAGATGCTGTACAGGTGCTTCACGCGGCCGGTGACGTCCGCCTGGATGGCGTGCCGCGAGAGCGTGTCGCGGAGGAGCGTGATGGTCTCGTCCACGTAGAACGAGCGCTCTTCTTCGCCCTCGGCGAGCTGCTCGCGGAGCGAGGTCCACGCTTCGGGGTGCAGCCACCGGAAGCAGAGGTCCTCCATCTCGGCCTTGACGATCTCGAGCCCGAGCCGATGCACGAGCGGCGCGTAGATGTCGAGGGTTTCCCGGGCGATGGTCTGGCGCTTCTCCGGGCGGTGGTGCTCGAGCGTGCGCATGTTGTGGAGGCGGTCGGCCACCTTCACGATGATGACGCGGAGGTCGCGCCCGAACGCGAGCACGAGCTTGCGGAAGTTCTCGGCCTGCTCTTCGAGCTTGCCCTTGTAGGTGAGCTTCGAGAGCTTGGTGACGCCCTCGACCATCTCCGCGACCGGCTTGCCGAAGCGCTCCTGGATCTCTTCCTTCGTGGCGAGGGTGTCCTCCATGGTGTCGTGGAGGAGGCCCGTGGCGATGGTCTCGACGTCCATCCGCAGGCTGGCGAGGATGTTGGCCACCGCCAGCGGATGAACGAGGTAGTCCTCCCCGTTTTTACGAACCTGCCCCCTGTGCCGAAGCGCCGCGTACTGGTAGGCCTCGAGCACGAGCCCGACATCCGCGCCGGGGGCGTACTCGGAGACGCGCTGGATCACGTCCTGGATCAGCGCCGTGTCGCCGTATGGGGAGGCTTCGGGCATCAAGGTCCACTCACTTCCATGCGCGCCAGTGAAGGAACTGTCAAGAGCCGCTACCCCCGACGAGCGCGCGCACCCACGTGTTCCGTCGTGACCGGCGGGAGAGCTCGGCGAGGAAGATCCCCTGGAGCTGAGCGTGCGCCGTATCGAGGACGTCGTTCATCACCAGATAGTCGTAGTCGCCGCAGCGGGCGATCTGCGCGTGCGCTTCGCGGATGCGGCGGTCGACGACCTCGGGCGTGTCGGTGCCGCGCGCTTCGAGGCGTTTGCGGATGGTCTCGATGGACGGCGGCAGGATGAACACGGTGACGGGGCGGTGGTCGGTGTCGAAGGAGGCGCGCACCTGTCCGGCGCCCTGCACGTCGATGTCGAGCACGATGGACCGGCCCTCGCGGAGCGCGCGCCACACGGGCTCGCGGGGCGTGCCGTAGAGCGTGCCGTAGACCTCGGCGTGCTCGAGCAGCTCGTTGCGCTGGAGCATGTCCTGGAAGCGCGCGTGCGTGACGAAGTGGTAGTCGACGCCGTCGCGCTCGCCGGCGCGCGGCGCCCGGGTGGTGGCGGAAACGGAGAACTCGAGCCCCGGCACGCGCTCGAGCGCGGCCCGCAGCAGCGTGGTCTTGCCGGTGCCCGAGGCGCCGCTGACAATGAAGAGCGCGCCGTGGTCGGGGGTTTGCCAGCCTTGCAGTCTCATCGGCCCCGCCACACGTAGACGCGGCCGGCGCCGCTGGCGCCCCCGTCGTAGCCCTGAGCGCCTACCGCGAAGTCCATCTTCCCGTCTCCGTCGAGGTCGCCGCGGCCGGCCGAGAGGGCGTCGCCGAAGAGGTCGCTGGCGGCCTCGCCGGAGGCCCGCCAGGGGATGTCGGCGTCGGTGGCCACGCGCGCGTAGTCCGGCGCGAGGAGGACCGACGCGGCGCCCTGGTACGTGAGCCCGGCGGAGCTGTCGAAGAGCGCGCCGAGGAGGAGGTCGCCGGTGCCGTCGCCGTCGAGGTCGCCGGGACTCGCCATCACGTGCCCGAAGCGCGCGGCGGAGGACGCGCCGAGGATGGCGACATCGGCGTCCGCGGGCTCCAGCGTGGCCGACCAGGAGCCGCCGCCGAGCCACGCGTACACGGCGCCGGCGTCGGCGGCGCCGGTGTCGTCCTGATAGGCGGCGATGAGGAGGTCGCCGACGCCGTCGGCGTCGAGGTCGACATCGCCCTGGGCGTCGTACCCGAAGCGATCGCCCGCGGCGTCGCCCGAGAACCGCGCCGCGGCGACGTCGGAGAGGGCGTCCGCCCCGGCGAGGCGGCCCGCGCCGCCGGCCACGAGCCCGAGGAGGCCGGACTCGCTGCCCGTGGGGTCGGCGTACATCGCGCCGACGACGAGGTCGACGTAGCCGTCGCCCGTCACGTCGCCGACGAACTTCGTGGTCCAGCCGAGGCCGTCGCCGTCGGCGTCGCCGGTGACGTACCAGTCGGCCGCCTGCACCGCGGTGCTGCCGGTCCACCGGCTGCCGTCGCCGTAGAAGAGGCCCACGAGGCCGGCCCCGCGGCTGCCGGTGGACGAGCCCGGCGCCGCGACGAGGATGTCGACGTGGCCGTCGCCGTCGAGATCGCCTGCGGCCATGCGGGCGCCCACCTGGTCGCCCGCGGTGGCGGTGACGAGCCAGTCGCTGTCGCGAGGGTCG
>CAXNIN010000321.1:0-5025 GCA_964202365.1 Myxococcota bacterium | reverse complement strand
AGGTGCCCGAAATCACCATGCCGGCCTCGGTGAGGCGTGCGTGGTACGCCGGGTTCACCTCGTAGCGGTGACGGTGCCGCTCCTGGATCTCGGTGCTACCGTACACCTGGCGCGCGCGTGTGCCTTCCCCGAGCATGCACGGGTAGGTGCCGAGGCGCATGGTCCCGCCGAGGTCGACGATGCGGCGCTGGCCGTCCATCATGTGGACGACCGGGTGCGCGGACTGGGGCACGAACTCGGCGGAGTGGGCGTCGGGTACACCGCCGACATGGCGCAGGTACTCGACCACGGCGAGCTGCATCCCGAGGCAGATCCCGAAGAAGGGGATGCCGTGCTCGCGGGCGTGGCGGATCGCGAGGATCTTCCCTTCGATGCCTCGGCTGCCGAACCCGCCCGGGATGAGGACGGCGTCCACCCCGGCGAGCAGAGACGCGACGCGACTCGCGTCGATCTCCTCGGAGTCGAGGTAGCGGAGCTCCACCTTGGAGTCGTTCGCGATTCCGCCGTGCGCGAGCGCCTCATTGAGGCTCTTGTAGGTGTCCGTGAGGTGCACGTACTTGCCCACCACCGCCACGCGAACGACGCTGCGCGGAGCCTTGGCGCGGGCGCAGTACTCCTCCCACCGCTCGAGGTGGGGCTGCATCGCCCACGCGTTGAGGCGCTGGAGGATGCGGTCGTCGAGGCCCTGCTCGTGGAACACGAGCGGGAGCTGGTAGATGTTCTCCACGTCGTGCGCGCTGATGACATCGAGCACGCCGACGTTGCAGAAGCTTGCGATCTTCTGGCGGAGATCCTTCGGGATCTCCTTCTCGCTGCGGCACACGAGGATGTCGGGCTGGATGCCGATGGACATCATCTCCTTCACGGAGTGCTGCGTCGGCTTCGTCTTCATCTCTCCGGCGGCCTTGATGTACGGCACGAGCGTGACGTGAACGTAGAGAACGTTCTCCGGCCCGACGTCCGCGCGCATCTGCCGAATTGCTTCGAGGAACGGAAGCGATTCGATGTCGCCGACGGTGCCGCCGATCTCGACGATCGCGATGTCGACGTCCGCCGTGGCTTCGTGGATGAGGCGCTTGATCTCGTCGGTGATGTGGGGAATCACCTGGACGGTGCGGCCGAGGTACTCCCCGCGCCGCTCGCGCTCGATCACGTTCCGATAGATGCGGCCGGTGGTGAAGCTGTTCTTCTGGCTGGTGGGCCGCGCGACGAAGCGCTCGTAGTGCCCCAGGTCGAGGTCGGTCTCGGCGCCGTCTTCCGTGACGAACACCTCGCCGTGCTGGTACGGCGACATCGTGCCGGGGTCGACGTTGATGTAGGGGTCCATCTTGACGTTGGCGACGCGGAAGCCGCGGGCCTCCATCAACGCGCCGATGGCCGCGGCGGAGAGGCCCTTGCCGAGCGACGAGAGAACGCCGCCGGTGACGAACAGGTACTTGGTCTTCATGCGAGGGCTCCTCCGCGCGCGGGCGCGGCGAACACTGTCGACGGGAGAGGCAGGTTTCCCGCGAACGTCCAGGGCACGTGCTGGCGCGGCGCGAGATGCACCGCCCCTTCTACCCCGGATGCGACGTGCCGTCCCCCTTCCCGTCTGCAACGGGGAACGTTCGGCGTCCAACGCGGATCAACCCGCGCGGGCAAACCGGCGCCGCGCGCGCTCCAGATCGGCGGGCGTGTCGACCGAGAGCGCCCCTTCCGGGATCGCCACGACCTTGATGCGGTACCCCGCCGCAAGCCAGCGGAGCTGCTCGAGGCGCTCCGTTCGCTCGAGCACGCCCGGCGGCAGCGCCGCGACCGCCGCGAGGGCCTGCGCAGTGAAGGCGTAGAGGCCGACGTGGAGGCGGTACGGACCGCCCGAAGGGATGGCCTGGCGCGAGAAGTACAGGGCGCGACCGGCGTCGTCGCAGACGACCTTCACCCGCGCGGGATCGTCCCACCCATCGACCAGCGGCGCCGCGGCGGTGGCAATCGGTGTCCCCTCCGAGACGGCCGCCGCTACTCGGGCAATGTCGGTCGGCTCGACGAAGGGCTCGTCGCCCTGCACGTTCACGACGCGGAACGCACCCCTGTTGCGGGCGGCCTCGGCGACGCGGTCCGTGCCGGAGGCGCAAACCCCCGTCATCACGGCTTCTCCGCCACGCGCTCGAACGGCGGCGGCGATGCGGTCGTCGTCGGTGGCGACGAGCACGCGATCGATTCCCTCGGCGCGGCGGACGCGCTCCCACACCCGCACGACCATGGGCGCGCCGCCGAGGTCGGCCAGCGCCTTCCCGGGCAGGCGCGTGCTGCCCATGCGGGCCGGGATCACGGCGAGGACCATCGCTCCCTCCAGGCGCACGAAAGCCCCGCGTGCCGGGAGGCGCGCAGGGCTCTCGATGTCGGAGCGCTTAGCGCTTGCTGAACTGGAAGCGCTTGCGGGCGCCGGGGCGGCCGTACTTCTTGCGCTCGACCATGCGCTGGTCGCGGCGGAGGAAGCCAGCGTGCTTGAGCTCGGTGCGATCGGAGGGGTTCGCCGCGCAGAGCGCGCGGGCGATGCCCATGCGGATCGCCTCGGCCTGACCCGTCTTCCCGCCGCCGGCGGCGGTCACGAAGAGGTCGTACCGGTCGGCCGCGCCCACGAGCTGGAGCGCCTGGCGCACCAACATGCGGTGCGTCGGACGCTCGAAGTACGTGTCGAGGTCACGGGCGTTGACCGAGATGGCCCCGTTGCCCGGGCGGAGGAACACCCGGACGGCTGCGGTCTTGCGGCGGCCGGTGGCGTAGTACTGGACAGGTGCAGTGCGCATGGGATCTCAGATGTGGTCGGGGAAGGGGCGGGGCTGCTGGGCCGTGTGCGGGTGCGTGGGCCCCGCGTAGACCTTGAGCTTGGTGAGCATCTGGCGGCCGAGGCGCGTGCCGGGGACCATGCCCTGGACAGCGGCCTGGAGCACGCGCTCCGGGCGGGTCTGGAGAAGCTTGCGCGCGGTCGTCGAGCGCAAACCACCCGGGTACCCGGAGTAGTGGTGGTACTGCTTCTGATCGAGCTTGCGGCCGGAGAACACCACCTTCTCCGCGTTCACGACGACGACGAAGTCGCCCGTGTCCGTGTGAGCGGTGTACGCGGGCTTGTGCTTGCCCTGGAGCACCTTGGAGATGCGGGTGGCGAGGCGGCCGACGGTCAGCCCGGCGGCGTCGACCACGAACCACTCCGCGGAAACCTCAGCGGCGTTCGTCGAGTGGGTGGTCCAGCTGTGATGCTCGGTCATTGGAAATCCGTTGGGTGCGCCCCCCTGAAAAAGGGGGCAGGGTCGGAACCGGCGGCGCTTATCGGGCGCACACCCGTACGTCAAGGCGCGCGTTCCGGAAGTCCGGCCGGCGACGGCCCAAGCCGATAGCGTTCCGCGACGAGCCCGTCAAGCCCCAGGTGCTCCTTCGCCACCGCGGCAAGGGCGTCGGCGCGATCCGAGGGATCGGGCATCGACCGGGCGTCCCGAAGGCGCCCGCCCACTGCATCCTCGCCCGTGGGCGCATTGGCCCGCATCCGGACGTCAGGATGTCTCGTATCGAGCGCCCGCCATGTCTCGGGCACCAGCACGATCCAAGGGAGATCGCGGCTGCCACGTGCCCCTACCGCTTCGACGTGATCGGGGTCCTGGGCTGCCCAGTCCGCCAGCGCGGAGGCGACGTCGCCGCCGGTGGCGAGCCGGAGCGCGATTCGTGCGCGGTGCACGGGTTCGGCGGCCGGCGAGGCAGCCAAGGCCTCGCGTAGCGCCGCCTCCATGCGCGCGACGTCCCGTTGCCGCGCGGCGACGCGGGCGCGGGCGATGCAGGTCGGCGCGCTCGACGCCCGCTCCAGCGCGGCGATGTCCTCCGCGCTGCCCCGCACGAGCGCGCGCGCCACCAGGGACGGGATGCTCTCGTCGAGGCCGGCGAGCGACGGCGCCTGCCCCGTGGTGAGCGCGAGCCAGACCCCATGGAGGGCCGCGTCGGGAGGGAGATCGGGCGCCGGCGCGAGGAGCCGGGCCGCGTCTGCGAGGCGCTCCGGCGTGGGGCCCTCCTGGTACAGGAGCGCGGCGCGGCGCACATCCTGACCACCGGCGCCGTAGAGCGCCTCGGCGGCGGCGTGGTCTCCCGCGCGGTCGAGCGCGTCGGCGCGGATGCGGACGAGCTCCGGCGCGCGGTCCCCGAGCCCCCCGCACCCGGTCACCTCCACGGCCCAGGCGGCGTCCCCCTCTTCGAGCGCCGAGAGCGCGAGGATGCGGCACGCGAGCACGTCACCGGCGGCTTCGAGCAGCGCGCCTTCGGCGGCGGTGCGCGCGGCGTCGCCGTCTCCGCGGGCGACGGCCACCCGAAGCCGCGCGGCGTCCGCCCCGGGCGCGGCCAGGAGGGCCTCGGCGTCGGCGAACCGGCCCCGCGCCGCCAGCCACTCCGCGCGCGCCCCCCGCCACCCCGGGCTCTCCGAGGGGAAGCTCGCCACCAGCGCGTCGCCGTCTTCCGGCGGGATGCAGCCGCCGGTGTCCACCGGACGCGCACCGAGCCGCGCGGACGCCAGGAGGAGCAGGCGCCAATCCCCTTCGTCGCCCGGGGCCTCCGCCGCAACGAGCCGCGCCCGCGCGCCCGCGCAGGCCGCCGGGAGCTGCCCGAGGAGGAGCCGCTCTTCCACGCGCGGCCACTCGGGCACCGGGCTGCCCGGGGTCACGACCAGGCGCTCGCGGATGGACGGCCTGGCGTCCGGCGGCCCACGGTCGGCGCATCCGAGCTGCGGCAGGAGCGCGAGGAGGAGGAGCGCGCCCACCCCCTACTCTTCCGGCTCCGGTTCGGGAGGAACGTAGACGCTGTCGCTGCCGAGCTCGCGGCTCGCCGAGAAGATGTCGCTCGTGCCGAACCGGCCGTCCGCCCACACCGCGACGAACGATTCCCCGACGACGGCCAGCGAGAGGTCGATCGCGAACGCAGTGCCCGGCGCGTTCGAGTTCACCCGGAGATCCTCCGTGCTCCACGCCTGTCCGCCGTCCGGCGAATAGTTGTAGTACACGTCGTTGAACC
>CAXNIN010000320.1:0-5031 GCA_964202365.1 Myxococcota bacterium | reverse complement strand
GGGGTGGCGGGGAGTCGGCCGGTCGCGCGTGCCGTCGGGGCCGCCGCGCATGCCGTCGGGGCCGCCGCGCATGCCGTCGGGGAGCGGGGCGCCGGGGAGGGGAGGCGCGCCGGGCGGGGCGCCGGGGAGGGGAGGGGACTCGGCCGAGGCGGAGGCGCCGGACGTCGTGTCCGTCACGGCGTTCGCGGTGTCCGCCGCGGGGAGCCCGAGGGCCGCGCGCACGGCGGGGGCAACGGCGGCGGTGAGGATGGCGTGGCCAGCGGCGTTCGGGTGGTCGGGGTCCTGGCGGCCGGGCGGGTGGAAATGGGGCTGGCCGCTCGCCCGGAAGGCCGGGAGCGCGTCGACGAAGGGCACGCCGCGCGTCGTGAGCGCGTCGAGCACGCCCTGGTACTGCGCCGCGCTCGCGTCGCAGAGGCCGGGAACCGGGAATTGGTCCGGACACGTGGCCATGTTCGCCATCACGTGCGGCGGGATGGCGAGGTACACGACCGGCGTGTTCGTCTCCGTCGACCACGCGGCGACGCGGCCCACCTGCGCCTCGTACCAGCCGGGGCGCGGGCTGCTCGGGCCGGCGGTGCGCTCGCTCCGGGCGTAGGCGGCGCCCTGGGTACGGCGAAACAGCGCGCTGTTGCGCACGAGGAAGAGCGCGAGTGTTTCGGGCAACAAACGCGCCTGTTTGGGCACGTCGGTGCCCACGAAGACGGGGTCGCCGGTGATTTGTCCGTAGAGCAGGTAGGTCGGGAACACGTCGTTGACGTACGTGCCCCACACCACGAGCTCGGGCTCCCAGGCCGCCACGTGCGTCTCGAGGAGGGTGGCCACCTGCTCGGCGTCCCACCCGTTCATGCCGAGGTTCACGGTCTCGAGGTTGGGGATGGCCCGGCGGAGGCCGGCGCACCAGGTTTCGCGCGGGCCCACGTTCACGCCGTAGGTGACGCTGTCGCCGAGGCACACCACGCGGGGGCGGTCGTCCTTCTGCTCGGGCGGCACGTCGGGGCTCCACCCGCGGCCGTCGGGCTCGCCTTCCGGAGCGAGGACGTACTTGATGCCCGGCGGGTCGAACCACACGCGCATCGAGCCGAGCTCGGTCGCGCGGACACGCTGCTCGGCGACCCCGACGCCCGCGAGCGCCACGGTGAGGCCGAGCGCCGCCGCGAGGAGCCGCCTGCGCACCTACCGACGCCGGCGTCGCAACGCGAGCGCGCCAGCGACGAGGAGGCCCACCCCGAACGTGCCGCCGGAGGTGTCGCACCGGCTGCCGCCGCCCCGGAGCCGCGCGCCGTCGCACACGTCGCCGACCCCGTCGCCGTCTACCTCGTCGGCCTGGTCGGGGTTGTAGACCTCGGGGCAGTTGTCGCAGGCGTCGCCGAGCTCGTCGAGGTCGGCGTCGAGCTGATCCTCGTTGAGGAGCTCCGGGCAATTGTCGCACGCGTCGCCGACGCCGTCGCGGTCGTCGTCTTCCTGGCCGGGGTCGGGGTCGGCCGGGCACACGTCGCACGCGTTGCCGAGGCCGTCGCGGTCGTCGTCGGCGCCACCGTCGTCGTCCGCCGTGAGCGGGCACGAATCGCAGGCGTCGCCGAAGCCGTCCTCGTCGGTGTCGAGCTGGTCGAGGTTGAACGCGTCGGGGCAGTTGTCGCAGATGTCGCCGAAGCCGTCGAAGTCGGCGTCGGACTGCGTGTTGTTGTACAGGCCGTCGCAGTTGTCGCAGGCGTCGCCGATGCCGTCGTCGTCTTCGTCGGCCTGGTCGCCGTTTACGATGGGGGGGCAGTTGTCGCAGGCGTCCCCGATGAGGTCGGCGTCGGCGTCGGCCTGACTCGGATTGTTCAAGTCGGGGCAGTTGTCGCAGGCGTCGCCGGCGTTGTCGAGGTCGTCGTCGGCCTGATCGGGGTTGGTGTCCGACGGGCAGTTGTCGCAGAGATCGCCGAGGTCGTCGAAGTCGCCGTTGGCCTGGTCGTGGTTCGCCACGTCGAGGCAGTTGTCGCAGAGGTCGCCCACGTCGTCGCAATCGACGTCGTCCTGCGTCGGGTTGCTGATGTCCGGGCAGTTGTCGCACGAGAACACGGCCAGGATGTCGGGGTACTCGGAGCCCTCCGGCACCTGGAGCGTGCCCTCGGAGAGGCCGTCGCCGTCGGCGTCGAAGTCGTTCACCGGGTAGAGGCACCCGAACGAGGTGTAGTCCCAGTACCAGTCGGCGTTGGGGAACGGCTCCCCCGTGGTCGCGTCGATGTTGAGGAGGCACTCCTCGTCGGTGAGATCGACGGGAAGCTCGTCGTCGACGACCACCGTGTTGCAGTTGAGGTCCTGGTAGGGCTCGTTGACGCAGTTCTCCTCGGCGCGGGCCACGGCGAGGGTGAGGAGGAGCAGAAGGGTCACTGGGGCGCCTCCTCGTCTTCGTCCCGCTCACGGAACAGGTCGGGATCACTGGGGAGGTCGTCGTCCTTCTTCGGCGCGGCGCGCTTCTTCTCCTCCTCGGGCCCCTTCTTCGGCTCGGGGGCCGGGATCGGGGGCGGAGGGGTGAAGGTCTTCGGCGCGCCGTCCCACGGGAGGAGCATCTGCGTGCGGATCGCCTGGTCTTCGCCGGCCTCGAGCCGACGGACGATGTGGAAGATCACGCGGCGGTTCTTGGCGAGCGCGGCCTCGTCGGACCCCGCGGCCACCGGCTCGACCTCGCCCATGCCGCGACACGAGAGCCGGGCGGGGTAGGTGCCGGCGAGGATGAGCTCCTGGAAGATGGCCAGGGAGCGGCGAATCGACAGGTCGTAGTTGTAGGCGAAGGTGCCCTCCTCGCTCGCGTGGCCCTCGATGACGAGGTGGCCGATCTCGGGGTGCTCGGCGAGCAGCTTCGAGATGGCGACGAGCGTGGGGAGGGACTCGGGGAGGATGCGGTTGGTGCCGAGCTCGAACTGGATGGGGTCGCGGATGATGATCTCGTCGCGCTCGACGCGGGCGAGCTCGTCCGGCTTCCAGAGCGGCGGGTCGGGGACAACCTCCACCGGCTCGGGCGGGAGGTCGGGCGCTTCGGTGACGAGGAGCCGGGCGATGGGCTCCGGCTCGGGCGCGGGCTCAATCGGGGGGATGCGCTCGAAGGTAACCCCGGCAAAGGCGCGGAGCTGCGTGGTGCCGTAGCCGTCGGCCACGCCGCGGCCGACGCCGACGTTCACGCGCCACTCGGGGATGGGGCGCACGGAGAGGTCCGCGACGAGCTCGGTGGGCGTCTCGCCGCCCACGGCCCAGAGGTTCGCGAAGCCGGTGCGGTGGAGCACGCCGCCGCCGATGGAGAGCGTCTCCGGCCAGATATCGAGCCGCAGGCCGCCCGAGAGCGCGATCTCGGAGCCGAGCTCGAAGTCCTCGGCGGTGACGAGCGGGTTGCGGCCGAGCACGCCGGCGTCCGCGAGGAGCGCGAGGGGGCCGAGCTGCACCTGCGAGACGAGGCCGGCGGCGCCGCGCAGGCCGGTCTCGCCGAGGTAGGCGCCCGGCGTGCCGAAGGGCAACATCACGTCGGCGCGGGCGGCGGCGGAGAACGGCCCCGTCTCCACGAGGTGCACGCGCACGCCGATGCTCGCGTCGCCGATGCCGCCGGTGTCGGCCGCGAGGGAGGGGACGTCGGAGCCCCACTGCCCGCCGACGGGGAGCACGAAGCGCGCGGACACACGCTCCGTGAAGTCGGCGGAGACCCCGAGGTGCACCATCAGGCGGTTGCTGATGACGGCGCCGACCTCGCGGTCGAGCTGGTAGAGCACGAGGGGATCGCGCTGGTACTGGAAGAGCGTGCCGACGCGGACGCTGCCGGGGCGCCGGAACGTGGGCGAGTCGAGGCCGGCCACCGCGCCGGGGGAGAACGACGGGCGGAGGAGCTCGATGTCGGCGGAGTAGCCGTCGGCGCGGGCGGGAGCGGCAAACACGAGGGCGAGGAGGAGGGACACTTAGAACGTCCCGACCAGGCCGGACCACGTGAGGCCGAGCACGGGCGTCACGCGGAGGTGCTGGAAGCCGGATGGGCCGCTCGGGGCGGAGGGGGCGCGCTCGGGCGCCGGGGTGTCGTCGGGAGGGGCGGGGCGGTCGTCCGCGGGCGGCGCGGGCGCTTCGGCGTCGGGGGCCTCGACGGGCTCGAAGTCCTCGCCGGCGTCGTCTTCTTCGTCCTCGTCGTCGGGCGGGGACTTCACGATGACGGCCTTCACGGGGGTGGGGTCGGGGAGGCCGATGCGCTGGCGCACGGAGGCGTTGTGGGCGGCGATGAGGGCGTCGGCTTCCGCGCGGTCCCAGAACAGCGCGGGTTCGCGCGCGCGATCTTCGGCGCCGGGCACGGCGAAAGGCGACGCGCCGAGGGCGAGCACGCCCGCGCCGGCGATGAACCCGGCGATCCACACGCGGTCGTCGGAGCGGATCGCGTGGGCGTCCTGCGCGGCGCGGTAGTCGGCCTCGGCCTGGCCGAGGGCCTCGAAGTACTCGGCGTTGGTGTCGTAGGTGCCGATGTCGGGGTCGAACTCGGACCACGCGGGGGCGCCCGCGTCGCGCGCGAGCAGGAGCCCGAGGCCGGTGACGGCGAGCGTCGTGCCGCCGATGCTCAACCCCAGCGAGAGGGACTTCGCCGAGGTCGCTTCGCGTTGGAGGCGGCGCTCGGCGCCGAGGTCGCCCGTGCGGCGCGCGAACTCGAGCGCGGTGAGGCCGCGGCCGCGGCCGTCGCGAACGGCCCAGGCGCCGTCGGGGAGATCGGGCCGGCTGGTGCGCACGTCGAACCGCGCGCGCGCGACGGTGTCGTAGGTGGATTGGAGCACCGCGGGGTCGGGCGGGGGGGGCGGCGCGAGGGGCTGGAGCGCGGCGGGGGGCGACGCGGGCGAGGGTGGCGCCGGCGCGGCCGCCGGGCTCGGGAGCGCGGCGGCCATGCCCGGGATGGCGAGGACGGACGGGGCCTTCGGGGCGGGGGGCGCCGCGGCGACGGCGGCCGGCGCCCCGGAGGGCAGGCACGTGCCGTGCGTCGCGGCGGTCCACGTGCCGGCGGGCGTGGCGCCGATGCGCACGGCGCACGCGAGG
>CAXNIN010000319.1:0-5051 GCA_964202365.1 Myxococcota bacterium | reverse complement strand
GGGCCGCCCTCGGTGCACCCGTTTATTCTGCGGCGGGCCCTACCGCGCCTTGAGCCGCTTCACGAGGGCCTTCGCGGTGACGTTGGCGGGGTCGGCCTCGAGCGCGGCCGTCGCCTCGCGAAGCGCGTTGGCGGCGAGGTTCACGGACTCGTAGAGCTCCGCGAGCGCCATGCGGTACACGACGTTCCGCGGCTCCTTGGCCACGGCCTTGCGCAGCCACGCGACGGCGCCGCGGTCGTCCTGTTCGTGGGTGCGCAGGAGCATGGCGAGGCGGAAGAACGGGAGGCCCTCGGGGGGGTCGCACTCGACGGCCTTCTGGTACCAGCCGATGGCCTCTTTGACGCGTTGGTACGACTCTTCCTGCTCCGCGAGCGCGACGAAGCCCTTAGCCTTGCCTTCGCGCGCCCGCGTCGAGGCGAGGGCGTGAAGCTCGCGGTAGGTGTCGTTCTTTGGGTCGAACTGCAGGGCGAGGTACAGCGCGCCCTCGGCCTTGGCGTAGCGGCCGGCCTCGTAGTCTGCCTTGCCGGCATCGTAGTAGTTCTTGGCTCGGCCGAGCTGCTCGGTGAGCTGCTGGCGGATCTTGTCGAGCGGGGTGGGGGCCAGCTTCGGGCGGGGCGGGAGGGGCGCGCCCTTCGAAGCGGACGCTGCCGTCGCTGCCGCCGTCGTCACGGCCGTGGCGAGGCGGGTCTGGTAGACCGGGGTGCCGCCCGGGGACGTGACGCCGGCCTGGACGGTGGCGTTTAGGTTCTGGTCGAGGAGGGGCGGCGGCGCGCCGGGGTGGCTCGCGGGGCGCGCCTTCCGCACGTCGATGCCGACGTCGCGGTGGTAGACGGCGCGCTTGCCGGCGTCGCGCAGGGTGCGGAACGCGCGCGTGGCGGCGACGAAGTTGTCTTCGATCTGGGCGGTGTAGTCACCGGTGTCGCGGCTGTAGAAACGGTCGGGGTGCCATTGGCGCGCGATCTGGTGGTACGCCGTGTTGATTGCTTCGGCGGAGCTGGCGGGGTCCACCCCGAGGATGTCGTAGAACGTGCCCGACGCGCACGCCTTGGCGAACGCTTCGATACCTTCAATTTCGTCCGCGCCCAGGGGACGCCGCTCACTCGCCACCACGACCTCTCACGTGCAGCGTGATTCTACGCGACGCGCGGCCGTTCGTCCCATGGGTCAGGACCGGCGGGCCCGGGGGTGGGCGGCCTTGTGGGCCACGCGGAGCTGGTCGAGCTCGACCTGGGTGTAGCGCTGGGTGGTCGAGAGCGAGGCGTGTCCGAGCAGCTCCTGGATCGCGCGAATATCGGCGCCGTTCGCCAGAAGGTGCGTGGCGAACGAGTGGCGCAAGGCGTGGGGGTGCACGCCGGGGAGGTCGTTCGTGGTGCCGGCGGCCCGCACGATGTCGTAGAGCGCGCGGACGGTGAGCCGCCCCCCGCGGACGTTGCGGAAGAGTGCGCCCTCGTCGATGCCGGACGCGGCTCGCCAGGCGCGCACGGCGTCGAGCGCGGGGGAGCCGAGGAAAGCGACCCGGTCCTTGCGGCCCTTGCCCGCCCGCACGCGAACGGAGCCCCCGTGCACGTCCACGTCGGCGACATCGAGCGCGGCGAGCTCGGAGACGCGCAGGCCGCCGCCGTACGCCACCTCGAGCAGGGCACGGTCGCGGAGCGCGCGCCACGCCTCGGTGGCGCCGGCGCGGTCGGGGGCGTCCGCACGCGCGCCACGGGGCTCCTCGACGAGGGCGGTCGCCTCGTTCACTTCGAGCACCCGCGGCAGGGGCCGCTTCACCCGGGGCGACGCGAGGCGGTCCGCGGGGCTCTCGGCAACGCGCCCTTCGCGCACGAGCCAGCGAAAGAACGTTCGAAGTGCGCCGATCCGCTGCTGCACGCTCGCGGGGGCGCTCGCCCCTTTCGCGAGGTGCGCCCGGAGATCCAGGTGCGTGGCCGTTTCCAGCCCGCGCGGCGCGAGCGTCGCGGCGAGCGATTCCACCTCACGGCCGTAGGCGCGCACCGTGTGCGGGGACGCGCCGCGTTCGGCACGGAGAAAGGCGAGAAAAGGCCCAATCTGGTCCATTGCCCGATCTTGTAGCCTCTCCCGGAAACACGCGCCGGTCTCCTTGCGAGGGGGGATGGATCGGGTGTAGTCAGGCGACCTGGGAAGGTACATGCCGAAGCCTCTCGTCATCGTCGAGTCCCCCGCGAAGGCGCGCACGATCTCCAAGTTCCTCGGTCCGTCGTACACGGTCGAGGCCAGCAAGGGGCACGTTCGGGACCTCCCCGAGCGGGCCACGGACATCTCGCCCGAGCTGCGGAAGCTCGGCTGGACAAAGCTCGGCGTGAAGGTCGACGAAGACTTCCAGCCGCTCTACGTCATCTCGGACGACCGCCGCGAACAGGTCGCCCAGCTCAAGGCGCTCGTGAAGGACGCCTCGGTCGTCTACCTCGCGACAGACGAGGATCGCGAGGGCGAGAGCATCTCGTGGCACCTCCGCGAGGTGCTCAAGCCGAAGGTGCCGGTCAAGCGCCTCGTGTTCCACGAGATCACCTCCGAGGCGATCATGAAGGCGATCGCCTCGCCCCGCGACATCGACGAGGACCTCGTCCACGCCCAGGAGGCCCGCCGCATCGTCGACCGGCTCTACGGCTACGAGGTCAGCCCGCTGCTGTGGCACAAGATCCGCGGCGGGCTCTCCGCCGGGCGCGTGCAGTCCGTGGCTGTCCGTATGCTCGTGGAGCGCGAGAAGTCCCGGCGGGCGTTCAAGTCTTCCACCTGGTGGGACGTCGACGGGTCGTTCACCGCCAAGGGCGGCGTGGTCCCCGCGCGCCTCGTGGAGGTGGGCAAGAAGCGCCTCGCCAGCGGCCGCGACTTCGACGAGAAGACCGGCAAGCTCGCCCGCGAAGACGTGCTCCTCCTCGATGAGCCCGCCGCCCGCGCGCTCGTGGCCCGGCTCGAGGGCCGCCCCGGAAAGGTGGCGAAGGTCGAGGCGAAGCCGTGGCGCGAGAAGCCCTACGCGCCCTTCACCACGAGCACGCTCCAGCAGGAGGCCATCCGGAAGTTCCGGTGGTCCGCCAAGCAGACCATGGATGTCGCCCAGCGCCTCTACGAGAGCGGCTGGATCACCTACATGCGTACGGACTCCTATACGCTCTCCGAGCAGGCGGTCTCCGCCGCACGGGGGTTGATCCTCGGGAAGTACGGCAAGGACTACCTGCCGGCCTCCCCGCGCATCTACAAGACCAAGGTGAAGAACGCCCAGGAGGCGCACGAGGCCATCCGCCCCGCCGGCGAGACCTTCCGCGGCGTCGAAGAGGCCCAGCGCGAGCTCTCCGAGCGCGAAGCCCGCCTCTACGAGCTCATCTGGAAGCGCACCGTCGCCTGCCAGATGGAAGACGCCCACGGCAGCCTCACCACCGTGTCCTTCGCGGTGGACGACGCCACGTTCGTCGCGAGCGGCAAGGTTATTCGGTTCCCGGGCTTCCGGCGTGCGTACGTCGAAGGCAGCGATGATCCCGAGGCCGAGCTCGCCGACCAGGAGCGCCCGCTCCCCCCGCTGGACGAGGGCGAGCCCGTCAGCACCAAGGCGCTCGACGCGAAGGGCCACACCACCCAGCCGCCCGCTCGCCTCACGGAAGCCACGCTCGTAAAGGAGCTCGAGGCGCGCGGCATCGGCCGCCCGAGCACCTACGCCTCGATCATCGACAAGCTCCTCGAGAAGTACGCCTTCAAGCGCGGCGGCGCGCTCGTGCCCACGTTCACGGCCTTCGCGGTCACCGAGCTGATGGAGCGCCACCTCGCCGAGCTCGTGGACTACGCGTTCACGGCCCGCATCGAGGACGATCTCGACCTCGTCGCCCTCGGCAAGAAGAACTGGGTGGAGACGCTCCGCGGGTTCTACACGGGCGAAACCGGCCTGAAGGACCGCCTCGGCACCGCCGAGCAGGCCGCCGACCCGCGCAGCATCTGCTCCATCCCGCTCGGCCAGCACGACGGCGTGGACGTGACGGTGCGCGTCGGCAAGTACGGCCCCTTCCTCTCGTGCGGCGACATCAGCGCCGACCTGCCCGACGACGCCGCGCCGGACGAGGTCACCCTCGCCTACGCCGTCGAGCGGCTCCAGAAGAAGGCCCAGGGCCCCGTGCTCCTCGGCGACGACGCCGGCGACACCATCTTCCTCATGAATGGTCGCTTCGGCCCGTTCGTGCAGCGCGGCGAGGTCAAGCCCGACGCCAAGGAAAAGCCCGCCCGCGCCTCGCTCCTCCCCGGCATGACCCCCGCGGACGTCACCCTCCCCATCGCGCTCCAGCTCCTCTCGCTGCCGCGCACCCTCGGGAAGGACCCCAAGACGAACGAGCCGATCGAGGCCCACAACGGCCGCTACGGCCCCTATGTGCGCCGCGGCAAGGAGAGCCGGTCCATCCCCGCGGGCCAGTCCGCGCTCACCATCGCGCTCGCCGATGCCTCCGTGCTCTTCGACCAGCCCGTTCGCCGCGCGCGTTCCGCCGTCGAGCCCATCGCGGAGCTCGGCAACGACCCCGTCTCCGGCGGCGCCGTCAAGATCATGAAGGGCCGGTTCGGCCCCTACGTCACCGACGGCACCACCAACGCCTCGCTCCCGCGCGGCATGGAGCCCGAAGGCTTCACCCTCGGAGACGCCGCGGAGCTCCTCGTGAAGCGCCGCGAGGCGGGCCCGTCCCTCAAGAAGGGGCGCGGCGCGAAGCGGAGTGGTCCGGCGAAGGCGGCGGCGCCCAAGGCGGCGGCGAAGGCCCCGGCGAAGGGGGCGAAGGCCACGGCGGCGGGCGCGGACCTCCCGGCGGCGGGGGGAGCGGCGAAAGCCAAGACCAGCGGCGGCGGTGCGTCCAAGGCGGCCGCGAAGCCCAAGGCCGAAGCCGCGACCGGCGCGGCGAAGAAGCCCGCGGCGGCCAAGAAGCCCCTGGCGAAGGCCGCAAAGGCCGCGAAGGGCCCCGATCTCGCCGTGACGCGCACCGTGAAGGCCGGCGCGGCCGCCCGCAAGGGCGCGAAGGCCGCGGCGGAAGAGCAGACCTGATCCCGCGCGGCAGCGCGGGGGA
>CAXNIN010000318.1:0-5069 GCA_964202365.1 Myxococcota bacterium | reverse complement strand
TCGACGCCGCGGTGATCCGGTGCGGGGTCGACCCCGCCCGCTTCGCGGCCCGCGCCCCCTCCGCGCCGCCGGTCCTCCTCGGCGTCGGCCGGTGGGTCCCCAAGAAGGGCCTCGACCTTCTCGCGGCGGCGGCGCCCCGTCTCCCGGGCGCCGTCGTCCGGCTCCTCTCCGACGCGCCCCCGCTCCCCGGGGTGGACGTGCGCGGGCTTCGCCCCCGCGCGGAGGTCGCCGCGGAGCTCGCGGGCGCCACGCTCGTCGCGCTCCCGTGCCGCACCGCGCCCGACGGCGACACCGACGGCATCCCGGTGGTGCTCCTCGAGGCCCTCGCGGCGGGCGTCCCCGTCGTCGCCACCGCCGTGTCGGGCATCCCCGAGGTGGTCGACGAGGCGGTCGGCTGGATCGTGCCCCCCGATGACCCCGAGGCGCTCCACGCCGCGCTCCGCGACGCCCTGGACCGCCCCGACGAGGCGGCGCGGCGCGGGGCCGCCGGCCCGGCGCGGCTCGCCGCGCGGGGGTTCCTCGCGGCCGACACCCACGCGGCCATGGTCCGCTTCCTCGGGGGCCCCGGGCGGCCCTGGTGAGCGGGCGCGCCCCCGGCTATGGTAGCGGCGCCCGTCCGAGGTCGCCCATGCTCTTCGCGCTCACGCTCATCGGCTGCACCACCTGGATCGACCAGGAGCCCGCCTGCGGGCAGGACGTGTACTACTGGTCGGACGACGTGCTCGCGCACATCCTCACCGGCGACGGCTCCGGCGCGTTCGAGTACGACCCGATCGACGAGCCCCGCACGTCGATCGAGGGCGAATACGACCCGATCACCGGCGATTTCTCCTGGGTCGAGAAGTACGACCAGGCGTACTACCTCCGCCGCGCCCAGGTCGACGGCTTCGGCACCGTCTACCACAACGGCAACCTCGACCTCTACTTCGAGACCGCCATCACGGACATGCTCGACGACACGTACGTGACCGCGTACCGCGTCCAGCGAACCGGCTGCGACATGAGCGTCGCCTCGTGGGACGCCGAGAACGGCTCCGTCGAGACCGCCGCCGTGCGGGAAGGCAGCTACGAAGGCGGCGAAGTCTACGAGTGGACCACGTCCGCGTCCGGCGCCACCTACTCGGGCTCGCTCCGCCCCACGCAGCTCCGCACCCAGCAGATCCAGGCGGACGACGACAGCTACTGGTACTTCACCACCGCCAAGCCCGACGGCATCACCACCACCGAGTTCACCGCCGAGTGCGGCTCCGGCCTGTACTGCGAGGGCGAATACGTCCGCATGTACGACGGCAGCGAGACCGAAGCGTACGAAGCCTACGACGGCGACGAGCTCTACGCGACCATCGAAGGCTCCTACGAGTACGACGGCTCCGGCACGCAGACCGTGCGCGCCGTCGGCGGCGACGAGTGCGTCTACACCTACGACGCGGACGGCGGCTGCGAGTACGCCTGCGACGACGGCAGCGACGGCGCCTGCTGACGCCCGGCCGGCGCGGCCGGCGTCACGGGTCGTACGCGCAGCGCGCGCCGATCGTGTCGGTCCGCGCGTTCGGCGGCACGCTCCGCGCGACGCCCAGCTCTTCCGGCAGCGAGGCCCAGCTCCCGCCCGCCACGCGCCCGTCGGCGAGCCACTCCTCCACGTTGCCGTCGAGGTCCTCGTGGCCCGCGGGCGTGGTGGGCGTCGATAGCCCCGCGAGGGCGCGCGCGGCGGCGCCGACCGGGGCGGACCCGAGCGCGCCGCGCGTCGCGTCGCCGACCGGGGCGCCGCCTGCGCCGACGCGGGCGGCTGCCCACTCTTCGTAGGTCGGCAGGCGCCCGCCGCGCCACGCGCAGATCGCGCGGGCCTCGTCGAGCGTGAGCCACCGCGCGGGGCCGTCCTCCTCGCCGGGGGCGGGCGCGGGCACGTCGGGGAACAGGTCCAGCTCGCGCACGATCTCCACGAGCGAGGCGGGCAGCTCGCGCCGATCGAGGCGCACGCCCGTCGGGATTGCGGGCGCGTCGGGGGCGCGGCAGGCGGGGTAGGGGAGCACCACGAGCGGCACGGGGCCGACAATGTAGGGGACTTCCACCGCGCCGCAGCCCGCGCGCGCCACCCGCGCGACGCCGGGCCCGGGGGGAAGCGTGGCGCGCCACCGCCGGGCCCCCGGTTGGCTCGTCTCCTCGATGCGCGCGTCGGGGAAGACGAGGCGGTCGGCGCCCGCGGAGACGCCCACCCAGCCGTCGTCGACCAACTGCCCGGGTTCGAGCACGATCTCCACCGCGCGCGGCGCGCCGACCGCCGCCGGCGCGGCGCGGATCTCGGCCGGCGCGGGGGGCGGCGGCGCGAGCTCGGCTTCGCGCTCCGCGTCATCGCAGCCGAGCAGGCACGCCAACACCAGTACGCTCATGTTCGGCGGGTTAGCATGGAGGCCGGGAGTGCGTGTTGGGGCTGCGTGATCGTACGCGCGGGTTCATCGGCCGGGAGCTCCCGGGTGGCGCAGCCGTGGCGAGCGCGACCGCTGGGCACGCCCCTGGGGGAACGTACCGATGAATTCGATGACCGGCTTCGGCCGCGGAGAAGCGAGCAACGGCGCCGTCACGGTGGTCGTCGAGCTCAAGACGGTGAACAACCGCTTCCGCGACCTCCAGGTGCGGGTGCCGCGGGAGTACAACGTGCTCGAGCCGCGCATCCTCAACCAGCTCCGCGACGGCGTTCAGCGCGGGCGCGTCGAGGCGATGGTGCGGCGCACGTCGGTCGAAGGCGCCACCCGCGTCACGGTCGATCTCGCCCTGGTAGACCAGTACCGGCGCGCCTTCGCCGACATCGCCCGCCGCCTCCAACGCGACCCGAACGAGATCCCCGTCACGACGTATCTCGCTCAGCCGGGCGTGCTCCTCACCGGTGAAGCCGAGGCCGACGCCCTCGCGGAGTGGGACCTCTGCGAGGTGGCGGTCCAGGCCGCCCTCGACGATCTCGCCGCGATGCGGGCCACCGAGGGCCGCGCGCTCGCGACCGACCTCCGCAAGAACCTCGACCTGCTCCTCCGCCTCTGCGCCGAGGTCGCCGAGTCCGCGGACGGCGTGGCCGATCGCATCCGGGCGCGCCTCGAAGAGCGCCTCGCCCGCCTGATGAACGACCGCGTGGACCCCTCCCGTCTCGCCCAGGAGGTCGCCACCCTCGCCGACAAGTCCGATATCTCCGAGGAGATCGCGCGCCTCGGGAGCCACTGCGAGCAGTTCGCGCAGGCGCTCGTCGCGGATGACCCCGTCGGGAGGAAGCTCGACTTCCTCCTGCAAGAGATGAACCGCGAGATCAACACCATCGGCAGCAAGGCGGCGGAACACCCGATCGCCGCGCGCGTCGTCGAGATGAAGAGCGTGCTGGAGCGGATGCGCGAGCAGGCCGCCAACGTGGAGTGAAGATGGTCCCGGCTCACCGTTCCCTGCTTCTGCTCCTCCTCGCCGCGCCGGCGCTCGCGTTCTCCGCGTGCGCGCCGAAGCCCGATGACACCGCGGACACCGACGACACCGACCTCGCCATCGTCGACACCGCGCCTGCGCTCACGCTCGACGCGCCCCGCGACGGACAGGCCTACGCCCCCGGAGAAGCCGTGCTCGTCGGCGGCTTCACCGTCGACGACGTCGACGCCGCCTCGGCCCTCACCGTGCTCGTCACGAGCAGCGTCGACGGCGAGGTCGGCCGCCTCGTGGTCGCCTCCGACGGCACCTTCTCGGACTCCGTGGCCCTCGGCGGCGGCGGGCACCTGCTCACGATCGCGGTCACCGACTCCGCCGGCAACACCGCCAGCGCCTCCGTTTCCGTGGTCGTGGACGACCCCGCGGTGGACGACGCCCCGTCCGCGCCCGTCGTCCGCATCGACCCCGAGCTCCCCGTCACCGGCGACACGCTCTCGCTCGTCGTCGTCACCCCCGCGGTCGATCCCGAGGGCGCCGTCGTCACGTACCGGTACGCGTGGACAGCCGACGGCGCCGATCTTGGCGGCGCCGCCAGCGTCTCCGGCGTCACGCGCGGCCAGGCGGTTACGCTCACCGTCACCCCGAACGACGGCACGCAGGACGGCACCCCCGCCGTCGCCACCGTCACCGTGGGCAACGCGCCCCCCACGGCGGAAGCCATCCGCATCTCGCCGGAAGCCCCTACGGTCGACGACACCCTCACGTGCGCCGTCGACGGCCTCGCCGACCTCGAGGGCGATGCGCTGAGCGTCACCTACGAGTGGATGGTGAGCGGCGGCCGCGACAGCGACGGCGCCGAGACGCTCCCCGCGGGCAACTTCGGCCCCGGCGAAGAGATCTACTGTTCGGCGCTCGTGTCCGACGGCTTCGACACCTCCGTGTTCACGTCGGACATCCTCACCATCGCGACGCGCGCGCCCTCGGCGCCCACCGTGGCGATCACCCCCGACCCCGCCGCCGACACCGACGACCTCGTGTGCGTCGTCACCGTCGACGCCGTCGACCCCGACGGCGGCGTCATCACCTACACGTACGCCTGGGATGTCGACGGCGCCGCCGCGGGCGTCACGTCCGACACCGTCGCCGCCGCGGACACCACGCGCGACGAGGTGTGGACCTGCACCGTCACCGCCGGCAACACCGGCGGGGGCAGCGTCACGGGCGCGGCGTCGATCACCGTGGGCCGCGCCTGGGAAGGCGACGTCTCGGCGTCCGACGCGTGGGTCACCGTCGACGGCGCGGTGAGCAGCGGCGCGTTCGGCAAGACGCTCGCGCTCCTCGGCGACACCGACGGCGACGGCCTCTCCGAGCTGGTCGTGGGCGCCAACGGCGAGAACTCGACCGACGGCGCGGTGTACCTCTTCGCCGGCGCGGACCTCACCGGCCCGCTCACCACCGCCGACGCCACCGCGAGCTGGACCGGCGCGTGGACCGACGGCCAGCTCGGCGGCTACCGCTCGCTCGGCGCGGTCGGGGATCTCGACGAGGATGGCGCCGCCGAGATCCTCTTCGGCGCGGCCGAAGCCGACGCCAACGGCCTCTCTTCCGGGCAGGCCTACCTCGCCTACGGCGGCGTCTCCGTGGGCCTCGGCGCCGACCCTCGCGACAGCGAC
>CAXNIN010000317.1:0-5070 GCA_964202365.1 Myxococcota bacterium | reverse complement strand
TGGAGGGGGGGGGGGGAGCGGTGCGGACCCGGCCGCGAGCGACGGTTCAGCTATAGGTGAATCATACACGAGACGAACCGTTACGCAAAAAACTTGTGTGCAGATCCACAAAGCTCGCGACGATCGTCGTAACCGATCGCTCACACGCGGATTCAGTGCCGTTGAATCGCTCCGAATCGGAGACCTCGGTCCGAGACTCTCCACGCCTGCCGACGCGATTTTTCGAGGATCGCGAGAAGGATCGCCGCTCCGGCGAGCACCGTGTCGGCGCGCTCGGGAGACACCGCCACAATTCGGCGCCTTTCCTCTGGGCCCGCGGCGAGGAGCCGGTCGATCCAGCGGCGCAGCGCCGCCGCGGTGAGGGTCGAGCCGTGCACGACGGACGCGTCGTACCGCTCGAGGCCGAGATCCGCGGCTGCGAGCGTGGTCGCGGTGCCCGCCACCGCAACCGCGGCGCGCGGGAGCACGTCGAGATCGAGCGTGGCGACAGCCGCATCTACGTGCGCGCGCAGTCGGGCGAGAGACGCGGCGGTGACCACCCCCGTGCCGAGGTACTGCTCGGTGAGCCGCACCGTGCCGATCTCCAGGGACACGCGCGACCGGATGTGCGGGCCCTCCCCGACGATCACCTCGGTGGAGCCGCCGCCCGGGTCGCACAACATCGAGGCGCCCGGCCCGAGGCCGAGCCCGTCGACGCCGCCGAGCCACGTCAGGCGCGCCTCCTCCTCCCCCGACACGACCTCCGCGCGGAGCTGAGTGCGCGCCTTGACCGAAGCGTAGAAGGTGGTTGCGTTGAGCGCGCGGCGCGACGCCGAGGTGGCCACCACCCGTACGTCCGCGGGTGCTACCCCGAGTCCCTGGGCCGTCGTGGCGTAGTCCTGCAGCGCGGCAAGGGCGGCCTCCATGCGGTCCGGCCGGAACACGCCGCGCTCGCCGAGTCCGCGCCCGAGGCCGATCACGCGTGCCTCGTCGTGGACCACGTTGCCCGCGTCGTCGACGACGAGGAGGAGGAGGGAGTTCGACCCGATGTCGATGGCGGCGCGGGGCATGCGGCTTCCGAAGGGCGACCAACGTAGCGCGAGGGAAGCGCGGGCGGGGCGCGCCCGGGAGCGCCGTCGTCACGCGGGCCCAAGCCGCGCGGCAGGCGCGCGGCGCGACGACGCTACCAGCTCAGGTGTGTCGACCAGTTAGGGTTCGTGTACCCGCCCGTGCCGCTCGTCACCCGGGTCTGGAACCGGCCGTCCGACGAGCTGATCCAGATGTGCGTGCCGCCCTCGCGCGTCGAGGAGAAGGCGAGGTAGCGGCCGTCGGGCGACCAGCTCGGATCTTCGTTGTCGCCGGCGCCCTGGGTGATGCGGTCCATCCCGCTTCCGTCGGGCCGGACGGTGAAGATGTCGAAATGCCCGCTATCGCGGCCGACGAACGCGATGCGGTCCCCGGCGGGCGACCATGAGGGGTCCGTGTTCTGCGACCCCGAGAAGCTGACGCGCTTCGGGCTCGAGCCGTCCGCGTTCATGACGTAGATCTGCGGACCGCCGCTGCGCTCGCTGACGAACGCAACCTTCGAGCCGTCCGGCGACCACGAGGGCGACACGTCGATGCCGGGGCTCGCCGTCAGCCGGGCGATCTCGCGGCCCGCGTAGGGGTCGATGGTGAAGATCTCGGCGTCGCCGCCGACGGACAGGGTGAGCGCGAGCATGTCGCCGAGCGGCGAGAACGCGCCCCCGGTGTTGATGCCGGCGCGCGCGGAGACGCGGCGGATCTGCTTCGAAGCGAGGTCGGCCACGTAGAGATCGGGGTTGCCCGCGGCGTAGCTGGTGTAGGCCACCGACGAGCCGGTGGCGTTCCACTTCGGCTTGAGGTTGATGCTGCCGTTTCGGGTGATCTGGCTGCGCCCGTAGCCGTCGGCGTCGACGAAGTAGATCTCTTTGTTGCCGGAGAAGTTCCCGACGAAGGCGAACTTCGTGTCGAAGAAGCTCCGCTCGCCCGTGACGGTCTGGATGATGTGGTCGGCCACCCGGTGCGCGAGCGTGCGCATGCCGGCGGGCGGGGCCGAGAACGCCTTGGCGCCGAGCTTCTCGCCGGCCGCCACGCCGTACACCCACACCTCGGTGCGGAGCTTGCCGTCGATGGTGGCGAGGTTCGACTTGGCGAGGACGGCCGCGCTCGTGGGGCGCCAGTCGGCGAAGTCGAACTCCCCGGGCCGAATGCCGGCGGTGGCGGGCTCGATGGACGCGTTGGCGTCGATCACCCGGAACCAGCCCGAGAGCTCGAGGTCTCGGCGCACGATGCCCCAGAACTCGGCGTTGGCCTCCCCTTTGGGCAGCGGCAGGGCGATCGGCGTGGCCCGCTCGCCGGGCTCGCCGATCACGATGCCGATGGTCGGGCGGGTGGTCTCCTGCGCCGCGGCGTCGAGGCACCCGGCGACGAAGAGCGGCGCCAGCACGGCGAAGGAGAGGTGCTTCACGAGGCGTCCCCGAGGGTGAAGGTGATGGCGACGGAGAGGCCGTCCGGGAACTTCTCCGGGACGCGGCCGAGCTGCGGCGTGAGCTCGGCGGCGCGGCGCGCCGACTCGTCGAACGAAACGCTCCCGCTCGACTTGCGCACCTTCGCGGAGGCGGTCTGCCGACCGGAGGCGTCGACTTCGATGAGCAGGATGACGACGAGGTTCGGATCGGCGCGGATCGGGCTCCAGTTGGCGGCGATCTGGCGCTTGGCGTTCTCCGCCCACCGCGCGAGCGCGGGGTCGTTGAGTCCGGCTTGCGACGACGACCCCCCGACTTCCCCTCCGTCGGGGCTCGAGGCGAGGCGGTCCTCGCGCCCGACGGGGGCGGTGAGGTCCTGCAGCGCGGCGCGGCGCCGGAGCTCGTCCATGGCCTTCTGCCGTGCGTCGGCGTTCGGGTCGCCTTTCGTCTTCGGGGCGTCGGGCGTCTGAAACGCCATGTCGCTCGTCGTCGGCGTCGGCGGCGGCGCGGTCACATCAGGGGCGGCGGCACGCGGAGCGTCGGGCGCGCGCTCGGCCTTCTGGGGCATCCGCGTCACGTTCTTCGGCGGTCCCGCGAGCGCGACCTGGATGGTGTCCTGGGGCTTGAACAGGGGCTCGTCGCCGTCGGACGAGCACCGCGCGAGCACGACGAGCGCGGCCAGCACCGCGTGTCCGAACGCGGCGACCAGGATCTCCCAGGAAAGCGATGGGCTCGCCGGCATGGGTTCAGCCGCCGTCCTCGACGGGGCCGGGCTGCGTCACGAGGCCCACCTTGCCCACGCCGGCGTTCTGCGCCACCGCGAGCAACTGGAGCACCTTCTCGTACGCGAGCTTCCCATCTGCCCGTACGAACACCTGTTGCTCGGGGTTTTCTTTCGCGATGGCCGCGAGTTTCACCGTGAGCTCGTCGAGCGGGAACTCGTTCTTGCCGAGAAAGTACTTCTCTTCGCCGGTGATCGAGAGGACGAGCTGATTCTCGTCCGCACCCAGCGCGGGCGCCTCGGCGCGCGGGAGCTCGAGTGCGACACCCGTCGTCATCATCGGGGCGGTGACCATGAAGATGATGAGGAGCACCAACATCACGTCCACGAAGGGCGTGACGTTGATCTCGGACATCATCCCGCCGCTGTCGCGGGAGGGGCCGGACATGCCCATCGGTCACCTCCCCCGGGAGTGGCGCTTGACGATGTTCAGAAAGTCCGAGGAGAAGGCGTCCATCTCGCTGGCGACGCCTTTGATTCGGCTGTTGAAGAAGTTGAACGCCATGACCGCCGGGATGGCGGCCAGGAGCCCCACCGCGGTGGCGACGAGCGCGTGGGCGATGTCGGGACCGACGGTCTGGATGCTCGCCTGGCCCGTGGCGCCGATCTTCTGGAACGCGCGCAGGATGCCCCACACCGTGCCGAAGAGGCCGATGAACGGAGCCGTGGAGCCGGTGGTCGCGAGGAACGGGATCAGGCGCTCGAGCTGGTTCAGCTCGGTGCCCGTGGTGCGGCGGAGCGCGCGCTCGATGTTCTCGGTGAGCCCGAGGTCCATTGCGCCGCCGGTGCCGGACGTCGTCAAGCGGTTGTACTCGTCGTACCCGGCCTTGAAGACCGCCGCGACCGGCGAGCTCGGGTAGCGCCCGAGGCGCTGGTACACCTCGTCGAGCGTGCCGGCCTTCCAGAACGCGTCCACGAACGCCGTGGACTGCTGGGAGGCGCGCCGCACCGCCATGTACTTGTTGATGACGATCGCCCAGCACGCCACGGACATGGCGACGAGCATGAACAGCACCGACTGCACGATGAAGTCGGCCTCGAAGACGAGGGCGACGATCGAGAAGCCGTCATCCGCCGCGGCGACGGAGGCGAGGTAGACCGGGAGCACGGGATCCATGAGGTACGGCGGTAACACGCGGGACGCGCCGCCATCGACGCCGCGACGCGCGAACGCGCCGGTTCACGGGCGCGCGGTGCGCCGCCACCCGTCCAAGGCGTCCTGAAGGGTCGGCCGGAGGGCGAGCGCCTCGCCGTACGCCTCGGCCGCGAGCTGCGTTTGCCGCAGGCCCTCGTAGGCCTCTCCGAGCAGCGCCCACGCGCCGTAGTGGCCCGGCAGGAGGCGGGTCGTGTTGCGGAGGGCGCGCACCGCGAGGTCCGGGCGCGCGGCCTCGCTGGCGACTTCGCCGATGCCGAGCCAGCCGTACGCGTTGCACACGTCCATCGTGAGCGCGGCGCGGTACTCCTGAAGCGCGCCGGTGGCGTCGCGACGGATGCGCTTCTCGTCGCCGAGATCGACGCGCTTGCGGGCCTCGGACCGGAGGGCCTCGATCGGAGCCGGGCAGGCCTCCGGAGGGTCCTTCGGGAGGCTCGTGGCAAACGTGGCGTACGCGTCGGGGCCGGCGCTGGGCGCGGGGGACACCGCAATCGGGGCAGAGGCGACCGGGGCCGAGGGCGCGGATGCCATCGGGGCGGACCAGGTGCTCGCCGGCGGCGACACGGATGGGCTCGGCGCGACGGGGGCGGCGGGGGCTGGGGCCGCCGGCTGCGACCAGATCGTGGTGGTGGCGGGCGCGGACCAGCGCGTCGTGGTCGCCGTGGGGGCGG
>CAXNIN010000316.1:0-5097 GCA_964202365.1 Myxococcota bacterium | reverse complement strand
CCACCTCATCGGCGCGCTCTCCGAGTTCGGCAAGCTCGGCATGGTCTGCATCGGGGACAACCCCCAGCAGGCCGAGTTCCTGTACCGGAAGACGCGGAGCGTGCTCGACCAGGCCACCCGGCGCGCTTGAACGAGAGGGCGCGAACGGCGTAGACTCGCGGGCGATGAAGCCTACCTCCCTGCTCGTTCCCCTCGCGCTCCTCGTTGGCTGCCAGCCGGACACCGAGTTCACCGAGCAGAAGCGGGTCCTCGACTCGTTCCCGTACGTGGACTGCGGCGCCATCGCCCCGAACACGCGGCAGGTCTGCACCGTGCCGCTCTTCTCGCAGGAGAGCGGCGGGGTCACCATCTTCGACATCGAGGTCGAGGGCATCAGCGGGCCCGAGGGCGGCGTCGGCGAGGAAGGCGCGTTCATCGTGCGCGACGAGGACTGGCTCGACCCCACCTGCGACGACGGCACCTGCCGCGTCCTCGACGGCTACGACGACGAGTCCGACGCCGACACCCTGCCCCTCCCCATCACGTTCGCGCCGCTCGTCGAAGGTGAGTACCAGGCCGAGCTCACAATCTGGTCCAACGACAACCAGACCGACCTCGAGGCGCCCCTCCCGACGGACGAAGCGCGCTCCGAGACCGTGTGGAAGGTGCAGCTCCGCGGCCTCGCACGCCCCGCCTGCGGGCGCGTCTGGCCCACCTTCATCGACATGGGCAAGCGCGCCGCGCCGGGCGCCGAGTTCACGACCTCCGCGCGCATCGAGAATTGCGGCATCGTCACGCTCGTCGTCGCCAGCTTCCCGGACACCGGCACCGGCGCCGAAGAGATGACGGTGACGACGCCCGCGCCGCTCTACATCCTCCCCGGCCTCTCCGAGGAGATCGCGGCCTCGTGGATTGTCGGCACCCTCACCGACGGCGAGCCCACCCCGGTCCAGGCCGACGTGGGCTTCGTCTCGAACGCGCCGGACACGCTCGACGTGTCCACGCTCACCATCCTCGGCAACACCTGCGACGGCTCGGTGCTCGGAGACTGGGACGCCGACGGCGACGGCTGGTTCGTGTGCGGCGGCGACTGCGCCGACACCGACGCCACCCGGAGCCCCTCGGACACCGAGCGGGCCGGCAACGGCACGGACGACGACTGCGACGGCACCGTGGACGAGGCCACCAACCCCGTCGGCACCGACGACGACGGCGACGGCTTCACCGAGTCCGCCGGCGACTGCGACGACACCGACCCCGACATCTCGCCGGACGGCGTCGAGGTGCTCAACCAGGTTGACGACGACTGCGACGGCACGGTGGACGACTCCACGGAGCTCTCCGACGACGATGGCGACGGCTTCTCCGAGCGCGAAGGCGACATCGACGACACGAACCGCTTCGTGTACCCGGGCGCGGTGGAGTCCGGCGACGGCATCGACAACGACGGCGACGGCATCGTCGACGAGGGGACGGTCACCCACGACGACGACCAGGACGGCTACATCGAGCAGGACGACCCCGTCGCCAACGACTGCGACGACTTCGACCCCTGGGTGTACGTCGGCGCCTTCGAGTTCTGCGACGGCTACGACAACGACTGCGACGACGTGGTCGACGAAGGCCCGGACGACGCGCCCGACGGCGCCTGCGCCTTCCTCCCGGACCGCAAGGCCCCCGCCGTGGTCCAGGAACAGACCGGCTGCGCCTCCGCCGGCGGCGGCGCCGCGCTGATTCCGGGCCTCGTTCTCATGGGCCTCGGGCTGGTGGCCGCGCGCCGCCGGGATCCGCGCGGGGACTGACTCGCAGGCGGTGTAAGCACGCTCGCCGAGCGCGTGGCAAAGCCCGTCGTTCCCGCGCGGGCGCTTGTCGTGGCGGAGCCCCGTGACTAACGACTGTCGGTATGCGGCCCGGCGGCACAAACCTCCTCCTCCTCCTCTCCGCGCTCGCGGTGATGCTCCTCGGCCTCATGTTCTTCGGCATGCTGGAGAGCGGCCCCGTGCCGTACTCCGAGTTCAAGCAGAAGATCGAGGCCGGTGAAGTCACGAGCGTCACCTTCCGCGGCGAAGCCGTCGACGCCGATCTCGTGGTCAAGGAGGGGGAACCCGCCAAGAAGATCACCACGGTCTCCGTGCCCGGCGACGACTCCCTCGTGGAGATGCTCCAGGCGAAGCGGATCCCGTACGGCGCCCAGCAGGTGAGCGGGTGCGCCAACGCCCCGTGGATCATGCTGCCGCTCTTCCTGCTCGGCCTCTGGCTCCTCGTGGCCCGGCCCTCCGGCGGCGCGCCCCCGGGCATCGCCACCTTCGGGAAGTCCCAGGCCAAGCTGGCGCCCGAAGAGGGCATCGGCGTGACGTTCAAGGACGTCGCCGGGATCGACGAGGCCGAAGAAGAGCTGAACGAAATCGTGCAGTTCCTCAAGACGCCCGAGCGCTTCACGCGGCTCGGCGGCAAGATCCCGAAGGGCGTGCTCCTCGTCGGGCCTCCCGGCACCGGCAAGACGCTCCTCGCGCGCGCCGTCGCCGGGGAAGCCGGCGTGCCGTTCTTCAGCATCTCCGGCAGCGACTTCGTCGAGAGGTTCGTCGGCGTGGGCGCCGCCCGCGTCCGCGACCTCTTCAAGCAGGCCGCCGAGCGCGCCCCGTGCATCATCTTCATCGACGAGCTCGATGCCATCGGCAAGGCGCGCGGCGCCTCCGGCCCGGTGGGCGGGCACGATGAGCGCGAGCAGACGCTCAACCAGCTCCTCGTCGAGATGGACGGCTTCGACGGTCGCAAGGGCATCATCATCATGGCGGCCACCAACCGCCCCGAGATCCTCGACCCCGCGCTGCTCCGCGCCGGCCGCTTCGACCGCCAGGTGGTGGTGGACCGCCCCGACGTGAAGGGCCGCGAGGCCATCCTCCAGGTACACGCCCGCGGCATGCGACTCGCCCCCGAGGTCGACCTCAAGACCGTCGCCCAGCGCACTCCCGGCTTCTCCGGCGCCGATCTCGCCAACGCCCTGAACGAGGCCGCCCTGCTTGCCGCCCGCCGCGGCCAGGACGACATCCGCCTCGAGGATATCCACGACGCCGTGGAGCGCATGGTGGCCGGCCTCGAGAAGAAGTCGCGCCGGCTCTCCCCCCAGGAGCGCCGCGTGGTCGCGTACCACGAAGCGGGCCACGCCATCTGCGCCGCGGGTTCGCCCGGCTCGGACCCCGTGCAGAAGATCAGCATCATCCCCCGCGGCATCGGGGCCCTCGGCTACACCATCACGATGCCGCTGGAAGACCGCTACCTCGTGAGCCGGCAGGAGCTGCTCAACCGGCTCATCGTGCTCTACGGCGGGCGCGCGGCCGAGGAGCTGGTGTTCAGCGACTTCACCACGGGCGCCGCGGACGACATCTCGAAGGCGAGCGACCTCGCCCGGCGGATGGTCACCCAGTTCGGCATGTCCACGTCGCTCGGCGCCGTGAACTACGGCGCGGACCGCCCCAACCCGTTCGGCATCGGGGCCGCCCAGCGCGACGTCTCGATCAGCGAGGAGACTTCGCGCGCCATCGACGCCGAAGTTCGTCGCTTGCTCGACGAGGCCCACGCGCGGGCCCGCACGCTGGTGCGCGTGAACCGCGAGCTGATGGACAGGATGACCGCCATCCTGCTCGAGCACGAGGTCATCGACGGCGAGGGGCTGAAGAACGTGCTGTCCCAGGTGCACAGCGACGTGCCGGACACCAACCTTCGCGCGGACATCGCGAGCGCCTGAGCTTTGGTGAGGTGGGCCCCCGGAACGGAGTGGGGTGCCGCGAGCGCCCCGCGTTAAGTGGGCCCATGCGCGACTTGAGAGCCTTTCTCGATGTACTCCGCCGTGAGGGCGACCTCGTCGAGGTCGACGCCGAGTGTGACCCCTACCTCGAGATCGCCGAGATCCACCGCAGGGTGATCGCGGCCAACGGCCCCGCGATCCTCTTCAAACGTCCGAAGGGCGGCGACTTCCCCATCGTCACGAACCTCTTCGGCACGCGCAAGCGCGTCGAGCTCGCCTTCGGTTCCCGGCCGGGCGAGTTCATCCGCCGGGTGGCCGCGCTCCCGCACGAGCTCATGCCGCCGTCCCTCGGCAAGCTCTGGGCCCAGCGCGACCTCGCCTGGCAGGGGCTCTCCCTCGGGCTCAAGCAGTCGGGCAGCGGGCCGGTCACGGAGGTGGTGCAGCGCGACCCCAAGCTCTCGCGCATCCCGATGCTCACCTGCTGGCCGGAAGACGGCGGTGCGTTCTGCACGCTTCCGCTCGTCTACACGCAGCACCCCGAGAACGGCTCGCACAACCTCGGTATGTACCGGGTGCAACGCCATGACGACCGCACCACCGGCATCCACTGGCAGATCGGCAAGGGCGGCGGATTCCACCACAAGCTGGCCGAGGACAAGGGCCAGGCGCTCCCGCTCAACCTCTTCGTCGGCGGCCCGCCGGGGCTCGTGCTCTCCGCCATCGCGCCGCTCCCGGAGAACGTGCCCGAGCTCCTGCTCGCGTCGCTGCTGCTCGGCGACCGGCTCCCCCGGTGCGACAATCCGGCGGGTCCCATGCCGCTCGTGTCCGACTGCGAGTTCGCCATCGTCGGCAAGGTGCCCGCCAACGTGCGCCGCCCCGAGGGCCCCTTCGGCGACCATTACGGCTACTACTCGCTCCGGCACGACTACCCGATTCTCGAGGTCGAAGCCGTGTGTCACCGCAAGGACGCCATCTGGCCCGCCACGGTGGTCGGCAAGCCGCGGCAGGAAGACTTCTACATCGGCGACTACCTGCAGGAGCTGCTCTCGCCGCTCTTCCCCGTCGTGATGCCACAGGTGCGCGACCTCTGGAGTTACGGCGAGAGCGGCTACCACGCGCTCTCCGCCGCGGTCGTGCAGGATCGCTATTCCCGCGAGGCGATGGCGAGCGCCTTCCGCATCCTCGGCGAAGGCCAGCTCTCCCTCACCAAGTTCCTGCTCCTGCTGGACACCCCGATGGACCTTCGGGACTTCAAGCCGGTGATGGAGCACATCCTCGCCCGCTTCAAGCCCGAGACGGACCTGTACGTGTTGTCCAACCTCTCGATGGACACGCTCGACTACGCCGGGCCCGCCGTGAACGAGGGCAGCAAG
>CAXNIN010000315.1:0-5180 GCA_964202365.1 Myxococcota bacterium | reverse complement strand
AGAGCCCGAACTACAGCCCCTGCCCGGCCTGCACCATGAGCGCCGCGAGCCGCTTCGCGAAGCCGGAGGCGTCGTCCACGTTCCCCTCGGCGATCTTGGCGTAGTCGAGCAGGAGCCGCGCGAGGGGCTCGGCCTGCTCGGACTTGCCGTCGCGGTGGAGCCCCACGAGGCGCTGAACGAGCGCGTGCTCGGGGTTGATCTCGAGGATGCGCTGGGCCTTGGGGCCTTCCTGGCGCGCCGCGCGCAAGATGCGCTCCATGTTGGCGCTCACGCCCCAGTCGCTGTCGACGAGCACCGCGGGGCTCTCGGTGAGGCGCTTGCTGGGGCGAACGCTCTGAACCGCGCCGCCGAGCAGCCCGGCCCACCAACTGGCGAAGGGCTCGGCCTGCTTGCGGGCCTCCTCGGCGATGGGGTCGTCCTCGGACGCGTCGAGCTCGCCGCGCGCCACGCTCTTGAGCGGCGTGCCGTCGAACTCGGTGAGGTTCATGACCACCCACTCGTCGACGGGGTCGGACAGAAGAATGACCTCGAACCCCTTCTTCTTGAAGCGCTCGAGCTGCGGGGAGAGCTTCATGCGCTCGAGGTCGAGGCCGGTGAGGTACCAGATGGCGTCCTGACCTTCCTTCAAGTCCGCCTTGATCGCGGCGAGATCGCGCCAGGGCTCTTCGTCGGTGGACGACGTCGTGCGGAACCGGAGCAGGGGGACGAGGGCGTCCTTGTTGTCGGCGTCGTCCGCCACGCCTTCCTTGATGGTGGCGCCGAAGCTCTCCCAGAAGGTGCGGTAGGTGCTCGGCTCCTCGCGGGAGATCTCCTTGAGGCGGCGCAGGGTGCGCTTCACCAACTGCTTGCGGATCGCCTGGATGACGGGCGTGTTCTGGAGGATTTCGCGGCTGACGTTGAGCGACACCTCGGGGGCGTCCACCACGCCGCGCACGAACCGGAGGTAGCGGGGCAGGAACGCCTCGGCGTGTTCGAGCACGAGCACGCGACGCTGGTAGAGCTTCAGGCCGCGCTTCACGTCCGGGTGGTCGAGGTCGGACGGGCGCTTCTCGGGGACGAACAGCGCGGCGGAGAACTCGAGGGGCGCCTCGCTCCGGAAGTGCACCCACGCGAGGGGGTCCTGCCAGTCGCCGCAAACGTGCTTGTAGAAGGTCTTGTACTCGTCGGCGGTGACCTCGGACGGCGCGCGCGTCCAGAGCGCCTGGCTCTGGTTCACCTGCTCGTCGCCGATGCGGATGGGGTACTGCACGAAGTCGGAGTGGCGCTCGACGATCTCGCGGAGGCACGCGTCGTCGAGGAACTCGGCGGCTTCGGCCTTTGTGTGCAGGATCACGTCCGTGCCGCGCGTCGTGCGCGTGCCGGTCTCCACCGTGAACGTGCCGGTGCCCTCGCTCACCCAGTGCACGGGCTCAGCGTCGGGTTCGCCGGAGAGGGACTGCACTTCCACGCGGTGGGCCACCATGAAGCTCGCGTAAAAGCCAACGCCGAACTGGCCGATGAGGCCCTCGGCGCTGCTGCCGCGCTCCTTGAGCATCTGAGCGAACGCCTTCGTGCCGGACCGCGCGATGGTGCCGAGGTGCTCGATGGTCTGTTCGCGGGTGAGGCCAATCCCGTTGTCGGTCAACGTGATGGTGCCCTTGGCCTGGTCGACCGCGATGGTGATGGAAGGCTCGCCCTCAACAGCGCGGAGGTCGCTCCGCTGGAGCGAGGCGAAGCGGGCACGGTCCAAGGCGTCGGACGCGTTGGACACGAGCTCGCGGAGGAAGATCTCCCGGTCGGAGTACAACGAATGGACCACCAGCTCCAAGAGCTGCTGGACTTCGGCCTGGAAGGGAAGGGTGTCGGACATCGAAAGCTCCGTAAGCGGCGCTCGGAGATAGGGACGGCTGCCGACGACGTCAAGCGGTTCCGGTACGCGTCGCGCATGTCCGCCCTCCCTGTCGACGCGCCCCGAACGCCCAGGATCAGCCCGAAAGCGGCCGCGCGCCCCGCGATCGGATAGATGGGCGGGTCGCATTCGAGGGATGTCCGTGGACAAGATCGCGCGCCTGTTGGTGCCCATCCAGATCGAAGAGGAAATGCGCTCCTCGTACCTGGACTACTCGATGTCGGTCATCGTGGGCCGAGCCCTGCCCGACGTGCGCGACGGGCTCAAGCCGGTGCACCGCCGCGTGATGTACGCGATGTTGCGCAACGGCCTCCACTACAACCGAGCCTACCGCAAGTGCGCGAATGTCGTCGGGGAAGTGCTCGGGAAGTACCACCCGCACGGCGACGCCTCCGTGTACGACGCCCTCGTCCGCATGGCCCAGCCGTGGAACATGCGGTATCTCCTGGTCGACGGGCAAGGCAACTTCGGCAGTGTCGACGGGGACAACGCCGCGGCCTACCGGTACACCGAATGCCGGATGACGAAGCTCGCCGAGGAGCTCCTCGCCGACATCGACAAGGAGACCGTCGACTTCTCGCCGAACTTCGACGGCCGCAACGAGGAGCCCGACGTGCTCCCCGCCGCGTTCCCCAACCTCCTGGTGAACGGGTCCGAGGGCATCGCCGTCGGCATGGCGACGAAGATCCCGCCCCACAACCTCACCGAAGTCATCAACGGCCTGCTCGCGCTCATCGACCAGCCCGACATCGAAATCGAAGGGTTGATGGCGCACATCCCGGCGCCCGACTTCCCCACCGCCGGCACGATTTACGGCCGCGAGGGCGTGCGCGACGCGTACACCACCGGCCGCGGCCGCATCACCGTGCGCGGCAAGGTCGAGAGCGAAGAGATCGAGGGCCGCGAGGCCATCGTCATCACGGAGCTCCCTTTCCAGGTGAACAAGGCGCGCCTCCAGGAAGAGATCGCCGATCTCGTGAAGGAGAAGCGCCTCGAGGGCATCTACGCCATCCGCGACGAGTCCGATCGCGACGGCATGCGCGTCGTCCTCGAGCTCAAGCGCGACGCCGTCCGCGAGGTGGTCGTCAACCACCTCTACAAGATGACGCAGCTCCAGAACACGTTCGGCGTCATTTTCCTCGCCATCGTGCAGCAGCGCCCGATGGTGCTGAACCTCAAGGAGATGCTCCAGTACTACCTGGGGCACCGCCGCGAGGTGACGCTCCGGCGCACCCGGTACGAGCTGCGGAAGGCCCGCGAGCGGGCGCACATCCTCGAAGGCCTGCGCATCGCGCTCGACCACATCGACGCCGTGATCGCGCTCATCCGCGCCTCCCGCACCGCGGACGAAGCCCGGATGGGCCTCATGGCCCAGTTCGCCCTCTCCGAGATCCAGGCGCAGGCCATCCTCGACATGCGGCTCCAGCGCCTCGTCGGCCTGGAACGCGAGAAGATCGAGGAAGAATACGCCGAGCTCCAGGCGCGCATCGCGTGGCTGCTCTCCGTGCTCGCCGACGAGTCGATCCTCCTCGGCGTCATCAAGGAAGAGCTCACGCTCGTCCGTGACACCTACGGAGACGCCCGCCGCACGCAGATCGTCGCCAACTCCGGCGAGCTCTCCCTGCACGACCTCATCGCTGAGGAAGACCAGGTGGTGACGCTCTCGCAGCGCGGCTACGTCAAGCGCACCTCGATGACCGAGTTCCGCATGCAGAAGCGCGGCGGGATGGGCAAGACGGGGATGAACACCCGCGAAGAAGACGTCGTGACCGACCTCTTCCTCGGCAACACCCACGGCTACATCCTCGCGTTCACGAACACGGGCCGGATGTACTGGGTGCGCGTGTACGACCTCCCCGAGGCCGCGCCGAACGCGCGCGGAAAGCCGATCAACAACTTCTGCCAGCTCGCGCAGAACGAGAGCGTCAACGCGGTGGTCGCCGTGAAGGACTTCTCCGACCCGCTCGATCTCGTGTTCGTCAGCCGCCGCGGCTTCGTCAAGCGCACGCCGCTCTCGGCCTACAGCAACGTCCGCAACGCGGGCCTCACCGCGGTCGACCTCGTCGAAGGCGACGAGCTCCTCACCGTCGCCCTCGCCGAGCGCGACGCCGAGCTCCTCCTCGCCTCGAAGCGCGGCCGCGCGCTGCGCTTCGCCGGCTCGAAGGTGCGCGAGATGGGCCGCGTGGCCCGCGGCGTGCGCGGCATGAAGCTCAAGAACGAGAACGACGGCATCGTCGACCTCGCGGTGCTCCCGTCCTCGGGCGTCGAGTTCCTCGTGACCGTGACGGCCAACGGGTACGGCAAGCGCACGCCGCTCGCCGACTACCCGACGAAGGGCCGCGGCACCGGCGGCGTCCTCGACATCGCGGCCGACCAGCGCAACGGCGACGTCGTCGCCACCGTGGCCGTCGCCACCGGCGACCAGCTCCTCCTCATCACGGACACCGGCCGCGTCATCCGCATGCACGTCGCCGACATCCGCGAGGTCGGCCGGCGCACCCGCGGCGTGCGCCTGATGCGCCTCGGGGAAGCCGAGCGCGTCGTCGCGGTCGAGCGCATCCTCGAGGCCACCGCGGCCGAGGTGGGCGACGCGCTCGCCCCCGAGGAAGCCGCGCCGGTCGAGGTGGACGAGCCCGTGGAGGTCGTCGACGAGTCCGACGACGACGGCGACGAAGCCGAGGCGGAGGAGTGACGAACCGGGTCGGCCGCGCGCGGTCGGTCCGCTCTGTCGCGGTATAGTCGGCCGGCATGCACGCCCGCGCCGCCCGCCGGTACCTGCTCGGAGCCGCCATCACCCCGGTGGCGCTCGGGGCGTTGGTGTTCGCGGCCCTCGTCGGGCCGTGGTCGCCCTTCGCGCTCGACGACGCGAACGCGCGCTACACCACGGGCGACATCGCGGGCGCGGAGCAGGGCTACGTCGCGCTGATCGAGAGCTGGCGCGCCCCCGACACGCGCGCCGAGGCCGCCACCCGCGCCGGCCTCCTCGCGCTCGGGCGCGGAGACACCCGCACCGCGGCCGACCGCCTCCGTCGCGCCGTCGACCTCCAGCCCGACGCCGCGCGCCGGGCCGAAGTCCGCGCGCAGCTCGCCTCCGTCTACCGCGACCAGCTCGCCGACCCCGTCCGCGCCGCCGAGGAGTTCGAGCGCGCCGGCTCGGAGTCGTCCCGCGCCCGCCCGATCCTCGAGGCCGCGCGCTGCTGGGAGCTCGCCGGGAAGGCCGACCGCGCGCTCGCCGCGTGGACGCGCGCCGCCGGGCACGCCGTGAGCGACGTCGAGCGCGCCGAAGCCGACG
>CAXNIN010000314.1:0-5202 GCA_964202365.1 Myxococcota bacterium | reverse complement strand
CACCCTCGACGCTCAGGCCGCCGCCCTGCCGCAGGACGATCTGCACGCGGCAGCGTTGGTCGGCGCCACCGCGCGGGCCGTTCTCGTCGACGAGGCGGAGCCGGATATCGGCCACCGCTGTGGAGAAACGCGTGAGCGCGAAGCGGAGGGAGCGCTCCGCGTGCTCGTGGAGGGCCGCGTCTTCCGGGGCGTGGGGGAGCTGGATGACGAGGTTCACGTGGGCCTCCAGGGGAACGGGTGCGGGAGGGAGGAGAGGTCGCCCGGCGGAGCAAAGGGAGACGTGAGGAGAGGGCCCGCCGGGCAACCTGAGACGTTCACGCGGCGCCGGTCCCGCGTCCGCCGCGGTCCAGGGCGCGGAGGCGGGCGACGCGGTCCGCGGTGGCGGGGTGCGTGGAGAACCAGCGCGCGACGCGCTCGCCGGCGGTGAGCGGGTTCACGATGAACAGGCTCGCGGTGGCGGGCGTGGCGTGCGCGGGGGGCATGAGCGCGGCGCCGCGCTCGAGCTTCAGGAGCGCGCTCGCGAGCGCTTCGGGGTCGTCCGCGATGCGGGCGCCGGTGGCGTCGGCGCCGAACTCCCGGGCGCGGGACACGGCGAACTGGTGGAGCATGGCGGCGAAGGGGGCGACGAACGCGAGCACGAGGGCGCCCGCGCCGCCGCCTTCGTCCTCGTCGTCGCCGCTCGCCCCGCCGAGGATGGCGGACCACTGCGCCATGCTCGCGATGTGGCTGATGGCGCCGGCGAGCACCGCGCCGACCGTGGCGATGAGGATGTCGCGGTTCTTGATGTGGGCGAGCTCGTGGGCGATCACGCCGCGGAGCTCGCGTTCGGTGAGGAGCTGGACGATTCCGTCGGTGACGGCGACGACGCCGTGGGCGGGGTCACGGCCCGTGGCGAAGGCGTTGGGCGTGCTGTCCGCGATGCGGTACAGCTTCGGCGTGGGAATCTCGGCCTTCCGCGACAGTTCTTCGAGCATGGCGTGCAGGCGCGGCGCCTCGGCGGCCGTCAACTCCTGCGCGCCGTGCATGCGCAGCACGATGCGGTCCGACCAGAAGTACGCGCCGATGTTCATCGCGAGGGCGAGGCCGCCGAGAATCCAGGGCCACACCCCGCCGAGCGCCCAGCCGATGCCAACGAGCACCGACGCGAGCAGGCTCAGGAGGAAGAGGGTCTTGAGCGTGTTGGTCATGCGGGTCTCCTACCGGCGACGGAGCGTCGCCCTTCCGTTACAAACTTGTGGTCGCGCCGCTTTCGGGTCCAACAGAAACTTTGGAAGCGAATGTTCGCTTTTCCCGATGATAGGATGCGCCTATCGATAGGCGTGAGTTTATCTGTTTGTCCGGAGGAGCCCGAGCGGACATGTTGGCGTCGTCCAGAGGATTCGAACCAAGATGTACGTCCCCCTTTTTCCGTTCAACGAATACTGGTGGTTCTACGCCGGGTTCATGACGTTCGTGCTCGGCATGCTCGCCCTCGACCTGGGCGTGTTCCATCGCAAGGCGCACGCGGTCTCCTTCAAGGAGTCCGCCGCGTGGACAGCGGTCTGGATCTCGCTCGCGATGGCGTTCAACGTGGGTCTCTTCTTCTACGCGGAGACCACGTTCGCCGCGAACCCCCGCTTGATGGCGGTGCCTGGATTCGACCCCGCGGCGGCCGCCGAGCGCGTCGGGCTCGAGTTCCTCACGGGCTTCGTCATCGAGAAGGCGCTCGCGGTCGACAACATCTTCGTGTTCGCCGTCGTCTTCTCGTACTTCGCGATCCCGAACGCCTACCAGCACCGCGTGCTGTTCTACGGCATCCTCGGGGCGCTGGTGTTCCGCGCCATCTTCATCGCCCTGGGCGCGGTGCTGATGCAGTACCACTGGGTTGTCGTCCTCGCGGGCGTCTTCCTCGTGCTCACGGGCCTGAAGCTCATGTTCGGCAACGAGAAGCCGCTCGAGCCGGACAAGAACCCGGTGATCAAGCTCGTGCGGCGGTTCCTGCCCATCACGAGCGGGCTCGAGGGCGAGCGTTTCTTCCTCCGCAAGGAAGGCGTGCTCTACGGCACCCCGCTCCTCATCGCGCTGATCGTGGTCGAGCTCTCGGACATCATCTTCGCGATCGACTCGGTGCCGGCCATCTTCGCCGTCACCAAGGAGCCGATGATCGTCTTCACCTCCAACATCTTCGCGATCCTCGGCCTGCGCTCCCTGTACTTCATGCTCGCCAGCGTCATGGACCGCTTCCACCTGCTCAAGTACGGGCTCGCCTTCGTGCTCGTCTTCGTGGGCCTCAAGATGGCGTGGCTGAACCAGGCGTTCGGCGGGAAGTTCCCCATCGGGCTGTCACTCGGGATCATCGGCGGCATCCTCGTGGTGTCCATCGTGGCCTCGTTCCTCGTCCCGCCGAAGCGCCGGCCCGCGGAGGCGAGCCCGAAGCCCGCGTCGGAGTGAGCGCCGAGCGGCCCGACCGGGCCGCGTAGCGAGGGGAGGGGTGGGCCGCGGGGCCCGCCCCTCCGTGCTTTTGCGAGACGGGGGCGCGCGGCCGCGAGCGGTTACACCTCGCCCGCTGAGGCGCCTATGACCTGGACTCCCTACCGCGGCGACACCTACCTGGACTGGCCCGCCACCGAGGCGTGGTGCCGCGCGCTCGCAGAGGCTTTCCCCGGCTTCGTACACCTCGATGTCGTGGGACGGAGCCGCCACGGGCGCGCGCTCATCCTGCTCGCGATCGGCGTGGACGTCGGGAGCGAGCCGGCCGACGCGCTCGCGCGCCGGCCCGCGGTGTGGCTCGACGGCGGCACGCACGCCGCCGAGTGGACGAGCGTGATGGCCACGCTCTACGCGGTGAGCCGCTGGGTGGAGGCCCTGGCCGCCGGCGACCCCGCGGTGACCGCCTGGTTCACCGGGCGCGCGGCGTGGGTGATGCCGTGCCTCTCTCCCGACGGCTTCCAGGCGCTCCACGAGGGGGCCCCGTACCTGCGCTCCACGCTCCGTCCGCCCCGGCAGACGGAGACGCGCGCCGGCCTGGAGCCCGGAGATGTGGACGGCGACGGTGTCGTGCGCTGGATGCGCTGGCGCGACCCCGCGGGCCCCTGGGTGGCCGACGACGCGCAGCCCGTCGGCATGCGTCCGCGCTCGCTCGACGACGATCCCGCGGACGCCTTCTTCTTCGCGCCCGAAGGGGAGCTGATCGCGTGGGACGGCGCGCGGTGGACCGCCGCCACCCTGATGCACGGGCTGGACCTGAACCGGAACTTCCCGGCCCACTGGGCGCCGTTCTCGATGTTCGGGATGGACGGCGGCGCCTACCCCGGAAGCGAGCCGGAGAGCCGCGCGGTGCTCGACGCCGTGGCCGCCCGCCCCGGCATCGGCGCCGCGCTCACCAACCACACGTACACGGGCGCGCTGCTCACGCAGCCATACCGACCGGATTCGCCGCTCTCCGTGGGCGATGTGGAGCTCTGCGAGCGCCTCGCGCGGGAGGCCGCCGCCGGCACCGGCTACCGCGTGCTGCGGGTGTGGCCAGACTTCACGTACGACGACAAGAAACCCATTGTAGGTGTCTGGGCCGACACGCTTTGTACCGTGTTCGGCGTGCCCGGATACACCCTCGAGTTGTGGGACCCCTTCGCCCACTGCGGCGAGACCATCGACAAGCCCGCCGCGTTCTTCAAGAAGCCGGACGCCGCGCTCGTGAGCCGCATGATGGCGCGCTTCGCCGAGGACCCCGCCAACGTCTCGCCGTGGCGCTCGTTCGCGCACCCGCAGCTCGGCGCGGTGGAGATCGGCGGCGTCGACTACATGCGGACCGTCCGGAACCCGCCCGTGGCGCACCTCGCCGCGGAGTGCGCGCGCGGCCTCGCCGTGGTCGACCGGCTCCGCGCGGCGCTCCCGGCGTGCCGCGCCCGTCTCGCGGTACGCGGCGACGGCGACGTGCGCGTTGTCGAGCTCCTTGTCGAGAACCTCGGCTTTCTGCCGACGAGCTCGCTGCGCCACGCCGAGGCGATCGCCGTGGCGCCGCGCGTGACCGCCACGCTCGTGGTCGGCCCCGACGTGACCGTGCTCGAAGGCGCGGCCACGCGCGATCTCGGGCACCTCGACGGGTGGGGGAGCGCCCAGGTGGCCGAGGCGCGCCACCCGCTCTACCCGAGCCTCTCGGAGCGCGGTCACCGCGCCGTGGCGCGCTGGGTGGTGCGCGGCGGGGGCCCCGTGACGGTGGCGTGGGACGCCGGCCGCGGTGGGCGAGGCGTCGAAACCGCCGACTGAGCGCGGGGAACGAAACGGTCGGGGACGAGCCGCGAAGGCTCGGCTACACTCGCGACCGGAGACCCGCCATGCTCGTACTCGCGCTCGCCTCGTCGATCGCCCATGCCGCCCTCGTGGAAGCCTGGGCCTCCGACTTCCCGCGGAACGGCGAGCTCGCCGGCGAGGACGGCTGGGTCAACGGCTACGACGGCGACGCCTGGTACGGCACCGAGAGCGAAGGGGACCGCTGGGCCTACTCCCTCGCCGACCACTACAGCGACGGGCGCTTCGGCGACGGCGGCCCGCACGACAACTGGCTCGTGAACGCCGCGACCCCCGTGAAGCAAGGCACGTACGCCCTCACCGTGTACCCCACCGACAACGACGCCTTCGGTGTCGTGTTCGGGAGCTCGGACGAGCGCTACTTCATGCTCCTCGTGTGCGGCGAAGAGGACAACGACTCCAGCATCCAGAGCTGCCCCGTCGGCGGGCTCGACACCCACGTCACGGCGCTCGTGGAGGTGCGCGGAGACGACGCCACCGTGATCGACTCCGTCGAGCTGGGCGCCCGCACCTACAGCGAGACCGACGTCGAGGTGGCGATGGACAACGGCACCGTCGTCGTGCGGTTCGGCCGCACCGAGTTCTCGATGCCCGTCGAGGCGGACTTCCAGCTCGACGGCGTGGGGTTCTACGCCTTCAACGAGGGGCTCTACGACGAGGAGGGCGAGAACGACGGCGACACCGTCTACTTCCGCGACCTCACGCTCTCCTGGCTCGATGAAGACGGCGACGACGTGGTTGACGACGACGACAACTGCGAATCCGTCGCCAACCGCGACCAGGCCGACGCCGACGGCGACGGCGCCGGCGCGGCGTGCGACGAGGACGACGCCGTCGACCCCGGCGGGGACGACACCGGCGACACCGACGGCGGCGGCGACACGGACGGCGGCGGCGACACGGACGACACCGACA
>CAXNIN010000313.1:0-5219 GCA_964202365.1 Myxococcota bacterium | reverse complement strand
CGCCGGCGCCCCGGGCGCGGCCCCCGGCGCCCCCGGCGCGGCCCCCGGCGGCCCGCCCCCCGCCGGCGCCCCGCCGAAGGACAAGTAGTCCTTGAGCGGACTGGCCGCCCTCCTCCGGATCGGCGGCCCGTCCGATCGCGCGCCCGCGGCTCGCATGGTCCGCGCGCTCGACGCGCGTGGGCCCGAAGCGCGTGACGAGGCCATCGTCGCCGACGGCGTGCTGGCCGTGGCCATCGGCGCGCCCGGAGAGACCGCCGCCGGCGTGGCCCGCCACGCGAGCGGCCGCTGGGTGGTGGCTGCCGACGGCGAGCTCCTCAACGCGCGGGCCCTGCTCGCGGAGCTCCGCGGATGGGACGAGGCGCCCGAAGAGGAGACGACCGCGGCGATCGCGGCCGCCTTCTTCGCGTCCCGCGGGTTCGTGGGCGGGCTCGACCGCCTCGCGGGGGATGTCGCCCTCGTCGCGTGGGACACCGAGACGCGCACGCTGTGGGCCGCGCGCGACCGCGCCGGTCTGCGGCCGATGGTGTGGGCAACGCTGCCGGACGGCACGCTCCTCGTCGCGAGCGAGCCGGCCGCGCTCCTCGCGCACCCGAACCTCGACCGCGCGGTGGACGGCGACGCCCTCCGCGAGGCGCTCGCGCTCGGGGCTCCCCTCCCCCCGCGCACGCCGTGGCGCGCAATCCACGCGCTCGGCCCGGGCGAATTGCTCACGTGGAGCGCGGCTGGCGCCTCCGTACGCCGATGGTGGGACGACGACGCGAACCCGCCCGGCGCGGACGGCGCGCGCTACCGCTGGGCGCGGAGCGTGCAATTCGGCGCCGAGCTCGCCGTGCAGCAGCGCGTAGCGGTCGACGCCCCCCTCGCGGTGGCGCTCTCGGGCGGCGTGTACGCCGAAGCGCTCCTGGGCGCGGCCGCCGCGCGCCGGCGCGAAGCCCTCGTGGCGCTCACGCTCGCACCGGACGGCGGCCCCGACCCCCGCGCCGCGATCATCGCGACACGAAACCGCGCGGAGCACGTTCTCGTTCCGCTTCGAACCGACGATGTCCCGGCGCTCCTCGGCGAGGCGGTCTCCGTGGAGCCGCTCCTCGCCCCCGAAGCCGTCGCGTGGTGGGCGCTCGCGCGCGCCGCGTGGGAGCGGGGAGCGCAGGTGTTGCTCACCGGGGCAGGCGGCGCCGCGTTGTTCGGTGGCGCCGCGCCTCCGCTTGTCGACCGGGCCGCGTCCCTGCCGGGTCTGGCGCTCTTCGGTCGCGCGGCGCGCGCCGCCGTGCCCGCCGAACCCTGGGCGCGCCGCTACCTGACGCGCACCCGCGGCGTCGCGGACGGCCCGTGGGAGTCCATCGACGCCCTCGCCGCCACGAGCCCGACCACCGACCCGACGGGCGCCGCCCTGTGGCTCGAGCGGCGCCTCGCCGCCGCCGACGCCCACACCCTGGTGGACCGCGCCGCCGCGGCCCACGGCGTGCGCGCCCAGAGCCCGTTCGCCGACGCCCCCCTCGCAAAACTCGTCGCCAGCGTGCCGATTGGCCACCTCGTGCAGGTGCGCCGGCCGCGCGGGCTGTTCCTCGACGCCTTCGCCGAGCGGGTGGACGCCGACGCGCCCGCCCACGCCCCGATGCAGCTCCCGGTAGACGCCTGGCTCGCCGACGGGCGCCTCACGAACGGCGCGGCCGAGGCGCTCGAAGGTGTGCTCGACGGCGACCTCGTGCGACGCATCCTCGCGGAGCGTTCGCCTCGCCGACGCTGGGCGATCGCGGCCCTCTCCGCGTGGCGCGCGCGCAACGGCTAGCGCTGGACGGGTGACAACCGGCCGCGCGTGGTTTAGCGGGGGCGCCCGAGGGTCCGATGTCGCTCCGCAAGTCCCTGGCCCGCCTCCCCGCCCCCGTGAAGCGCACCCTGCAGGAACGCCTGTACCCCGCGCTCCTCCCCGAAGGCGAGACCGCGCCCGAGTGGCACCTCCAGAGCTGGGACGACTCGTGGCACCGCCACGGAAAGCACTGGTCGATTCTCGTCTTCTACCCGGAAGACGGCGGCGTGGAAGACCGCGAGCAGCTCCTCGCTTTCCAGGCGCACGCGCCCGACTTCGCCCGCCTGGGCGTGAAGGTGTTCGCGTTCAACAACGCCGAGGCGCCCAGCCACCGCGCGTTCGCCGAGGCGGCCGGCCTCACGTTCCCGCTCCTCACGGACCGCGGCGGGTCCGTCGCGCGGCAGTTTCGTTCGTGCCTCCAGATCCCGATGGCGCCGATGTACCTGCGCACCGTGTACCTCGTGAACCCGGAGCGGAAGATCCGCCTTGGAAATCGCGGCGCGCCGAGCGTCGCTGCGATCGTACGGTCGGTGGAAGCGCTCCAGCAGGCGTCGCGCACCGGGATGTAGCCCGGCTACTTCCCCGAGATGGAAGCGAGCAGTTCCTGCAGCGACAGCCGCGCCTGGTAGTAGGCCTCGGCGCGCTCGGCGTCGATGAGGGTGACGCCGTTCGAGCTGAGCTCGGTGACCTCGAAGACGGGGATCTGCAGGCGGTAGAAGCGCTTGTAGCGCCCCACCACCAGCGCGATGGCGCCGAGCTCCCGGCCGATGTCGCCGTTGGTGGTGTAGCGGACGCGCACCTCGGCGGACTGCGGCTCGTCGCCGAGGCGCCCCACCCACTTCGTTACGAGGCCTTCCGCCGACTCCACCGCGAGCTTCTGCGAGACGAGCTCGAGCAGGAGCGCGTCCGAGAGGTCGCCCGCCTGCTTCACCGCGCGCGGGGTGCTCGGGAGCGACCGGCGCAGCTCGGCGTCGAGCAGGACGAGCGGCGACACCTCGGCGGGCGCCTCCGGGGCGGTGCGCGCGGCGACGGGCGCGGAGACCCCGGCGCGCGAGAACGCGGTCATCCGCATGTAGGCGTAGCCGACCAGCACGACGAGCAGGCCCGCGACGACCATCCCGACAACGCGGGACGTCCGCACGAGGGGCGGGGGCCCGACGCGCGCGCGCGAGGGCCGCATGGGGAGGTCCACCGGGGCGGGGCGCGTCGGGACGCGCGGAAAGTCGATGAGCTCGCCCACTTCTCCGGGGGGGAGGGCCCGCGCAGGCGTGCGCGCCGCCGCGGAGAGCGGCAAGGGCTCCTTCGCGCCGGGGAGCGTGGGGGCCGTTGCGCCGGCCACGCGCGGGCCCGGCACCTGCACCACGCCCACCGGCGCGGCGTCGACCGGCACCAGCGCGTCCGCGTCGAGCTCGACGACGGCGTCCACCCGAACGGGCGAAGCGTCGGCGGGCGCGCCGACGGCCGCGAGGGCTTCGACCGGCAGCTCGTCGGGCTCGTCGACCATACGCTTGTAGAGCGAGGCGGCGTCGACGCTCTCAACGTCGCTCCAAGCCGCCCAGGGGTCGTCCCCGCCGAACCGGCCGCGCAGGACAGGCAGCGTGGACGCGGCCACCCAGCCGTCGGCTGTCTGGACCTCGTCGGTGGGCCGCAGCTCCCCCGCGGAGGCGAGCGCGAGCAACGCGGAAGTATCGGAGACGCTCCGCTCGCTGTCCCCGCGGCGGATGCGGAAGGCCTGCATGTAAGGAGGATGCTTCGCTCGCGCGCGGCCGTCAACCGCGGCCACCCTTGCGCCGTCAAGGCCGCACAGACCGACCGGTCAGTCAGAAGTAGCCTCAATCCCTGTAAAAAAGAAGAGTTCGGGGGCTTGTGCGACGCGTGCTCGTCCTGTAGGAAGGGGCAGCCTCGAGGAGTGCGAATGCGCGCGGGTCCGGAGCTGGTGCGGGCGAGTTCCCCGTTCGCCAAGGAAGACAAGCTGAAGTCCTGGGGTCTCCTGGGGTCTACCTACGTTGTCTACGGCGCGTTCGTCGCGCTCGCGGCCGCGGCGCCCTGGTGGCCGCTCCGGCTCGTGGGCTCGGTGCTCGCCGCCCTCACCCTCATCCGCCTCTTCATCTTCTTCCACGACTACGCCCACGGCGCGCTCCTCCAGTCGCCGCTCGGCAAGCTCGTGATGCCCTTCATTGGCTACTGGACGCTGTCCGCCCCCTCGGTGTGGCGCCAGACGCACGACTACCACCACAAGCACACCGCGAAGATGGTCGGCGCCTCCATCGGCTCCTTCCCCATCTTCACCGTGGAGATGTGGAAGATGATGACGCCGGGCCAGAAGCGGGCCTACCGCCTGGTTCGCCACCCGATCAACATGATGTTCGGGTACGTCACCGTGTTCATCCTCGGAATGTGCGGGTCCGCTTTCCTCCGCGATCCGAAGCAGCACTGGCACGGGCTCCTCTCGCTGGTGATCCACTTCGGCGTCATGGGCGCCGTGGCCTGGAACTTCGGCGTGGACGTGGCGTTCTTCGCCGTTCTCCTCCCGCAGTTTCTCACGAGCGGCATCGGCTCGTACCTGTTCTACGCCCAGCACAACTTCCCCGGCATGCAGATCCGCAACCGGCACGACTGGGAGTACAGCTTCGCCGCCACCCGGTCGTCGAGCATGTTCGACATGGGTCCGGTGATGCACTGGTTCACCGGCAACATCGGCTACCACCACGTGCATCACCTCAACCACCGCATCCCGTTCTACCGGCTCCCGGAGGCGATGGCCGCGCTCCCCGAGCTGCAGGATCCGGGGCGTACGTCCTGGCGCCCCTCCGACGTGATGGCCTGCCTTCGGCTCAAGTTGTGGGACCCCTCGAAGGGCCGCATGGTGAGCTTCGAGGAAGCCGACGAGGTCTACGCCGCCGAGCCCGAGCTGCTGTCCGCCAAGTAGGCGTCGCGCCCGTGCATTTCGAGGGGCCGCCGGCCCCTCGCGTCGTTAAGACGCTCGGCCTTCGGAGCTTCCCATGTCGACCGCCGCGCCCCGCATCGCCGTTCTCCCCGGAGATGGCATCGGCCACGAAGTCCTCGAGCAGGGCCTGCGCGTCCTCGCCGCCGTCGCCCCCGACGCCACCTACGAGCACTTCGATCTCGGCGCCGAGCGCTACCTGCGCGACGGCACCACCATGCCCGACGACGTGCTCGCCCGCTTCCGCGACGAGTTCGACGCCGTCTACCTTGGCGCCCTGGGCGACCCCCGCGTGCCCAGCAACGTGCACGCGAAGGACATCCTCCTCGGGAGCCGCTTCAAGCTCGATCTTTACATCAACTTCCGGCCGATCCGCCTGCTCGACCCGCGCTACTGCCCCATCAAGGACAAGGGCCCGGAAGACGTGAACTTCGTCGTGTTCCGCGAGAACACGGAAGGCATCTACACCGG
>CAXNIN010000312.1:0-5223 GCA_964202365.1 Myxococcota bacterium | reverse complement strand
GTGAGCGAAACCACCTACCGGATGACCTGGGACTCCGAGATGGCGGTCGGCAAGGTGCTCACGCTCCTCTCGACGGAGAGCGAGTATTCCGAGGCCTCTCCCTCCTGGATTCGCACGCCCGACTGGTGGTGACGCGGGCGCCGGCCGGCGGTCAGGGGAGGTAGGCGGTCTCGCCGAACCCCTCGATCACCGCCCCGGCTTCGGCCAGGAGCACGCGCGAGTGGCTCGCGTAGCCGGGGGCCCACCGGAGCGCCTGGTCGGGCCCGAGCCCGAGCCAGTGGCAAAACAGCGATCGAATGACGCCGATGTGCGTCACGACGGCGACGCGGGCGTCGCCGAAGTCCTGGGCGTCCCACCACGCGGTTGCCCGCGCGTAACACTCGCCGTACGTCTCTCCGCCGGGCGGGCGGGCGTTGACGTAGTCGGCCCAGTACGCGGTGGTCCCAGCGGGATCTTCTCGCGTCAAATCTTCCCAACCGCGCCCGTCCCAGCGGCCCATGTCCTGCTCGCGGAGCGCGGGGGCGAACACGACCTGCGAGGAGAGGTGGTGGGCGAGGGTGGAGCAGCGCACGAGGTCGCTCGAGAGCACAACGTCGGGAGTGGGCCACGTACGCCGAAACCACGCCGCGGCGGCCTCCGACTGCTCGAGCCCCCGGTGCGAGAGCTGGGCGTCGGAGTGCCCGCGGCAAACCCGCGTGCCCGCGACCTCTCCGTGGCGGAACAGGTGCACCCGCACGACGGTCGATGAGGGGATGATCCCCATGGTGGGCTTGTCGAACATCCGTCGCCGGTTATCCCGGCGCGATGCTGCTCGTCGTGGATGTCGGCAACACGAACACCGTCGTCGGGGTCCTCGAGGGCCCGCGCGTCGTGCACCAGTGGCGCATCTCGACGCTACAGCGCACCACCGACGAGTTCGGCCTGCTGCTCCTGCAGCTCCTCGGGCACGAGGGCGTCGCCCCCACTTCGGTGCACGGCGTCGCGATCTGCACCGTGGTGCCGTCGGTGCTTTTTTCCGTTGAGAAGGGCGTTCGCCGCTACCTGGGTAGAACGCCGAAGGTGCTCGACCACAAGAGCCAGCTCGGCTTCCCGGTGCGGGTCGACAACCCGCGCGAGCTCGGGCCCGATCGAATCGTCAATTGCGTCGCCGCGCGCGAGCGCTACGAGCCGCCTTTCCTCATCGTGGACTTCGGCACGGCCACCACCTTCGATTGTGTCGACGCGTCCGGCGCCTACATCGGGGGCGCCATCGCGCCGGGCCTCCAGATCTCGGCGGACGCCCTGTTCTCGCGCACCGCCCGTCTCCCGCGCGTGGAGGTGCAGAACCCCGCGCGCGCCATCGGCACCAACACCGTGGGTGCGATGCAGTCCGGGTTGTTCCACGGCTACGTCGGGCTCGTCGACGGTCTCGCCAAGCGGTGCAAGGCAGAGCTCGGCGGCAAGGTTACCTGCATCGCGACGGGCGGCCTGTCCAACCTCGTCGGGCGCGCCTGCGACGAGATCGACGAGGTCGACGAGCACCTCACGCTCCAGGGGCTCCGAATCTGGTTCGAGCGGGGTGCGCCATGATCGAGATTCCTTGGGACAAGCTCGGGATTCCGGACGCGCTCCGGGGCGCCGTCGAGCCTGGCGCCGCCCGCTCCACGCGGCTCGCGGCGGCCAAGGGGGCTCTGCCGGCCACGGCGGATGTGCTCCTGGGCATGCTCTACGCCCTCGCGTGCGGGGACGACGGCGATGTCCGCGCCGCCGCCGTCGATACGCTTCGCGGCCTCCCGGGCGTCGCGAACGCGCTCACCCAGCGTACGCACCCGAAGGTGCTCGAGTTCATCGCGACGACCCGCTCCGACAGCGACATCGACGAGCGGATCATTACCATCCGCGGCGCGAACGACCGCACCGCCGTGCTCATCGCGGGCCGCGCCGACGCCAAGCTCGCCGAGATCATCAGCGGCAACCACGAGCGCCTGCTCCTCACGCCCGACGTGCTCGTTGCGCTGCACCAGAACCCGGCGTGCACCGACAGCTCCGTCGAACGCGCCATCGCGTTCCTCCGCATGCACGCCAGCGCGCCGGATCTCCCCGCGACCCGCCCGTCGCTCGACGCGCCGCGGTCCACCCGGCCTGTCGCCGCACAAAAGCCGGCCCCCACGCCGCCGCCCGAGCCCGTGTTCGACCTCGAGGCCGAGATCGCCGCCGCGCTCGGCGGCAAACCGTCGCCGCACCTCCAGTTCCAGTCGAACCTCGAGATGTTCTCCCTCGCGAACGTGAAGGTGGGCGGGCTCGACGCATTCGCGTTCGACTTCAAGGACGACGACACCTTCTCGCTCGATATGCTCGACGAGGGCGACGACGACGCCGACATCCGCCTGAGCCTCGAGAAGCGCATCGCGGCGATGAGCGTCGGAAAGAAGCTCAAGCTCGCGTACCTTGGCAACAAGCCGGTTCGAAGTATCCTCATCCGCGACCGCAACAAGCTCGTCGCGGTCGCGGTCGTCAAGAGTGGACGCCTCACGGACGCCGAAGTGCTCGCGTACGCCGGCAACCGCAACCTCCCGGACGAAGCGCTGCGCGAGATCGCCGTCAACAAGGAATGGACGCGGAAGTACCCGGTGAAGGTCGCGCTCGCGAACAACCCGAAGTGCCCGCCCAGCGTTTCGGTCTCGCTGGTGAGTCACCTCCAAGGCAAGGATCTCGCGACGCTCGCGCGCAACCGCAACGTCTCGAGCGTCGTGTTCGGCCTCGCGGCGAAGCTGGCGAAACAGAAGAATCATTGAGCACCGTGGGCGGCCCGGCGGAAGCCCGCCGTCGGTGCCCTGCGGGCTCGGCCTTCGGCCTCGGTGCGGCGCGCCCGCGCGTTCGCGGGGGCGCCGCACCGGGCGGCGGAGCCGCCCGCCCTTCGGTCGCCTGCCGCTTGCCCCACGTCGGGGCCCCCGGCTACGAGGGGCGCCTCCGCGAGGCCGCCTGCTCCTGCTCCTCTCGCTCGCCCACGCCGCCGAGGGGGTGTCCCTCGACACGGAGCTCGTGCGGCCGCTGTTCACCGCGGGGGCTCCCCCCGGATTCGACGCGCCTTCGGCCGGCGGCCCGGGCGTCGTGCGGGTGGGGCTCGCCACGCAGTTCGAGCGCGATCCCCTCGTACGCTACGAGGATGGCGCCGTCGTAGGTGCTGTCGTGCGGAATCGCGTCGCGACGTATCTGGGCACGTCCCTCGACTTCAGCCGCCGCGTCTCCGCGCGGTTCTCGCTCCCGGTGGTGGCCCAGTGGGGGTCGGAGCTGGCGGACCTCTCGGGAGACGGCGTACACGCCGGTGATCTCGGCGGCGGCCTGCGTGTGGACATCCTGGAGGGCGGGCCCGTGGCCCTCTCCGCCCGTGCCGATCTCCTCGTGCCCATCGGGGCCGCCGCCGCGTGGGTAGCCGAGGAGGGGGTTCGTTTCTCGCCGGGAGCCGTCCTGGGGGTCGATCTCGGGCGGGTGGGCATCCTGGCGGACGCCGGCGTCACGTTGCGCCCGACCGTCCGCACGACCGACGCGCTCACGGTCGGTCCCGAGCTCACCGCGGGCCTCGCCGCGACCGCCGCGATCGTGCCCGACGTACTCGACGGCTACGTCGGCGCGCTCGGTCGGTTCGGCCTCGCCGCCGACGCCGGCCCGGGTGCATCCTCGATGGAGGCCCTGCTCGGCGCGCGCCTCCACGCGCTCCCGACGCTCGAGGTCGACCTCGCGGGCGGCCGCGGGCTCACCCGCGGCTACGGCGGCACCGCCTACCGGGTGTTCGCGTCCGTCACGTTCCACCGCGCGCCCGCCGACCGTGTGGCGCCGGCGGAGACGGCGTCGGTACCCGCGCTCTCCCGCGACGCCGTGCTCGACCTCTCGGGCATCGAGGAGGCCCCCGAGCCCGACGGCGGCGCGGCGGCGGTCGTCGAAACGCCGCTCGCGCGCGTCGAGCAGAAGGAGATCGTCATCCGCGACCCGCTCCAGTTCGAGCGCGGCACGGACCGCATCCTCCCGTCGTCGCAAGCGACGCTTCTGTTCGTGGCCCGGCTCATGAACGAAAACCCCGACATCACCCAGCTCGTCATCGAGGGGCACGCGAGCGGGGAGGGGACGTTCGAGCACAACTACCGGCTCTCGGTGGAGCGCGCGCTCGCGGTGTTCCAGGCCCTCGTGGAGGCCGGGGTGCACCCGACACGGCTCGCGTGCCGCGGGTTCGGCGAAGTCTCCCCCGCGGTCGCGGGCGACGACGACGCCGCGCGAGCCCGCAACCGCCGCGTCGTGTTCCACATCGCTCACAGCCTCGCGCCGAACGAGCCCAACCCGGGTTGGTCGACGAACGTTCGGCTCCCGTGGAGCGGCGAGGCGAAGGCCAGCCCCGCGCCGCCTCCGCCCCCGCCCGCCCCGACGGGCCCCGTCGACTTCCGCGACGAAGACGGAGGTACGCCGTGATCGCCCTCGCCCTGCTCCTCGCCGGCCCGCTCCACGCCGAAGACGCTTGCGGGACCACGCTCGCCCAGGACCTCAACTGCAACCGCCTGGAGGACGCCGCGGAGGCGCCGGTCGACCTCGCCAACCGGGTGTGCCTCGGCACCGTGGACGACGCGGGCGATCCCTATCCGACAGCCGGGTACTACTTCGACTACGCGAGCTACGCCTGCGAGTACGCGATCGTCTCGCTCGACGCCGATGAAGACGGCTTCGGCGCGGGCACCCTCTCGTTCCCCGAGGGCGCGCCGTACCCGGAGATGGTGGTCATCCTCGCGTGCGACAACTGCCCCGACCTCGCGAACGCCGACCAGGACGACGCCGACTGCGACGGCGTGGGGGACGGCTGCGACAACTGCCCGGCGCTCGAGAACAACGCCCAGGGCGACGCCGATCTCGACGGCCTCGGCGACGCCTGCGACAACTGCCCGCTCGACGCGAACGTCGACCAGGGCGACGAGGACGGGGACGGCTTCGGCGACGCCTGCGACACCTGCCTCGGGCTCGTGAACCTCGACCAGACCGACCGTGACCTCGACGGCCTCGGCGACGCCTGCGACAACTGTCCGCTCGACGAGAACCTCGACCAGGCCGACGCGGACGCCGACACGAAGGGCGATGCGTGCGATGAGTGCCCGGCGGACCCCGGTACGAACATCGACCGCGACAGCGACGGGGTGGGGGAGGCGTGTGACCTCTGCCCGAGCGCGTACGACCCGGACCAGCGCGACGCCGACGCCGACGGCA
>CAXNIN010000311.1:0-5236 GCA_964202365.1 Myxococcota bacterium | reverse complement strand
CCGCGGACGATACCGACTCCGGCGCCGACGATACGGCGACCGACCCCGGCTTCGGGAGCCCGGAGTGCCCGCCCGACCACGCCTCGCACGACATCGGCTCCCTCGCGCCGCCACCGCTCGTGATCGTCGTCACGCTCGATGCGCTCCACCGGGGCTATCTCGGCCGCAACCACGGAGAGTGGAACACCTCCCCGCGGATCGATCGGCTCCTCGAAGACAGCACGGTGCTCCAGAACGTGCTCGTGCCGCGCGGGCTCACGCTGCCGTCGCTCGCGACGCTCGTCACCGGAGACTACCCGCGCACCCACGGCGTTCGCGACAACGACGGCAGCGTCCCGGCGGGCGAAATGTTGCAGGAGCGCTTCCAGAGCGCCGGGTGGCAGACCATCGGCGCCCTCGGCAACCAGTGCTCCCTCCTCGAACGCGGCTTCGATACTACGTTGTGCACCTCGCCGTTCGAATCGGGGGGCGGGGAGTCCAGCCCCGCCACCGACCGTCAGCTAGTGCAGTACGTGCTCGACGGGCTCGACGCCCGCGACACGACGCGGTCCACCTACGCGTGGGTGCACCTCATGTCGGTGCACGACCCCTACGACTCCGTGGATCGCTGGTTCGGCGAGTTTCACCCCGAGCGCTACGAGGGCCTGTTCGACCCGCCTCAGGAAACCGCGCTCAACGCCGTCACCCTCGGGGCGCTCGACTTCGACGAGGCCGACCGCCGCTTCGTCGACGCCGTGTACGCGAGCCAGCTCCGCGAGGTCGACGCCATCCTCACCCACCTGTTCGACGGCCTCGCCGAGCGCGGGTTGTACGACGACGCCATCCTCGTCTTCGGCTCCGACCACGGCGACGAGCTCGGGCTCCGCGAGAGCCGCTACTTCTGGCACGGGTGCTCGGTGTACAACCCGGTGCTCGCCGCCACGTACGGCATCCGCGCGCCGGGGCGGGTGTCTGCGGGCGAGGTGCTCGACGGCTGGGTGTCGCTCACCGATCTCGCGCCGACCGTGCTCGAGCTCGCCGGCCTCGACTCCACCGCGACCGACGGCACGTCGCTCGTCTCCGACATCCACGCCTGCGAGAACCCGCTTCGACCCGCGTTCTTCGAGCGAGCGGCGTCGACCGCCGGGGTCATCGTGGAGGGCCGCAAGTTCATCCTCAACCCGCTCGAAGGGTACGCCGGATGCCGGCCCTACAGCGCCGAGTCGCCGTACCCGGGCGCCGCGCGGGAGATGTACGACCTCGTGGCCGACCCCGACGAAACGCTCGATCTCAGCGGCACCGACCCCGCGGGCGCCGCTGCGCTGAAGGACACGGTGTGCGCGTGGGTGAACGACGGCCCGTGGGAGGGCGCGGAGGAGGACGCGCGAAACGCGCTGCGGGCGACCTGCCGGTAGCGCGGTCGGTGTAGACTCCCGCGCCATGCTTCGCGACCCGCGCACCCTCTCCGTCGTCATCCCTGCCTACAACGAGCGGCCCACGCTTCTCGACGTCGTGCGGAACGTCGTCGCGAGCGAGGCATTGTCGCTCGTGTCGCGACTCCAGGTGGTCATCGTCGACGATTGCTCCACGGACGGGACCGAGGCAATCGTCGCCGGGCTCGCGACGGACTGGCGGGCGCTCGTCCCCGTGGACGACGGCATGGCCGCGCGCGTCGACATCGTGGCGGTCCGACACGCCCGCAACCAGGGGAAAGGCGCCGGCCTCCGCACCGCGTTCGCGCAGGCGACGGGCGACTTCGTGCTCGTGCAGGACGCCGACCTCGAGTACGACCCGCGGGACTACCCGAAGCTCCTTCGCCCGCTCCTCGAAGACCGCGCCGATGTGGTGTACGGGAGTCGGTTCCTCCCGAGCGAACGCCGCGTCCTCTTCTTCTGGCACTCCGTCGGGAACAACCTCATCACCCTCGCCGTGAACGCCGCGACGGACCTCAACCTCTCCGACGCGGAGACGGGCTATAAGGCCTTCCGCGCCTCGGTGTTGCGCCGGCTCGACATCGAGAGCGAGCGTTTCGGCGTGGAGATCGAGCTTACGGCCAAGCTCGCGCGGGCGGGGTGCCGTTTCTACGAGGTGCCCATCAGCTACCACGGGCGCGGATACGACGAGGGGAAGAAGATCACCTGGAAGGACGGGGTGGATGCCATGGTCTGCATCGCCCGGTTCGGGCTCGCCCGCAACCTTCGGGCGCGCGCCGGGCGGCTCGATGCTGGGGCGTGAACGCCGGGCCACGTTCTGGGTGGGCCCGCTGACGTTCCTGGTCCACCTCGCGGGTGTTTCGCCGGGGCTCGTCGGATCGCTCGTCGACGACGCGATCTACGTCGCGATGGGAACGTCGCTGGCGCAGGACGGCTCGCTTGTCGTGCCGCTGCTCCCCGGTGCGCCCGAAGTCGCCAAGTACCCGCTGGGGTTTCCGGCCGTCATCGCGCTGGTCGCGGCGCTCGGCGTCGACCTGGGCACCGAGGCGGGCCTTTGGGTGCTGCTGGCGGTCAACGCGGGGTTCTGGGCGGTTGCCGCCCAGGTTCTCGTGGATGGACTGCTCCCGAAGCTGGGCGCCGGTACATCGGAGCGGGTGGCGGTTGGCTTGCTCGTCGCCGTCAACACGGTGAGCCTGCAGCTCGTCGGCACGGCGATGTCCGAGCCCCTCTTCACGTTCTGCTTCGTCTCCGCCCTCACGCTCGCCTGGGGCGCTGCGGAGGCCCCTTCGTCGCGCGGGCGGCTGGCGGTTCTGGCGCTCGCGGTCGCGGCGCTGGGCGCCACCCGTTCGGTAGGCGGCCCGCTCGCGCTGGTGGGCGTGGGCGTCACCTTCCTGGCCCGCCAGCCGCGTGTGGCGCTCGCGGTGGGGGCGGGATGGGCCGCCCAGTGGCTCACGGGCGCGGCGCAACGCGCGAACGTGTCCGCGCCCACCGGAGACGCCCTCCGGGTGCTGCACTACTTCGTGAGCTACGACGAGCACACGGCGTTCTACACCCGCCCGCTGCTCGCCGGAGACGGCGCGACGTTCATCGGGCGCGTGACCGGCGTGGTGAGCAGAAACCTCGAGCTGGGCCCTCGATCGCTCGCCGGAGCCTTCCTCCCGGCCGACTTCGCCGGCGGCGCCGCGGCCGGCACGGCGGACGCCGTCTCAGCCCTCGGGGCCGTCGCGTTCGTGGTAGTGCTCGCCGCGGCGGTTCGTTGGCCCCGCGCGCGGCCGCTCGTCGCCCTCCTCGCCGCGTACGCCGCCATTTTCATCCTGTGGACGTGGCCCTTCTCCGCGCGCTTCTGGCTGCCGATCCAGCCGCTCGTCGCGGCGTGTTTCGTCCTGACGCTGGCGCGGGGCGGCAACGTGGGGCGGCTCCTGATGTGGCCGGTGGTGGGCTTCATCGTGGTGGGCAACGCCTTCGTCCCGTTCTACCGGATCAAGGGGGCGCTCGGCGAGAGCGGCGCCGCCAGGTCGGAGGCGGACATCGCGCTCGACGACTGCACCGCGTGGCTCGCCGCCCGCGCGCGGCCCGAGGACGTGGTCCTTGGCGACCACCTCGGCGTGTGGCTCGCCCGCCGCCTCGGAACGCGCGCGCTGGAGCTCGACGCGCTGCTGCCGTCCGACGACCACCTCGCGCTCACGCTCGGACTGCTCGACCCCAGGGCCGAGGCGCCCCGCTTCGCGCGGGAGCTCGCGACGTCGTTCGACGCGCTCGACACGCTGCTGCCGGAGTCGGCCACGGCCTGGGTCGTCCTCGGGTCGCCCGCGACCGACGACCTCTCGCCCACGGTCGCGACCCTCGCGGGTTCGGGCGGTCTCACCTGGGCTGGCGGCTTCGGCGAGCTCTCGGTGTGGCAGGTGCCGCGCACGTCGCCCCGAATCGGTGTCGCGCCCGAGTAAGGGCTGTGTAATAATCCGTCACCGCCCCGGATCGTCATGCGCAGCGTTCTTCTCCTCCTCGCGCTCCTCGTCCCCTCGTATGCGTCGGCCGCGACGTTCTACGCAGACACCGACGGAGACGGCTACGGCGACGCCGACAGCACGGTCGACGCGGCCGTAGCACCCTCCGGCTACGTCTCCAACGACGACGACTGCGACGACACGAGCTCGGCGGTTCGCCCCGGCGCCACCGAGGCCTGCAACGGCTACGACGACGACTGCGACGGCTCCCTCGAAGAAGGCGGCGTCTGCCCCTGCGACGTCGAGGAGTACGACGGCCAGGCGTACATGTTCTGCGACACCGCCCGGTCGTGGACGAGCGCGCAGACCTATTGCCAATCGTACGGCTACGAGATGGCGACGATCTCGTCGGCGGCCGAAGACGCGTGGGTGAACAGCGAGGCCGACGGCCGGAGCACGGCCAAGTGGTGGTTCGGCCTCAACGACCGCACCACGGAGCGCACCTTCGTGTGGGCCGACGGCAGCGCGGTGCTCTACACCAACTGGGCCAGCGGCGAGCCGAACGACTCGGGCGGCAACGAGGATTGTACCCAGCACAACCGCTTCACGGACGGCACCTGGAACGACGAGCCCTGCTCCTCGAGCTTCTTCCACATCTGTGAAGCCGGCGATCTCCGTACCATCTACGTGGATGCCGACGGCGACGGCTTCGGCGACGGCGCGGGCGTGTCGGTCAGCGACATCCCGGACGGCTACGCCGACAACGACGATGACTGCGACGACACCCGCTCGGGTGTCAACCCGGACGCTACCGAGGTCTGGTACGACGACGTCGACCAGGACTGCGACGGCAACGACGACGACCAGGACGGCGACGGCTACGACGCCGCCTCCGAGGGCGGCGACGACTGCGACGACACGGACCCCGCGTCGAACCCCGGCGCGTCGGAGACCGCGTATGACGGCGTCGACCAGGACTGCGACGGCTCCGACCTCACCGACGTTGACGGCGACGGCTGGGACGCCGGCGACGATTGCGACGACACCGACGCGAGCGTGAACCCGGACGCCGCGGAGACCTGGTACGACGGTGTCGACCAGGACTGCGACGGCGCCTCGGACTACGACTCCGATGCGGACGGCTACGACAGCGACGACTTCGGCGGCGACGACTGCGACGACGCCGACGCGGGCATCAACCCCGGCGCCACCGACATCCCGTACGACGGCGTCGACGAGAACTGCAATGGCAGCGACAGCGTCGTCGACGGCGACGGCGACGGCTACAACTCCACCGTCGACTGCGACGACGGCGATGCGAGCGTGAACCCCGGCGCCACCGAGGCCTGGTACGACGGCGTCGATCAGGACTGCGACGGC
>CAXNIN010000310.1:0-5262 GCA_964202365.1 Myxococcota bacterium | reverse complement strand
GTGGGCTCTCGCTGCCGATCGCCGCGGCGTCGACCCCGACGCGGAGCTCGACGACGGGGTGGCCCGCGAACGGCCGCGGCACGACCGCGACGGCCTCGGGACCTTCGGACGCGAGGGCCTGGCTGACGAGCAGGAGCATGCGCGAGCGTAATCCCGGCGCGCCCGCGGCGGCCCCAATCGGGCGGGCGGGCCGTGGGCGGCGCCCCGGACGGGAGGGCCGCCCTACACAACCGGGCATCCCCCCGTGCCGCGTGCCGGCCCGCCGGCTTACCGAATCGCTTGAGCCTCGCGGGTACCCTCGTCCGGAAGGTGATCGGCCGCGTCCTGCGCGGTTCGGCGCCGCCCTCGCCCCCCACCGTCGCCCCCTCGCGCTCCTACGAGCCCGACGGCCCCGATCTCTCCGACGGCCTCGAGGTGGAGCTGCCCGTGCCGGGCTCGCTCCTGCTCGACATCCGCGAGCCCGGCGAGCTCGCATCGGGCGTGGCGCAGGGCGCGCGCTTGCTCCCGATGGACCTCGTGCCGCACCACCTCGACGAGCTCCCGCGCGACCAGCCGATCACCATCTACTGCGCGGCCGGCGCCCGCTCTTTCGGCGTGGCCCACTGGCTCCGCGAGCAGGGGTTTCCCCTGGCCGTGTCGCTTTCGGGCGGCATCGGCGTGTTTCCCGCCGTGAAGCACCCGGTGGCCCCGCCGCCCGGGCTGATGCCGGGCACCCGCGTGCGGCTCCCCGCCGATGCGCGGGCGGGCGACGTGGCGGTGGGCGCGGGTGTGAGCGGCGAGGTCATCCAGCAGGTGGACGACCACGTGGAGGTGCTCGTGCGCGACAGCCAGGGCTTCCCCGTGCGGGTGGTAGCCCCCGTGTGGGCCGTCACCAAGGGGTGAGGCCGCGCGGCGTGAGGGGGCGTTGCGGGGCCCCCCGCCCCAAGACCTACCCCGGAACCAGCTTGATGCGGGCGATCTCGGGCGCGGCGCGCCACCGCACCGGCGCTACGGACCAGCCGAGGCCCCGGCTGACGAACATCCACACGCCGTCCATCTCGTACCAGCCCCAGGGGTAGATGCCGCTGCCGCGCGGCAGGAAGAAAGGACCGAGCAGCGGAATTCGCACCTGACCGCCGTGGGTGTGGCCGGCGAGCACCACGCTCACCGGGCGGCGCGCGATGCGCGGGAAGATGCCCGGCGAGTGCGTGAGGAGGAGCGTGGGCCGGCCGCTCAAGGCGGCGAAGACACCGTCGAGGTCGGGGTCGCCGGCGAGGAGATCGTCGGTGCCGGCGAGATCGAGGCCGTCGAGCGCGACGACGCGGTCATTCAGCAGCTCGACCCCGTGGCGGTTGAGCACCGGCGCCCACATTTCGGGCGGGGCCCCGCCCCAGTACTCCCAGTTGCCCATGACCGCCCACTTCCCGAGCGGCGCCGACGGCAACGCGCCGAGGAACCGATCGACGGCGTCGGCCTCCCAGCCGCGCGTGACGACGTCGCCCGTGAGCGCGACGAGGTCGGGGCGCTCGGCGGACACGACGTCGCACAGGCGCTCGAGCCAGGCGTCGCGCGTGCGGAGGTGGATGTCGGTGAGGTGGAGCACGTCGACGGGGCGCGTGAGCCCCGCGATGGGCACGATGTGCTCGGAGATCTCGACGTGGTCGAGCTCAGCGCGGCCGTGGCGGTGGAGCGTGCGCGTGGTGCCGCCGGGGGCTTCCGCCGCGCGGACCCGGCCCGCCGGGGGGAAGGTGTCGCCTCGGCGCACGCCGCGCGCGACGCCCCGAACGTACCGATAGGCGCGAACAACCTTGAGCATCTACTCGAACCGGTAGGAGGCCTGGGTCGCGAACACGTGGGCTTCGACGCCCTGGGCCACGAGCTGGTCGCGCACGGGGGTCACGAGCTCCGTGGGGAGGCCGAGCTCGCGGCGCTCGGCGTTCTGGAGCTCGGCGACGAGCACGCGCCGCGCGCCGAACCGGGCGGCGTGCCGCACGACCGCCGCGCCCTCGCCCCACGCGAAGCCCGCCACGAGCCACTCGGGCGCGCCAAACCGCGCGACGACGCGGTCGAGCCACGGCTCTTCCGTGCCGGCGTGGAGCGCGAGATCGAGGTGGAGGAGGCGCGTGCCGTCGGCGAAGGTGAGCTGGACGATGGAGGGCTCGACCGTCGGGTAGCGAACCTGCTCCGCGAGGCGCCGGAGCGTGCCGCCCGGGCGGGCGCCGGCGACGGAGGCGCGGAGGAAGTGCGAGAGCGGGCGGGCCTGCCGCGGCGCGACGTACGGCATCCCTTCGACCACCACGCCGTCGACCGTGCGGCCGAAGAGACCGCCGTCGATCGCTCCGAAGCCGGCGAGCCAATCGAGCACCGGCTGCGACGCGGTGACCGTGAGCTTCACCCCGGCCTGGATTGCCTCGACCGTGGCCCGCGCGCGGTGGGGCGCCGCGGAGGTAAGCACCACAACGTCGTCTTCGGTGGGGGCCTCGGCGGGGTCGATCTTGAGGAACCGGCCTTTCCGCTCGATGCGGAGCTCGGCGTATTCCGGGTGCTGGATGCGGAGCCGGTAGGGGTAGTCGTGGTGGAAGGCGCGCGCCTTCTCGGTGGAGCTCATGCCAACACCTCTCCGATGCGCACGAGCGCCCAGTCCAGATCCGCCTCGTCGAGCACGAGCGGCGGCGCGAAGCGCATCACCTGTTCGTGCGTGTCCTTGCACAGTACGCCCCTCTCCATCAGCGCCACGCAGCGCGGCCGGGCGAGGCCCGCCTCGCGGTGGAGCTCGACCCCGATGAGGAGACCCTTGCCGCGGACTTCCTTGATGAGCGGGGAGCCGAGGCCGCGGAGCCGCGCCCGGAAGAGCTCACCGAGGCGGGCGGCACGTTCCGGGAGCTTCTCGTCGATGAGGACGTCGAGGGCTGCGGTGGCGACGGCGGCCGCGAACGGGTTGCCGCCGAAGGTGGAGCCGTGCGTGCCGGGGCCGAAGACGTCCATCACGGCGTCGTCCGCGCAGAAGGCGCTCACGGGGTACACGCCGCCGCCGAGCGCCTTGCCGATGGTGATGCCGTCGGGGCGCACATCCTCGTGCTCGGCGCACCACATGCGGCCGGTGCGGCCGAGGCCGGTCTGGATCTCGTCGAGGATGAGGAGCACGCCGCGCCGGGTGCAGATTTCCCGCACGGCGCGGAGGTAGCCTTCCGGCGGGACGATGATGCCGGCCTCGCCCTGGATGGGCTCGAGGAACACGGCGCACGTGTTCGGGGTGATCGCCGCTTCGATGGACGCGGCGTCGCCGTAGGGCACCACCACGAAGCCCGGCGTGAACGGGCCGAACCCCTCGCGGTACGCCAGCTCCGTGGAGAAGCTCACGATGGAGATCGTGCGCCCGTGGAAGTTGTCCTGCGCGACGATGATCTCCGCCTTGTCCTCGGGGATGCCGCGGGTGCGGTAGCCCCACTTGCGCATGGCCTTGAGCGCGGTCTCCACGGCTTCAGCCCCGGAATTCATCGGGAGTGACCGGGAGAACCCGCTGACCTGCGAGAGCCGCTCGAGGAACGGGCCGAGCTTATCGTTGTGGAAGGCGCGGGAGGTGAGGGTGACGCGGTCGAGCTGCTCGCGCGCCGCGGCGAGGATGCGCGGGTGGCGATGCCCCTGGTTGAGCGCCGAGTACGCCGAGAGCATGTCGAGGAACCGGCGGCCGTGGACGTCGGTGATCCACGCGCCTTCGGCGTGCGCCACCACGACCGGGAGCGGGTGGTAGTTGTGGGCGCCGTAGCGTTCGACCTGTTCGATGGACATGGAGATTCCGGGGTGTGGACGGGGCGACGCCCCGCAAGCAGGCCTCTTCCCTAACCGGAAAGCAGGGACCTTCGCGCGCGAGGCGCACGTCCGCGCGGTGGAAAGGGCCCGCCGGGGGGCCGCGCTACAGGGCGGGAGCGCGCGGCGGAGACGACGGCCGGCCCCGCGGGCACGGCGCCGCGGACGCCGAGTCTCGGGGCGGCCGAACGCAAAGTTGCTTCCGGACGGGCCCTCAGCTCTTCATGAAGTCGAGGAGGTCGTCGTCGTCGACGCCGAACTCCTCGCGGAGCATCGCGCGGAGCTCGGGGGTGAGGCCGTCGTCCGCGGCGGAGGGGCCGTCGTGCGCACCGTCGTCTTCCGGCGCGGCGTCGACCGTGGGGGCCTCCGCGCGCACCCAGGGGAACGCCGCGGCGAGCCGCGCGATGTCCTTCGGGCCGAGCGCCGAGCCGACGCAGTCGGAGTCGACCGGGAGCCGGCCGTCGGCATGCAAGAATGCGTGCAACCCGCGACGGCGGTCGACGCCAAGCCAGTACACCATGGGGGCGCCGCCGTCGACATCGGCCATGCACCGCACGAGGGTTCCCGGTGGAAGCGGCGATGGACCGGCCAATTCGACGTCCCACACGCGGTCCGTGCCGGCGGGGGCGACCGTGGCGGGGCCGAGGGGCTTGTCGTCTTCCCCCCAGAGGCCCACGGTGAGCCCACGCGGGCGGAACCCGAGCGGCAGCTCGACGCGCACACGCCAGCGGCTCGCCACGCGGCCCAGGAACGTGAGCTTGAGGTCCATCCAAACGTCTCCGCCGCTTCTATACTCACCGTTCTCCGCGAGTCCATGGAGCGACGCGATGTGGATGACCCTCGGCATATTCGCCTGTTCAACCCCGGCACCCGATCCCGCCCCAGCGCCCCCGGCGGCGGACGCCGTGGCGGACGCCGCCCCCCCCGCATCGGAAGGACCGGCCGAACGCGCCGCGCCGGGCCGCATCAAGGACACGCGCCCCCCCACGATCGACGGGGTGACGTTGTCACCCACGACGCCCGTGTTCACCGACTCCATCCTGGCCAGCGCGACGGTGTACGACGCCGACGAGGACAGTCTGGAGCTCGACTACACCTGGTACGTCAACGACGTGGAGGTGCTCGGCGTGACCGTGGAGCGCCTGAGCGGCCGCTTCGTGAAGGGCGACAAGGTACGGGTGAAGCTCACCGCCGACGACGGCACCAACCAGTCCGAGGCCGAGAGCGATCCCGTGGTGGTGGGGAACGTGGGGCCGGTGTTCACCACCGAGCCTTCATCGGTGCGGCCGAGCAACGGCTTCACGTTCCGCGCCACGGACGCCGACAACGACCCGTTGACCTGGAGCCTGGAGAACGCGCCGGCGGGCATGACGGTCTCGCCGAAGGGCGTGCTCTCGTACGAGGGGAGCAAGGACGAGCCGGGCGGCGCCTACACGGTGTCCGTGAAGGTGTCCGACGGCGAAGGCTGGGCGCGCA
>CAXNIN010000309.1:0-5263 GCA_964202365.1 Myxococcota bacterium | reverse complement strand
CTCGGCCACCGCGCCGACGAGGCGTCGGGCCACCTTCACGTGATCGACCTCTACCACCGCGCCGACGATGCGCGGCGCGTGCTCGCCCGGCTCGCGGCGCGGGAGCGGCTCGGGTCGCGCGACGCCGAGCCCACCTTCGACGTGACGCTCCGGGCGCGGAACGGCGAGCTCGTGCCGGTTCGGCTCACGGCGTCCTTCCTCCGCGACCGCGACGGCCAGCCCGTTGCCACGCTCGGGCTCTTCGAGGATCGCCGAGAGCAGATCGCGATCGAACAGCGCCTGGAGGAGTCCGCGCGCCAGGTAGAGGCGAGCGAGCGTCGGGCCGCGGGCGCCCTGGCGGTGGGCACGGTCGTCCACGAGATGGCCCAGCCGCTCACCGTGGCGATGGGCAACGTCGAGATGGTGCTCGCCGCCGACCTCCCCGACGACGCGCGCGCCCGCTTGACGCGCACCTACGAGCACCTCGAGCAACTGAGGGGGTTCCTCGCGCGGATCGCACGTTCCGGGCGGCGTACGGCCGCGCGGGACGCCCCTGGAGAGCTTCCATGACCTCCGTGGTCGCCATGCTCGCCCTGGACGCCCGCGACAACGGCGTGCGCGTCGCGCTCGCGGCGCTCGTCGCGCGCGGCGCCAGCCGCGTGACGCTCGCGCACACGACGTCGGAAGCGAACGCGCACATCGCCGAGGCGCGTCTCCGCGAGATCGCCGCGGGCCTCGCGCCCGCCGCGGTCCGCGTGTGCGTCCGCGCCGGCACCGCGGACGCCGTCGCCACCGCCCTCCTCTCGGAAGAGGCCGCGGACCTCCTCGTGATCGGCCGGATGGCCTCGGAGGACGGGCAGTCCGCCTGGGGCGACCACGGGCGCGGCCTGCTGCGGGCCGCCGGCTGCCCCGTGCTCCTCGTTCCCGCCGACGCCGAGGCGCCGCTCCGCCACGCCCTCGTCGGGATGGACCTCTCCGAGGCCGCGCTCGACGCCCTCGCGCGGGCCGTGGCCTTGTGCACGCGGGTGGAGGCGCTCGCCGTGCTCTCCGCCGAAGACGCCGCCGGGGCCCCCGACGCCGTCCGCGCCGCGCTCCAGGCCCGCTTCGCCGCCGCCGTCGCCGCCCGCGGTCTCGGGCCGGTGCCCCTCCGAACCGTGGTCGGCGGCTCCCCCGCGGACGCCCTCCTCGCCGCCGCCGAGGGGGTCGATCTGCTCGCGGTCGGCTCGCGCGGATTGAGTCCCCTGGCCGCCGTGTTCCTCGGTAGCACCGCCGAACGCCTCGCCGGCAAGAGCCCGCGGCCGGTCCTCGTCGTCCGCAGGCGCGGTGAGGCGCGTGGCCTCCTCGGAGCGATCTTCTCGTGATCCTCGCCCTCCTCCTGTTGCCCGCCGCGCTCGCGATCCAGGTCCAAGGCAGGGATGGACCGTGCCCGGTCGGCGCGGGCACCGTGCGCGTGCACGCCAAGCTCAGCGCCAACGCCGCCGGCGGATACGACTCCGACCTCGCGTCCTACTCGAGCGGCGGGCAGTGGCGCACCTACCGTCTCTCGACGTGCTCGGACAACGGGCTCTCGCTGTACGGGGACGATCTACTGGTGTTGACCGCGGAGGATCGCGCGAAACTCGGCGCTGCGCTCGCCGCCGCGACCGCGGAGATGCCCGCCACGCCCGAGTTGTGGGACCGCTACCGGGTGGCCGCCCGCCTGTACGACACCCTCGGGAAGAGCGATGTCTTCCTGGGAGATGTGCTGCTCGAGGCGAGCTGGACCGCGCGGGACACCGCTGTGGGCTTCTACGCCGGCCTCCAGGGGCCCACCCAGGCGCGCCAGCTGCTCGACGCCGGCTGGGAGGAGCTGAAGAAGCCGCTCTCGGTCTCCGACCGCAAGAAGGTGTTGTACAACCTCGCGCGCGTCGCGCACCGCGGCGGCTGGGGCACCGAGCGGGACGCGCTGCTCGTGGCCTTCGAGACCGCCGGGCCGCTCTCCGCGCCCGAGCGCGAGGCCCTCGCCCGGTTCCGCCGCGTCGTCACCGCCATCGAGCCCGCGCTCCAGGACGAGGCGATCGCGCGCTACACCGAGGCGCTCCGCACCGAGCTCCCCCACGCCGAGAAGGTGCGCGTGAGCTACCTCCTCGCGGATCTGCTCCGCCGACGCGGCCGGGACCGCGAGGCCGCCCCGCTCTACTTCCTGGTCCTCAACGACAAGGAAGCGCCCGACCAGCTCCGCGGCATGGCGATGTTCCTCGTCGAGCCCATCGCCCGGCGCCTCTCCGCGACGCCGCTCGCCCCGCCCGGCAAGTAGCGGCCTCGCCGCGGCGCCCTCCGGGAACGTGGGTTTCCGGATGGACTGAACGGGTGTGCAGGTATAGACCCTGGTCATGGGAACGGGCGACGGAGAGGTGGTGCTGGTGTGCATCCACGTGCGCGATTCGGCGCGGGCGGAGGCGTTCTACCGGGTGTTGTTCGGCTGGGTGCTCGACGGCGGCGCGTTCCGCACGCCGGGCGGTCTCCGCGGCGTGTTCCGCAAGGGTGCGCCTTCCACGGCCGGCCCGGAGCTGTACGTCCGCGTCCCCAAGCTCGAAGCCGCGCTCGCCCGCGCCGTTACGCTCGGGGGCACCCCGCTGGTGCGCCCCGGGCCCGGGCCCGACGGGGGGCGGATCGCGCAGGTGCTCGATCCCGAAGGCAACCGCATCGGCCTGTGGGAGGGAACGGCCGAGGGCGTGGAGGCGGGCGATCTGCACGCTCCGGGCGCGCGCCCTGCCGGAGGCGGGACATAGTGGGCAGGTCGCGACCCGTGGACGCTTGCCGTGCGCCAAGGCGTGTGTAGCTGGTATGTTCTCGCATCCCCCGCGGAGGTAAAGCATGGGTCTCTGGAACACCCTTTCCAACCACGCCAAGGCGCAGTTCCTCGACGTCATCCAGTGGCTGGACGACACGAAGAACACCCTGGTGTACCGGTTCCCCATCTTCAATCAGGCCATCCAGGACGGCGGCAAGCTCGTCGTTCGGGAAGGGCAGGCTGCGGTGTTCGTGGCGGAAGGTCGCCTCTCCGACGTGTTCGGGCCCGGCACCTACGAGCTCTCCACGCGCACGAAGGCCATCACGGGCTTCTTCGAGAGCATCAAGTACGGCTTGAACAGCCCGTACAAGGGCGACGTCTACTTCGTCTCCACGCGCCAGTTCACCGACCAGAAGTGGGGCACCGCCAACCCGCTCATGCTGCGCGACCGCGACCTCGGCGCCGTGCGCATCCGCGCGTTCGGCGTCTTCGCGTACCGCATCACCGACCCCGCGGTGTTCATCCGCGAGCTGGTCGGCACGTCCGGGCTCTACACCACCGACGAGATCAACGGCCAGCTCAAGCGCAAGCTCGTGAGCGCCCTGGCCGACACCATCGGCGAGTCGAAGATCCCCGCGCTCGACCTCATCTCCCAGTACATGGACCTCGGCGACGCCCTCCGCCAGCGCCTCAACGGCTGGTTCCAGGAGAACTACGGCATCACCCTCACCGACTTCGTGGTCGAGAACATCTCGGTTCCGCCCGAAGTCGAGAAGATGCTCGACAAGCGCTCGAGCATGGCCATGGTGGGCGACATGAACGCCTACACGCAGTTCCAGGCTGCCAACGCCATTGAACAGGCCGCGAGCCGCACGGGCGGCGGCGGCGCCTTCATGGAAGCGGGCCTGGGCCTCGCGATGGGCAACGCGATGGGCGGCCAGATCGGGCGCGCCCAGCAGGGCCCGGGCACGTTCAACCCGCAGCAGGGCCTCGGCCCGCCGCCCCCTCCGCCCGCGGAGACGCGCTACCACTACCACGGCCCCTCCGGCCAGGGGGAGTACGGCGCCCGCGAGGTTGCGGCGTTCGTTCAGCAGAATCGTGGCGGAACGCACAACGTATGGGCCACCGGCTGGGCCGGCTGGAAGTCGTGGTCGGAGGTCGCGGAGATCGCGGGGCTCCTGCCGCCCGCTCCGCCGCCGCTCCCCACGCCGGTGAACTTCCACTACGCCGCGCCGGACGGCACCACGGTCAGCGCGAGCGCGGCGGACATCGCCGAGCGCGTGAAGGCCGACCCCTCCGGGCGCCACCTCGTCTGGAAGGACGGCTTCGCCGCCTGGAAAGAAGCGAAGGAAGTCCCCGAGATCGCCGGCCTGCTCGGCGGCGGTGGGCCTCCCCCTCCGCCTCCGCCCCGGTAGTTCGGGAGCGGGTTCGTATTCATGGGGCGGGGGGCCCGAGCCCCCCCTCACGGTCGGCTTGCCGCCGACCTCCGGGGCGGGCTGCGTCGGCTCCGGCCCTTGCCGGGCCGGGCGCTGCGCGTCTCGCGCACGCCGACTCCGCGACGCCTTCGGCGTCCCCGCAACGCCCCCCCGGCTCGGCGGGACGATGCGCGTCCCACCGCCGGCCGGCCCGCCTACCGGTACTCGGAGTTGTCGTACGCCGACGCGCAGGAAGGGTCGTCGCCGTCCACTCCCTGCGTCGCGTCGTTGTCGACGCCATCGTTGCACTGCGTGTCGCCCGTGCCCGTCTCGCCGGCGGTGGTGACCGGGGTGGGGCAGTCGGGGTCGCTCGTGTCGAGCCAGCCGTCGCCGTCGTTGTCGACGCCGTCGTTGCAGGCGGTCGCGGGGTCGGCCTCGTCGGCGTCGCGCGCGTCGGTGCAGCCCCAGTCGTCGGCGTCGGTGAGGCCGTCGCCGTCGTTGTCGACGCCGTCGTTGCACGGCGTGCCGCTCGCGCCGTCGTCCTCGAACAGCGCGGTGGCGCTGTCGCAGGTGGCGTCGTCGGTGTCGAACCAGCCGTCGCCGTCGTTGTCGGCGCCGTCGGCGCACTCGGCGGTGTGGGACTCCTCCGGGTCGAGCGCGCTCGCGCAGCCGGGGTCCGAAGCGTCGGTGAGGCCGTCGCCGTCGCTGTCGACGCCGTCGTTGCACGCGAAGTCGTCCCACGTGAGCTCGGCGCCCAGCCAGGCGCAGTCGGGGTCCTCGCTGTCCACCCAGGAGTCGCCGTCGCCGTCGTCGCCGTCGGAGCAGTCGAGGCCGCTCTCGTCGAGCGTGGCCTCCACGTTATCGCGCGCGTCGATGCAGTCGGGGTCGTCGGCGTCGGCGAGCCCGTCGCCGTCGTCGTCCGCGCCGTTGTTGCACGCGGCCGCGCCGGTGGCCCCGGCCTCGGCGGTGGCGTCGACGCAGTCGGGGTCGTCGAGATCGATCCACCCGTCGCCGTCGGTGTCGAGGCCGTCCTCGCAGGCGAAGATGGTGTCCTGCTCGACGGCGTCCTCGGGGTCGCTGCACCCCGGGTCGTCCA
>CAXNIN010000308.1:0-5279 GCA_964202365.1 Myxococcota bacterium | reverse complement strand
GGGGGCGCGGGCGGGGGAGGCGGCGGCGGGAGCTTGGAGAAGCCGAGGCCGACGTAGCCGCGCCACCGGCTGGAGCCGACGCCCTCGCCGACGCCGGCGGCGGCGCCGAGGACCGCCCACGCGCCGAGGGGGAGGCGCGCGCGCGTCGAGACGGAGGCCTCGAGCGGGAGCTGGGGGAGGTCGGACGCGGTAGAGAGCTCGAGGGTGGCGCTCACCGCGTCGGTGACGCGCCAGCCGACGCCGAGGCCGGCGACGGGGCCGAGGCCCTCCTGGAGGTTGCGCGTCTCCGACGGGAGCGCGGCCATGGCGCCGAGGCTCGCGACGAGGCCGAGCTTGCCGAACTCCTTGCCGACGGTGGCGGAGACGGCGGCGCGGGGGCCGGCCGAGCCGACCCAGCGCTCGGCCGCGCCGGTGGGCGCCCACACCGCGGCGCGCACGCCGATGGTGGGGAAGTTGTCGATGTGGAAGGGCACCTGGCCGCCCACGCGGATGTCGCCGAGGGTGGTGAACGCGCCCGCGGCGTCCACGCCGGCGAGGTGCACGGGCACGGAGGCGTCGAGCTGGAAGCCCTTGAAGGCGTAGGCGGCGGTGACGGTGGCCGTCGTGAGCGTGTCGAGCACGGGCATGCGGCCTTCGGGGAGCTGCTCGGCGACGGGGGAGTCCGCGTAGTCGAGCGTGGTGCCCACGTCCCAGCCGCGGTTCGGCGCGGTCTGCGGGCAGCCGACGCGGGTGAAGCAGAGGGGGTCGCCCGTGGGCGCGGCGACGTCGAAGCCGTGCGCGTTGACCGCGCGGGCCGACGCGGGGGCGAGCGCGGCGGTGAGCGCGGCGAGGCCGGTGAGGAGGCGGACGGGGCCGGACGCGGGGCGCGCGGGAGCCCCGCGACGCCGGACGCCGAACAGCCCCAGGAAGAGGAGCCCGGCGGCGCCGCCCGACCCTTCCGCCCAGGCGCCGCCGCAGCCGCCGCCCGCGAAGGGGCCCTGGTAGTCGAGGAAGTCGGGGAGGCCGTCGTGGTCGGCGTCGGCCACGCCCTCCGCGCTGTCGCGGAAGCCGTCGGCGTCGCTGTCGAGGTCCCACGCGTTGATGAAACCGTCGCCGTCGACATCCTGGTCGCGCACGTCGTCGCCGTCGAGGTCGTAGCCGAGCTCGACGACAGTGGGGATGCCGTCGGCGTCGTCGTCGGTGTCGAGCGCGTCGAGGAGCCCGTCGGCGTCGCGGTCGGTGATCTCCCAGCCGTCGGAGAGGGTGTCGGCGTCGTTGTCGGGATCGGCGGGGTTCGTGCCGTAGCCCCACTCCTCGCGGTCGGTGAGCGTGTCGCCGTCGCGGTCGTCGGTCTCGGCCCAGCCGTCACAGTCGTCGTCGGCGCCGTTGTCGCGCTCCTCCGCGCCGGGGTTCACGGCGGGGTCGGTGTCGTCGCAGTCCTGGGCGACGTCGTAGCCGTCGAGATCCTGGTCGTCGTCGCGGCCGTCGCAGTCGTCGTCGACCCCGTCGTACCAGGTCTCCTCCATGCCCCGGTTCACGGCGGGGTCGCGGTCGTCGCAGTCCTCGCCGGAGCCGGCGTCGTTCTGCCAGCCGTCGCCGTCGCGGTCCCACTCGGATAGCCCGTCGCAGTCGGAGTCCATGCCGTCGGTGGGGTCCTCCGGCGCGCCGGGAAACACGTCGGCGTCGCCGTCGTTGCAGTCCGTGCCGCCGCCGCCCGCGCCCACCCAGCCATCGCCGTCGACATCCACGAGGTCGGCGCCGGTGCAGTCCTGATCGAGGCCGTCGTAGGGGATGTCGACGTTGCCGGGGAACCGGGCCGCCGAGAGGTCGTCGCAGTCGGCGCCGCCGTGCGCGACAGCGTCGTGCCCGTCGCGATCGCGGTCGTAGTCGGAGCGGCCGTCGCAGTCGGCGTCCAGTCCGTCGTACCAGGTTTCGGGGCTGGTGCCGTACACGAACGGGTTCGTGTCGTCGCAGTCGTCGCCGCCGCCCACGATCGCGTCGTGGCTGTCGCCGTCGTAGTCGTAGTCGGAGCCGCCGCTGCAGTCGGCGTCGATGCCGTCGTACCAGGTCTCGACCGCGGCGGGGTGCACCGCGGGGTCGGCGTCGTCGCAGTCGCCGCCCGAGGTGCGGCCGAAGCCGTCGCCGTCGACGTCGTCGAGGTCGAGGCCGGAGCAGTCCTGGTCGATGGCGTCGTACGCGATCTCGGGGGCGCCCGGGTACACGGTGGCGTCGTCGTCGTCGCAGTCCACGTTGTCGAACCAGCCGTCGGCATCGGCGTCCCGCACGTCGGCGTCGGGGCCGCCGTAGGCGCCGATGTCGGAGCGGGAGCCGTCGACGTCGAAGAGCGCGGGGCTTCCCGCGTCGACGGCGGCGCTGCCCACCGAGAGCGAGAGGTCGTCGTCGGTCTCGTCGCCGTCGGCGGTGTAGGCGACGAGCTCGGGGTCGACCTCGAGGTTGCCGCTGGTACCGGTGACATCGGACCAGCCGCCGGCCCAGCCGCCGCCGGCGTTGTCCCACACGAGGTTGTAGAAGCGGTCGGAGCCGGCGTCGGTGGCGCCCCACACGCCGCCGCCGTCGGGGGCTGCGGTGAAGAGGCCGTTCACGAGCCGGACGGGGCCGCCCGCGTAGAGGTGGCCGCCCTCGTCCGACGCGGTGTTGCCGGCGAAGGTGGAGCTCTCGATCGCGACCTGCACGAGGCCGTCGACGTGGAGGCCGCCGCCGTCGACCGCGCTGTTGTCGGTGACGCGCAGGTTCGAGAGCGCCGCGGAGGTGACCGGCGCGGTGACGCGGGCGGCGCCGCCCCGGCGCGCGGTGTTGCCGTGGAGGTAGGCCCGCGCGACGAGCACGTCGCCCACGGTGTCGGCGCAGATCGCGCCGCCGTCGCCGCCCGCCGTGTTGCGGAAGAAGGTGGCCTCGCGCACGGAGAGCGTGGCGCCGTCGGCGTGAAGGGCGCCGCCGTCGTCGTCGGCGACGTTCTCGGAGAAGCGGACGCCCGTTACGGTGAGCGCGTCGTCGGCCGCGATGGCGCCGCCGTCGCCGAGCGTGGCGACGTTGCCATCGAACGACCCGCCGTCCACCGAGACGGGGCCGGACGCGCGGATCGCGCCGCCCGCGCCCACTTCGGCGGTCTGAAGGAGGAACACGGTGTCGAGGAGCGTCAGCGCGCCGCTCGCGGCGTGGGCGAACGCGCCGCCGTCCGCGCGCGCCACGTTCGCGTCGAACACGCCGCCGTCGAAGCGCGCGACCGCGGTGCCCTCGGTGGCGACGGCGCCGCCGCTGCCGCCGGCCTCGTTGTCCCGCCAGGTGCCGTCGGTGTCGTCCCAGCTCGAGCCCGTGCCGAGCAGCAGCGCGCCGGCGTCGCCGGAGGCTTCGTTGCCGTCGAACACGCAGCCGGTGGCGACGACGTCGGCGCCGCCGCGCACCCAGAGGGCGCCGCCGGTGTCGGCGAGGGCGTCGGTGACCGTGAGCTGGTCGAACGTGGCGGCGGCGCCGTCGAGCCCGATGGCGCCGGCCTCGTCCGCGGTGGGTGCGACGATGGACACCTCGGAGAGGTCGACCACGCTCCCGTCGTCCGCGTGGAGTGCACCGCCGCGCGCGGCGGCGCCGCCGGTGATCACCGCTTGTTCGAGCGTGAGCCCGCCGTGCCCGGTGACGAGAAAGGCGCCACCGTCTCCGCCGGCGACCGCGTCATCGAGCGCGAGATCGGTGACGATGAGCGAGGCGGCGTCGACGTAGGCGAACCCGCCGTGGCGGGCGGCGACGGGGCCGGTGACGAGCACCGAGCTGAGCGTGGCGGTCGCGCCGCCGTCGACGTGCACCGCGCCGCCGTCTGTGGCCGAGCCCCCGGAGAACACGAGGTTCGTCGCGACGAGATCCGCCGCGTCGCCGACGTGAAGGTGGCCGCCGAACGTCGCGGCGCCGCCGGAGAAGCTCACGTCTTCGAGCGTGGCCGTGGCGGCGTCGATCGCGATGCCGCCGCCTACAACACCGACGGCGCCGGCGTCCTGCACCACGAGGCTGCGCCCGTCGAGCGTGCCGTCGGAGACGACGACCGCGCGCCCGCCGCTGGGCGAGATCGTGAAGCCATCCAGCGCGAGCGCCTCGCCGCGGGTGGCCGTAACCGCGTCGCGGCCGGAGGGCGGGGCGCGGAAGGTGACGGTGGGCCCGCCGGTGCCGACGATCGTTAGGTCCTTGCCACCGAGATCGATGGCCTCGGCCCAGGTGCCCGGCGCGACCTCGATCGTGTCGCCGTCGGCGGCGGAGGCGACCGCGGCGGCGATGCTCGTATAGGGGCCGGCGCCGCTCACGGAGAGCGTCCCGGCCTGGGCGAGCGTCGCGACGAGGAGCATCATGGGCGCCTCCGGGAGAAGACGAGGGAGGGGAGGAGCAAGAGGAGCGCGAGCCCGGAGGGCGGCGCGCCGCCGCCGGTGACGTGGGCGCAGGAGCAGCCGCCGCGCTCGCCGGATAGCTCGGTGGCGGTGTAGAGCAAAGCCCCGGTGTCGGCAGTGTCGGGCGTGGCGCCGGTGTCGCCCGAGTCGGGGGCGGTGTCGCCGGAGTCGGGCGCGGTGTCGGCCGTGTCGCCGGTGTCGGCGCCGGTGTCGGCGCCGGTGTCGGCGCCGGTGTCGGCGGGCCCGCCGGTGTCCACCTCGCCGGGCTCCAAGTAGGTCAGACGCGCCTCGTCGAGCTCGGCGGTGCCCGTGGCGCTCACGGTGAAGCCGGCCGCGGTGGCGAGCGGAACCGCGAGCGACGGGCCGTCCGCCCACGTGGCGGTGAGCGTGGTGCCGTCCCACACGAGCGTGACGCCCACCCACGTGCCGGGGGTGGGGACACCGCGGGCGTGCCCGACGACCCCGTCGGCCTCGACGAACAGGTGCCAGTTCGCGCCGTCGCGGGCGACGCCGGCGCCTTCGGGGGCGTCGGGGCACCAGCGCGCGAAGCCGGCGCCGAGGAGCGTGCGGTCGCGCGTCGCGTCGGCGAGCGTGGTGTCGGCGCCGCCGAGGGTGCTGTAGAGGCCGGCGGCGCCGGCCCACACGCCGGCCGTGGCGCCGGGGAGCGCGACGGCGTCTACGCCGCCGAGGCGGCTGGTGTCGGCGACGATGCCCTCGTCGAGCCACACGACGCCGTCGGTGGACGTGGCGGTGGTGGTGCCGGTGCCGACAGAGGCCCACATCCGCCAGCCGCCGCCGGGGCGCGCGACGACGCTCGGGGCGCCCGCACCCGCGAGCACGGGCCCCTCGACCGAGAAGACGCGGCCGTCGGTGCTGGTGGCTCGACACACGGCGTCCGCGTCGGGACACGTG
>CAXNIN010000307.1:0-5287 GCA_964202365.1 Myxococcota bacterium | reverse complement strand
GAGGCGGGCCAGCCGCTCGCGCTCCTCCACCACGCCGGCCGCGCGGTCGAACACGCCCGCGACCTCCTCTCCAGCGCGTTCGCCGTCGGCGACACCGCGGCTCCACGAACGATGATTCGAGGGACGATCGGATGATCCTCGCGCTCTTCGCGGGCCTCGCGCAGGCGGCGTCCACGCCCCCGGTGGCCCACGTCCTGTCGGACCCCCTCCTCCCCCAGAAGTACCGCTCCGTGCCGCCCGGCGTGTACCCGTGCAGCGTCCTCATCGACGTCAGCGCGGAAGGCAAGGTCACGGACGTGAAGCCCGTCGAATGCGACGAAGAGGCGTTCTGGGCCCTCGCCACCGCGATCATCTCGTGGGACTTCGACCCCGCCACCACGGACGGCGCGCCGGTCGCCGGCCAGCTCCCGTACACCGCCGAGTTCGAGGTCAAGACCCTCCTCCCGCGCAAGCACATCGTCGGCTTCGTCGGCGCGGTCGCGTCCGTGGGCGGGGCGGGCTTCGCGGGCGCCGAAGGCCGCATCCACCTCGGCGAACAGATCTCGGTCTCCGCCGGCGTCACGATGGACCTCGACACGCTCGAGGGCTCCCTGGCGTCGGTGTGGGTCCCCACGATCAACGGCGACGTCACGCTCTCCTCGCGGCGCCGCAGCCACGAACACCGCGGCATCTACGGCCTCACCGTGGGCGGCTTCGGCGACGGCTACGGCTCGGCCGGCGGCTACGCGGCGTTCCGCGGCGAGCTGATGACCGGCGTACCCGGGCTCTCCCTCGGCGGCGACGCCGGCATCTCCACGCTCTTCACCGACCCCACCACCTACGACGACGTTGGCTTCTGGCCCCGCGCGGGCACGAGCCCCATCTACCCGTGGCTCCGTGCCTCGTTGATCTGGTACGCGCCGATCCCTCGCGACCGCTTCGTCGTCGTGCCGCGCACCCAGGACCCCACCGTCTTCGTCCCCGAGCCCCCGCCCGACGAGGTCGTCGAGGACGTCGACGGCTCCGCGTTCGACGGCATCCCCGCCGTGCACTGGTCCGAGCTCGAGCCCTCCATCGGCGACATCACGCCCACCGGCCCGGGGTTCGACCTCTACCCGCCGGGCGTCTACACCTGCAACGTGCGCGTCGCGGTCGGGCCGGACGGCCGCGCGACCAAGGTGCGCATCGAGAAGTGCCCGAAGGCGGCCCACATCGACGCCGAGGCCACCGTGCGCGCCTGGGTGTGGGAAGATGTCCCCACGCGCGAGATGCAGGCCGTCTTCCCCGCGCCGGTGTTCGTGCGTCGCGACGATGCCGAGCTCGTCCGCACGCAGTCCGTCAAGCTCCTCGTCGGCGGGCAGGCGCAGTCCTTGCCGCCCACCATGCGCACGACCCCGCCGGTCTACGTCAAGCGCCTCGTCCCCCCGCAGTGGACCATGGAGCGGCCCACCCGTTCTTGCTTCGTGGATGTCGACATCGACGCCCAGGGTACCCAGACCGGGGCCACCTGGGTGAGCGGCGACATCGAGGTCATGCCGCGCGTCATGGAAGCGCTGCGCGAATGGGTGTTCTACCCGGTCGCGGTCGACGGCGAGCTCACCGCGGTTCGCGCGCGCCTCTCGATGTGTGATTGAGGCGCGCTTGAACTTCGTCTCCTTGTTCGGCCTGCTCGGTCTCGTCGGCATCGCCTGGCTGTTGAGCAGCGATCGCCGCCGCTTTCCGGTGCGCGTCGTGGTCTGGGGGCTCGCGCTTCAGCTCGCGTTCGGGCTGGTGGTCCTCTCGCCCGCGGCGCAGCAGTTCTTCTTCACGGGTGTGGACGCCGGGGTGCGCAAGCTCCTCTCGTTCTCCGAGCAAGGCGCCACCTTCGTCTTCCAGAGCGTCGAGGCCCACCAGATCGCCGACGCCAACGGGGTTCCCACCACCTACGCCGGCCGCATCTCGCCGCCGGTGAAGACGTTCGCCTTCTGGATTCTCCCGAGCATCGTCTTCTTCTCGACGCTGATGTCGATCACGTACCACCTCGGAATCATGCAGTGGGTCGTGCGCGGCATGGCCTGGCTCATGCAGCGCACCATGCGCACGAGCGGTGCTGAGACCCTCTCCACGGCCGCCAACGTCTTCCTCGGGCAAACCGAGGCGCCGCTCCTGGTGAAGCCGTTCGTCGTCCGGATGACGAGGAGCGAGCTTTTCTGCGTGATGGTCGGCGGCTTCGCGAACACCGCCGGCGGCGTGCTGGCGGCGTATGTCGGCTTCCTCTCTCATATTCCTGGCATTGCGGGGCACCTGGTCACGAGCTCGATCCTCTCGGCGCCGGCCACGCTCGTCATCGCCAAGGTGATGATGCCCGAGCGAGAAGTTCCGGAAACCGCCGGGCAGCTCCGCATCCACGACGAGCGGCCCGACCGCAATGTCATGGAATCCGCCGCGCGCGGCGCCACCGAGGGCATGTCGCTCGCCATCAACGTGGCGGCCATGCTCATCGCGTTCGTCGGCATCATGGCGGCCGTGGACTGGCTCTTCTCGCTCGTTCCCATGGCGGTCTGCGACGGCGGCGTGCAGTTCGGCTATCCCGACGGGTGCGCCCCGCTCTCGCTCTCGCGCATCCTCGGCTGGGTCTTCACGCCCGTCGCGTTGCTCCTCGGGGTCGGGCTTTCCGAAGCCCCCACGGTGGGCATGCTCCTGGGGGAGAAGCTCGTGCTTACCGAGTTCGTCGCCTACATCCACCTCGGCGAGATCATGGCCAGCGCCGAGCCGCTCTCGCCCCGGTCGGCGATCATCGCGAGTTACGCGCTTTGCGGGTTCGCGAACATCGCTTCGGTCGGAATCCAGCTCGGCGGAATCGGAGGGATGGCGCCGGGTCGTATGGGAGATCTCGCCGAGCTCGGCATCCGGGCCATGATCGGCGGCTCGCTCGCCACGTTCATGACCGCCTGCATCGCGGGGGCCCTGCTCTGAGATGGAGCTCGCACAACTCCACAGCTTCGAACGCAAGACTCTCGCGGGGGTCAGCGCGGATCTCCGTCAGGTCGTCCGCTCCGGCTGGCTCCACCCGCGGGCGTCGCTCGGCGTGGTCGTCAACGGGCCGTGGCGCCCCGCCGATCTGTGGCCGGGGGCGCTCGAACGCCTCGTCTGGTCGGTCGGGCTCGACGCCGGCGGGGGGCCGTTGCTCTCCGCCCGCGGCGAGGCCGAGATGGCGAAAGACGGCCTCGCGCGTCGCCAAGCCCCCGTTCACCCCGTCGAGGCGCTCGCCCGCCGCGCGGGAGAGGGCCTCGTGCTCCTCCATTCGGACGCCGCCCGGCTGGCCTACGTCGCGGTGTACCGCGAGCGTCGGCTGGCCTGGAGCCTGCTCCTCCAGGACAGCGTGCGGCTCGTTCGTTGCGACGGTCAGGTGGTGCAGGTCGCGGAACCTCCCCGCTTCGTCGCCGAGGGCGACAGGATGGGCGTGCTCCTCGCCGGGCTCGATCAGTGGCTCAGGGACCCCATCGCGCTCGCTGAAGGCGACCGCTTCGTCCTCGCCGAAACGCTCGCCACGCTCACCTACGAGGCCGAGCCCGCCTGGGTCGCGCGGGACGGCGCGTTTCTCGGCGACGCCGACTCGATGCCGGCGCGAGCGTCCGGGTAGATCGTCCTGTTCTTGGGGCGGGGGGCGGGCCCCCCGCAACGCCCCCCTCGCGTGGTGGGTTCTCTTCCTCCTCATCTGCTCTTCCCCCCTTGCCGACCGGGTCCCGGTGGCCTAGGTCTTTGACCCCATGCGGATCCGCTCGCTCGAGTTGCAGGGCTTCAAGTCCTTCGCGGACAGAGCAGTTTTCCGTTTCGGACCCGGTATTTCCGGCGTCGTCGGGCCGAACGGGTGCGGCAAGTCGAACGTCATCGACGCGGTCAAGTGGTGCATCGGCGAGCAGTCCGCCAAGAGTCTGCGCGGCGACTCCATGGCGGACGTCATCTTCGCCGGGTCGTCCACGCGCCAGCCGGTCGGCTTCGCGGAGGTCACGCTCACGTTCGAAGCCGGGGACGAGCCGTTCCCCGGCATCTGGGCGAGGTTCACGGAGCTCGGCGTCACGCGCCGGCTCTACCGCGCAGGCACCTCCGAATACCTCGTGAACCAGGAACGCGTGCGGCTCCGGGACATCCACGAGCTCTTCATGGACACCGGCGTCGGCAACCAGCTCTACTCGGTCATCGAGCAAGGCCGCATCGGGCTCATCGTCCACGCGAAGCCGGAGCAGCGCCGGCTCCTCATCGAAGAAGCCGCGGGCATCTCCAAGTACAAGGCGCGCCGCGAAGAGACGATGGAAAAGCTCGCGGGTACCCGGGCCGCGCTCGAGCGCGTGCAGGACCTTTCCGACGAGATGGCGCGGCAACTGCGCGCGGCGGAGCGGCAGGTCCAGCGAATCGGGCGCTGGCGGATGCTCGGGGCGCGGCTGCGTCAGCACGAGATCCACGTCGCGATGGCGCGGTGTTCGGGGCTCGTCGGCGACCGTCGCGCCCTGGCCGACCAGGTACGTCAGCTCGGCACGGAGGCCGCGGAAGGCAACCGCGCCGTCGAGCGGCACGAAACCGAGCTGGCGGAGCGTCGCCGCGGCACGGAGGCCCTCGAAGAGGAGGCGGGCAAGGTTCGCGACCGGCTCGCGGAGGTCGAAGCCCAACGTCGCGTCGAAGAGAGTGCGTCGATCTACCAGGTTCGCGAGACGACGGCCGGCAAGGAACGTCTCTCTCGCATCGCCAAGGATGTCGACGATCTCCGCAACGAGCGGGACCAGGCGGCCGCGGAGGCGGCGTTCCAGGGCGAGGCGCGCGAGCACGCGGAGCGCGAGCTCAAGCGGAGCCGAGAGGCGCTCGACTCCGCGTCGGAGCGCGCGCGGGTCGCCGGCGAGACGTTGCGCGTCACGCGGGAAGAGCTCGAACGCGCGCGCCGGGGCGCGATGGAGGCCTTCGAGGGGGCGGTGAAGGCGCGTGCGGCGGTGGGCGCGTTCCAGAACCGGCGGCGCGACCTCGCGGCGCGGGAAGACCGTACCCGGGCGCAAGCCGCGGCCGCGGGCGCGTCCACCAGCCACGTCGAAGAAGAAATTGCGCGCATTTCGGCGCAATTCGCGGAGTCCGAGATGCTGGTGGCGGCTGCGCGGCAGCAGGTCGAGGCCGGGCGCGCCGCGATCGCGGGTGCCGAAGCCGCGCGCGACACCGCGCAGCGCGAGCAGCGGCGCGTCGACGGGCTCCTCACCGACGCGACGCGCGAGCGCGAGCGGGTGAAAACCCGGCTCGACACACTGGAAGATCTCCAGCGCAAGAACACCGACGTCCCCGACGGTCT
>CAXNIN010000306.1:0-5335 GCA_964202365.1 Myxococcota bacterium | reverse complement strand
TCGCCGACGCGCGCCCAGCGGCTCGAAAGGCCGAGGTACCACCGGAAACAAAGCGCCATCTTGTGCCGGCCGTCGCGCGCGGCACGCTCGAGCTCGCGCGGGTCGCGCGCCGCCCAGAAGGCCGCGGTCTCGGTCCAGACGTCGGCGAGCGGGCGGAGGAAGATCTGCTTCTCGATCTTCTCGCGGTCCGCCGTCGGGATCTCTTCGATGCTCGCGTAGGACCGGTAGAGCTCGTAGAGCTTGGCGGCGCGCTGCGCGTACATCGTGCCACGGCCCAGCACCTGCACCTGGGCGCCGATCTCGAACATGTCGGGCGCCGGGCCCATGGTCACGTCGGCGTAGCCGGCCTGCGCGAGCATCTCCCGCACGAGATCGGAGGTGCCGGCCTCCAGCGTGGACTGGTTCACCGAGCCGGTCATCACGTAGTCGGCGCCGAGCGCGAGGGCGCCCGCGAACGACCAGGGGTCCCCGATGCCGCCCGCCGCGCCGACACGCGGCCGCACGGAGTAGCCCTCCTCCGCCGCGATGCGGTCCGCGAGGCGACGGAAGAGCGGGATGAGGACCGGGAGCGGCCGACGATCGGTGTGCCCGCCGCTGTCCGCCTCGGCCGTGATGTCCTCCGCCACGGGCACCTTCCGCGCGAGCTCGGCCTGGCGCGCGGTGAGGGCGCCGCGCGCGACGAGCTCTTCGAGGAGCTTGACCGGAGCGGGGCGAAGGAAGTGCTCAGCCACTTCGGGGCGCGACACCTTCGCGGAGACACGATTCGGCGTCACGATGCGGCCGCCCGCTTCGTGGATGCCGTGGAGCCGGTAGCGCACGATCGCGGCGGTGAGCCCCATGTACGCGGAGGCGTCCACCTCGCGGCAGCCGTGCTCCAGGTAGAGGTCGACCGTCGCGTCTTCGACGGCGGGCTCCACGGGGTTGTGGAGGAGGTTGAAGCCGACCGGGGCGCCCGCCGCGTCGGCGACGATCGTACGCACGCCGTCGCGCACGGCCTCTACCGGAAGACCGCCGGCACCGTAGTAGCCGAGGTAGCCCGCGCGCCCCATCGCCACGACGAGCGCCGGCGAGGCAATCCCGCCCGCCATCGCGCCGGCGACGTAGTTCGCGCGCACGCCGTGGGCCGCGCGGAACGAGGCGGCGCCGAGGCGCTCGGGGGACATCGCGGGCACGACGAACTCGGCGGGGCCTTCCCCTTCGAACCAGCGCCCCTCGTGGAGACGGAGCGTGCGGGACGGGTCGTGCAGCGCCGCGACGAGATCGGTCACCGGGCGACCTCCGGGTGCGCCCATCGGCAACACCTGTTCGTGCGACTCGCCCGTCACCCAGCGCGTACGGACCCGCGCCCCGCCCGCATCGCGCGCGACCCGCACACTGACCTCGGCGTCTTCGATCTCGACGGCGTCCGCGCCGTCCGCGAGGAGGGCGATCAGCGCCGCCGCGCCCCCCTCGTCGAGCGCGCGCGCCAGACCGGCGCCTCCGACGTTCCTCTCCTCGTCGGTCCCCTGTCGGGACACGCGCACACTTCGAGCCGACGCGATGAGTTGCATCCCGCGCGCCGAACCGGAACCCCGCGGGGCCGGCTCCCCTTTCCGCGCGGGCGCAGCGCCGGAGGGCGGCGCGGCGCGCGTCAGTGGCGCTCGCGCTCGATCGCGAGCGGCACGGTCTGGGCGAGCGACATCAGCGCGATGATGCCGATGAAGATCTCCTGGAACACGACCGCATAGGTTCCGACGGCCACGGCAACGAGCACCCCCACCCGCGCCGCCCACTGCAGCGCGCGAGCCCGCGGGATCACGAGCGAGAGCCCGTGCCAGGTGAGGAGGCCGCCGTCGAGCGGGTACATCGGGAGCAGGTTGAAGACGCCCCAGAACAGGTTGATCCGCGCCGCGTTCGTCGCGAGCAGATCGGGGAGCCCCGGCCCGAGGAACCACGACGCAACGAGCGCCACGACGCCCAGGAGCAGGCTCGCCGCCGGCCCGGCGAAGGTCACAACGAGCCCCTGCCGCGGCGCGGGGGGCCGCTCGAACCGCGTGAAGCCGCCGAAGCCGTGCAGCGTGATGTCGATGTGCCCGAGCCCGTTCGCGCGCCCTAGGAACGCGTGCCCGAGCTCGTGCACGAGGATCGAGCCGAACACCATCAACGCGAACAGGGCCCCCTGGCCCATCGAGCCGGCGCCGTTCCGGGCGCCCAGGAGCACGAACAACGCCAGGATGAACAGCGCCGACGGCTGCACGCGCAGCGGGAAACCGAAGATGCGGCCAAGGGAAATGTCGTTCAGGGGTCCTCCGAGGGCGCCGCCTGTCGGGCTGGCGCGGGGAATGACGGGGGCTCCTCCGTGAAGGTGAACCCCGCCAGGGATGCGATCCATCCGCCGACCACGATCATCGCGAGCAGCGCGGCGACGAGCGCGTAGGCGTTGGCGGAGCGAAGCGCCAGGTCCCGCTCCGCCCGCGTGTCGGCGAGCGCCCGGACCAGGCCGGCTTCGCGTCCGTGCGCCGCGGCCACGAAGGCGTCGACGTCGACGATACCGTGGCGCGCGAGCGCGGCCGCGGGACCCTCTTCCGACGGCGGCGCGACGCCCCGAGAGACGAGCCACGCCTCGAGCCGCGGCCGCAGCGGGTGGCGCGGCGCGGATGCCAGCGCATCCGCGACCCGCACGGGATCATCCGCGACGAGGGCGTCGAAGATTCCGAGCGAACCACGAACTTCGCGCACGCGATCGAGGGCGTCGAGCAGGCCCGCGGTCGGCTCGGCCTCGCTCATCAGGCCGGGACGAACATCAGCCACGTGAGGTGCGAAGGGGCGAGACCCGTCGCGGTCGCGGTGCCACCGGACACCGTGGCGGTGCCGAGCGGCCCTTCGACCTCACCGTACTCCTCGAGCGCGTACACCGTGTAGCTGCCGTCGGGCGAGGTGAGCCCGGTGACGGTCACGTCGAGCGTGCCGGTGTTCTCCGCGGCCCACGGGAGGAAGGTCACGACGAAGCTGGGCTGTACCGACCAGAGCTGCGGGATCGCCGCGCCCTCGAGCGCGCCCGCGTAGAGGTCGAACAGGCCGGTGTCGTTGTCGACCACGCCGAAGGTGAACGCGAGGTCGGTCGCGGCGAAGGTGAGCGAGACGGCGCCGACGTCGTACGTGGCGCGGCCGGCGGTCTCGGACACGCTGACAGGGCCGCTCACCGGCGGGACGACGAGGGGGGCCGAGATCACGAAGTTCTCGCTGACGCCGAGATCGACGCCGACCAGCGCGTTGCCGAAGCCCGGCGAGCTGTAGACGGCGCCGATGGCGTCGACCTTGAAGCGCGCGGACTCGAGCAGGCCCTGCGAGAAGTTGCCGCTCGCGTCCGTGATGGCGTAGCGGCACTGGATCGAGCACACCTGCACCTCCATCTCCGCGGCGGGGGAGCCGTCCCAGAGGAGGACCGTGCCGGAGATGATGGCGTCGCGCGGGTCGGTGTCCGTGTCCGTGTCGGCGTCGGTGTCCGCGTCGGTGTCGGTGTCGGTATCCGTGTCGGCGTCGGCGTCGCCGGTGCTCGTGTCGTCACCCGTGGTGGAGCCGGAGCAGGCGGCGAGCAGGAGCAGGAACAGACGCATGGGACCTCCGAGGGGGTCACTGTAACCGGAAGTTGCCCGGAGCCGACACTCCGCCGTCGCGCCGTTCAGCCGCGTCGGAGGACAATCCGTACTTCACCGAGCACCGCCCTCGCGCGGGCGAGCGCGACAGGGTCGAGGCGGACATCCGCGATGTCCGCGAGGGTGATCCAACCGCGCGCGAACCCGGCGTCCGGCGCGTACACGAGCGCCTCCAGGGGGTGGACCGACCCGCAATCGCACCCGAGCGCCCGCGGCCCGCCAGCCCGCCAGGCTTCGAGGGCCCGCCCGAACCCGCCCACCACGTCGCGCGCGTCGACCGGGCACCGCACGTGGAACCCACCCTGCCAGTTGGACACGAAGCGCACGGTGTCGAAGGTGTCGAGGCGCGCCCGCATAAAGCCGCCCGCGACGAGCGCCCGCGGCCCGGGGCGCTCATCCGCCAGCCACCCTTCCGCCTGCAGCGTGGCGAACAGGGCGCGCACGGCGTCGGCCGGCGCCTCGGGATCGGCCGGAAGCAGGTGAAGGGACAAGCGGCGCGCGGCGGGGGGCATCGGCCGCGTTCAGAACCACTCGGGGATCTCGACCGCGACCTCGCCGAGCACCTGCGCCTGGCACGCGAGGCGGTCCCCGCGCGCCACGTTGTCGGCGCCGAGCGCCATCTCTTCCATCCCCTCGCGGCGGGAGAGGTTGCGGTGCCCGCTCACAATGACGACCCGGCACGTGCCACACGAGCTGTTTCCGCCGCAGTAATGCCGAAGATCGACGCGACCGGCCTCGGCGGCCTCGAGCAGCGTGGTGCCGCGCGCCACCCGAACCGCCGTTGCCCCGAACCGCACTTCGACGGGCCCGGTCGAGACCCGCGGCGCCGATTGGCCCGGAGCGACGGGGGCGAAGGGCGTGAGGTGCGACTCGTTGCGAAGCACGCGATCAACCACGGAGGCGCTCGCGCGGCTGGCGGCGCGGAGGCCTCGCTGCAGCATTCGAAAGGGCAGTCCGGGCTGGTCGGGCATCGGGAATACTTTGGGACCATTGCACGGGCGTTGCAAGCGGCACCCGTCGGGCGCGTAGCGTGCGGCACAACCCGCGGGCCGCGGCTATGCTTGCGGCACGAGCCCTGTGACCGACGCCCGCCGAACTTCCCGTCGCCCGGGGCTCGATCCGCGCCGAGCGCTCCTGTATCTGGTGTGCTCCGGCACGCTGCACGCCGCCCCGATCGTGTGGTGGGCGGACGGCGACGGGGAGCGCGAAACGTTGACCCAGGTGCGCATCCTGTCGCCGGAAGAGCAGGAGCGGCTCGACGCGACGGAGCCGGACGCGACCCTCGCTGGCGCCGCGCGCGCGCGCCGCGAGGCCCCGTCGGAGCGGGCGGAGCCGAGGTCCGTCGCCACCCCCGCGCGCACGGCGGCGGCCGCCCAGGAACGGGCAGAGGCGGAGCGGCGCGCGCGAGCGGAGGAGCGCATGCCGCCCATCGCGCGGGACACCCCGAAAGCGGAGCGCGTCCAGAGCGCCCTCGTGTCGCGCGCCCGCACGGCCGTGGAGCGCCGCGCCGACGCCCCCGAACCCCCGCCGCCCGACGAGAAGCGGACGGCCGCCGCCGACCGCACGTCGCGGACACGGGAGGCGCGGGAGCTCCCCGCCCCGGAGAGGAAGGCCGCCGCTCTCCGGCGCGCGCAGCCCACAGCCGAGGCGCCCCCGGAGCGCGACGCCCGCGTCTCCGCCGCCGCCGCCGCGAGGCCCGC
>CAXNIN010000305.1:0-5359 GCA_964202365.1 Myxococcota bacterium | reverse complement strand
CATGTACGACGCGCCGGTGGCGACACCGACGTCCGTCGGGGCCTTGGCCACGGCGGCCTCGTACGCGGCGGCCGCGCCTGCGAGATCCCCGGCCTTGAGCTTGGCGTCCGCCTCTTCGACCATGGCCGAAGGGTTGTTCAGCGCCTGCTGAACGAGGTGGCAGCCACCGAGCGAAAGCAGAATCAGCAACGACGTAATCAAGGAAGGGCTCCCTACGCGCCCGAACCCTTGGGTCCGCGGCGCGCCTACGTTAAAGCACAGGTAAGCTCGCGCCGCAACCGGTCGGTGCTCCGACGATGGCTGCGCCGCCGACGCCAGCGTAGCTCGCAGGAGCCTGTGTTATCCTCCCGCCCGGAAACGAGCCGGAGCGAATGGAAGCGCACGCCGGGAGCCGGCACCTCGAAATTCAGCTGCTCCACGAGCTGTCGTCCGGCACCTTCGCTCGGCTCTACCTCGCCGAGGCGCGCGCTCCCGGCGGGCTCGAGCGCATCGTTGCCGTCAAGATTCTCCGCGAACAATGGAACGAATCGGCGGAAATCATCAACCGCACGCGCGACGAGGCGCGGCTGCTCGCCCGGCTTCGGCACAAAAACATCCTCCGCGTGGAGGACCTCTCCGAGATCGACGGGCAGCTCGCAATCATCATGGAGTTCGTCGACGGGCTCGATTTGAAGCAGCTCGTCGAAGCGCTCGCGAAGCACCGGCGGAAGGTGCCGCCCCGCGTTGCGCTGCAGATCGCCGCCGAGGCCGCCTCCGCGCTGGAAGCCGCGTACTTCAAGATTCCGTACGGCCTCGACGCCCCGCTCTACGTGGTGCATCGCGACATCAAGCCGAGCAACGTGATGGTGAGCGTGGAGGGCGAGCTGAAGGTGCTCGACTTCGGCACCGCGCGTTCGAGCCAGGCGTTCCGCTCCGTACAGACGGGCGCTCTGCGCTTCGGCAGCCTGAAGTACATGTCCCCCGAGCGGCGCGAGGGCGACCGCGGCGAGCACACCGCGGACATGTACGCGCTCGGCCTGATGCTGCTCGAGATCCTCAAGGGGGAGTGGCTTCCCCTCCTCCCGATGGACATCGCCGAGCACGACGAGACCGTGACGGACGAGGTCGGTCGCCTCGGGTCGCTCGGGATGCCCAACCGAGAGTGGGACATCGCCTTGCGGCAGGTGATCCTCCAGATGCTCGCCGGGGACCCCGCCCTCCGCCCCACCGCCGAGCAGGTAGCGAAGCTGCTCCGGGCGTTCGCGGAGCAGGCCTCCGGCGACTCGCTGGAAACCTTCGCGCACGACACCGTCGCGCCGCTCGCCCGGGAAGTACGCGGAACCTTGACCGGCGGCGCGTTGGCCGGCACCCGTTTCGTCGTGAACTGGTTTCCGTCGGACGGCCTCGCGCGCGGCGCGGGCGCCGCGTCGAAGCCCGCCGCAGCGCCCGCGCCGGTGGAGCCCGATCCGATCCCGGCCCCCGCCGCCGCCGCGCGCCCTTTGGCGTCCCCTGCCCCGGCGAGCCCCCTGGCCGCCCGCACCTTCGACGACGAATACGAGCCGCCCACGCAGGCCGGCGCCCCGGTCGCCGCCTCGCCCACCTACTCCACGGGCCCTCGCGCCGCGCCCAGCCGCCCGGCCGTCGAGCATTCGGCCGTCGAGCATTCGGCCGCGCGCGGCGACCGCCCCGCGCACGCCTCCCGCGGCGGCGGGATGGCGTTCCTGGCCGGCGGCGCGATCGTCGCGGTGGCGCTCGGGTGCGCCGGCGCGTTGGGTACGAGCGGGTTGTGGATGTACTCCCAAGGGAGCGCGGCGCCGAGCGCCGTTGCCGGCGGCTCAGCGGGACCCGACGTTGGCGGGGTCGCCACCCGCGGTTCGACCGGTGGGGCGCCCGCAGCCGGCGCCGCCCCGCCCGCCGCGAGCGGCTCCGCCTCCCTCACCGTGAAGATGAGCGGCGCGCCGGTCCAGTGGATTCGGGTGCACACGGTGCTCGGCCAGCAGGTGCTCACGGGCCAGGAGAGCCTCGACGGCACGCTCGCGGCAGACGCCTACGAGCTGTCGCTCAAACAGGTGGGCCGCCCGGCGCTGAAGGGCGCGATCACCGTGCCCGCGGCCGGGCTCTCGCTCGTGTGCGCGCCCGGCGACGACGCGACCGTCGCGTGCTCGGGCGGGGCCGCCGCAGTCGTCGTGTTGCGGCCCTGACCGCGATCAGGTCTTGAGCGCCTGGAGCGCGAGCGCGGGGATCAACGACTGCTCCTGTTCGTCCGCGTCGGAGAGCAGCTCGACGCGCACGTAGTCCCGGCCGTCCATCCCGGTCTCCTTCGACTCGGGGAGGTCGCCGAGGGCGGCGCGGAAGGCGGGATCGTCGGGATAGCAGTACAACACGCCGAGCTCGTCGAGCACGACGGTGTCGCCCATTTTGCCGCGCACCCAGAGCTGGTGGCGGCCGTCGTGCCACACGAGCGCCGGGCGTTCCCGGAAGGCGGTGCGCACCAGATCGGGCTTCGCATCCATCCGCACCCAGGTCTCCGGCTTCTGGAGCTGGCCGGTCTTGCGGTCGGTGAGCTTGAGATAGCGGACCGACCAGGGCCCGTCGAGCGCGTCGAGGAGCGCGAGGTGCGTGGCGGCGAGGGCGTCGGACGGCACGCTCACGACGAGGCGGGTGGTGCCGTCCGGCGCCACCTGCGCGCGGAACGACCGGGGGAGGGTCCACCCGTCGGGGTGGCCCTCGACGGTGACGGAGGTTGCTTTGGGGGGGAGCGTCGACATGGCGGCGCGCTTATCCGCTGCGGAGCGCGATCGCCTTGACGCCGACGCATTCCTGGTGCATGGAGGCCCCGTGTTCCCGTCCCACTACGCCATCCGCGACATCCGCATCGAACCGAACCTCGTCCTCGCGCCCATGGAAGGCGTCACGGACCTCACCTTCCGCCGCCTCGTACGCCAGATCGGCGGCACCGGCCTCACGGTGACCGAGTTCGTTGCGAGCGAAGGGCTCCGCCGCGGCTCCGCCCGGATGGAGGAGATGGCCCGGTTCGACCCGGAGGAGCGGCCCGTCGCCGTGCAGATCTACGGGCGCAACCCCGAGTCCATGGCGGAGGCGGCCCGCATCATCGAAGACCAGGGCGCCACCATCTGCGACATCAACATGGGCTGCCCCTCCAAGAAGGTGTGCGCCCATTCCGGCGGCTCCGCGCTCCTCAAGGAGCCCCAGCTCGCGCGGCAGATCGTCGCGGCCGTGCGCGCCGCCATCAAGATCCCGCTCACCGTGAAGATGCGGAGCGGCTTCGACGCCACGAGCCGCAACGCGCCCGACGTCGCGCACATGTGTCAGGAAGAAGGGGTGGAAGCGATCACCATCCACTGGCGCACCCGGGCCGACCTCTACAGCGGCACCCGGGCCGTCGACAAGATCGCGGAGACAAAGCAGCGAATCCGCATCCCCGTGATCGGCAACGGCGACATCGTGGACTACGAGAGCGCCGCCCGGATGTTCCACGACACGGGCGTTGACGGCGTGATGATCGGCCGCGGCGCCATCAAGAACCCCTGGGTGTTCGTGCAGGTGGGCCAGCAGATGCGCGGCGAGGCCCCGATGGTCGTCACCGCCGACGTGAAGCGGAGGGTGCTCCTCGGCTACTTCGAGTCGCTGCGCGCCGAGTTCTACTCGGACCACGGCGCACTCGGCCGCATGAAGAAGATCGCGAACTACTTCACGCACGGTCTCCCGCACGGCAGCGCCCTCCGTGTCGCCTTCCTGCACAGCCGCAGCGTGGAAGAGGCCGTCGCGCACACCGAGCGCTACTTCGACCGCCTCACGACCTTCGAGAGCGGCGGCGGCTGGGTGCGCGATGTGAGCGATCCCCCCGAGGAGTCGGCCTCTCCCGCCTGACATCGGGCGGTGATACCCCCCCGGAGCCCCCTTCCCCCTCGGACTCCGAGGTCGCGCGGCGGCTCGTTCGACAGCACGCCGGCCGCGCTCCGGCCGACGTTCCGGCGCCACGACGCGCCCGGGACGGTGTCGCCGCTCTACGGCTTCCGGTGCGTCCTCGAGGGCACGGGGTAGCGCGCTACGCCGGCTTGAAGTGGGCGTCGTAGTCGACGACCGCCGCTTCGATGACCGCGCGCGCGTGTTCGGCGCCGTACGTGGCTTCGATCGCGACGGGCTGCTTTCCCGGAGCAAGCTTGTACGTCATGAAGTAGTGGCGCAGCCGCTCGATGAGGCCCGACGGCAGGGCGTCGAGCTCCCGCACCTCGCCCCAGACCGGGTCTTCGTGCAGCACCGCCACGATCTTGTCGTCCGCCTCCCCGGCGTCGACCATCCGGAGGCCTCCCACCACGCGCACGCGGAGCAGGATGTCGGCGCGATCGATGGGGCGCTCGCTGATGACGCAGACGTCCAGCGGATCTCCGTCGCCTCGGACGGCCGTGGGGCAGAGCGCGGCCACCGCGGCGCCGCAGTAGGTGCGGGGGAAGAAGCCGTAGAGGGTCGGCGGGAGCGAAGCCGTGCGCTGCGGGCGATCCACCTTGAGGTAGCCGGTCGCCTTGTCGACCTCGTACTTCACCTTGTCGAACGGCGTGATCTCGATGTACGCCCAGTAGATCTCGGGCTCCCCCGCGGAGAGCGGCAGGCCGTGCCAGGGGTGCGGGCGGTGGGGGAGGTAGGTGTGCATGGTGGCTCCTCGCGCGGCGGGTGGCGCAGCGTAGCGCGCGCTGCCGCCACGCGGTTCGGGGCCCCGCGTCTCCGCCGCGGGTTATCGCCCGTGCTTCTCTGCCCCGGAGCCCGTCATGACCGACGAGACCACCCGCATCACCGAGCTTCGGGCCAGGCTCCGCGCTTTCAACGCCGAGCGGGACTGGGGGCAATACCACTCGCCGCGCAACCTCGCGATGGCCGTGTCGGTGGAGGCCGGCGAGCTGCTGGCGCTCTACCTCTGGAGCGCGGACGACGGGCCCCAGCCGCCCGTCGCGGAGCGGGCCCCGCGGGTGGCCGACGAGGCCGCGGACGTGTTCATTTCGCTCCTGAACCTCTGCGAGGCCGCCGGGATCGACCTCGCCGCGGCGACAGCGGCCAAGATCGAGAAGAACGCCGCGAAGTACCCGGTTTCACGGGCGAGCGGCCGCCTCGAGAAGTGGGACGAGCTCCCGTAGCGGCGGCCCTCAGAGCCCGAACGCGGTGGCGTCGTACGCGTCGCTCACATCGTGGCCGCCAACGGTGCCGGCGACCTCCACCACGTAGCGGCCGCCCGACAAGGTGACCCGCGTTGTCGTGTCGATGGAACCCGCGCCCCGCACGGAGCCCCGCGCCGTGAGATCGCCGACGAGCGTGGATGTTTGCGTGAGTACGCTTGGCTCGCTCGATACCTCGATTACCCAAGCAA
>CAXNIN010000304.1:0-5373 GCA_964202365.1 Myxococcota bacterium | reverse complement strand
GTGACGGTCGCGCCGGCCTCGCCGAGCCCGGTCGCCTCCACCCGCGTGGCGTCGCGCACGCCCAACGCTTCGGCGAGCCGCGCCGATCGCAGCGCCGGATCGACGCCGGAGAGCCGCTCCCGCAGCCAGAGCGCGGCGGCCCCCGACGCGGTGTACCGCACGCGGAACACGGTCCCGTCGAGCGCGATCGCGCGGTCGAGTCGGCCGGCGGCGCGGGGCACCGTGGCCCCCTCCGGGAGCGGCGCCGTCGGCGCGAGCGCGGCGCGGGCCGTCTCCTTGGGCGTCTCCTCGGGCGCCGCGTCGGGCGCGTCCGAGGGGGCACCGGGCGCCGCCATCCCGGTCGTTACATCCAGTCCCAACGCCGGCTTCCCGAGCCATCGGGTTCCCACCTCGCCCGGCGCGCACACCGTACACGTGGGGTCTACCCAACGGAGCGCGCCGTCCACGTACACGGTCACGAGCAGGTGGTCGTACCCGGTGAGCGTCTCGGGGTCCGCCGCGTCGCCGGTGAGCACCCACCCGGCGCGATAGCGTTCCTGGCCGAGGAAACGGTGGAGGATCAAGGCCCGCTCCACGGGGGTGGCCCACCCGGATCGCCACGCGCGGTTGAGCGGCCGGGGAGCCAGGTCCGAGACCCCCGGGAGCGCCCCCGGCCGAAGATCGGCCACGAGTCGCAGAAGATCGTCGTAGAGCGCCGCGCGCTCCCGACGACCGCGCAGCTCCACCGGCACCGCGGGCTCGGGCAGGCTCACGCGCGCGAACTTCCAGTCGATCCCCGCCACGAACGTCGCGAGATCCGGGATCACGGAGGCGTCGCCCGCGCGCTCCACCCGCCAGCGCGCCTCGCCGCCGCTCGGGGCCTCGAACCGCACGCCGTCTTGCACGGGCACCACCGTCACGCCCGGCCCCGCGGTGGTCCGCCACACCACGCCGGGGCCCACGAGCGTGAGCGACGACCCGGGCGCGAGCGTCCGCACGCCCTGCGGGGAGGCGCCTGGGATTGTGTAGGTGATCCGTGCCTCGTTGACGCCCGCGGGCACGCGCACGCCCCCCGGCACCGGCGCGAGCGGGCCGGCGTCGAGGTGCTCCGCTTGCATCGGCACCGGCACGATCTGCTCGGGGGTGTCCGACGCGAAGCGGAGAGACACGGTCACCTGCGTCGACGCCTTCTTCGGGTCGGCGAAGCCCCACCCCGGGTGCCGCGCGTCGAGCGTCAACACGTGCGTTTCGTCCGCGGCCTCCGCGCGCACCGCCATCGGCGTCGCGGGGGCGAGCTGAACGTCGAGCTTCCCGCCGGTCACGCCCACCGCGAGCTCGACGCGCCCGTTCACCATCAGCTCGGGCACGCCGATCTCCCAGCCGCCACCCGGGAGAAGTCGCAGGTGGTCCGCCGGGACGCGGCGCTTGCGCTCCTCGGGCGACCACACCACGGCCGCAACCGTGAGCGGGGCGTCCGACGTGAGCGTGATCGTTCGGCAGCCGACCGGCTCGGCGAGGGCCTGAATCACCACGTCCATCGCGCCCTCGCGCTGCCGTTGCTCGACGGCGCAGGCCGCGTGGGCGGGCGGGGCGAGGAGCAGCGCGAGCATCGAATCTCCGAAGGCGAGCGCGCCGTTATCCCGGGCGGGCCGGGGAGGGTGGGGGCGGCGGCCTCTCGATGGGGCAGGCGCGTCGCGAGCCGGGACGGGCGCCCGCGTCCGTACGGCTCGCGACGTTCCCCCCACCACGGGAGGCCCGCGCCCCCCCCGGCTCCCGGACACCCGGGCCTCGACGGTATATCTGGGGCCGATGCGCTACCGGCACGTGTACGTCCAGTCGTTCGAGGTGCTCGTGCCCCCGATCGAGCTCTCGACCGCGATGCTGGAACGTTCGCTCGCGCCTTTGTACCGGCGAATCGGTATTCCCGAGCGGGTGCTGGAGTCGCTCACCGGGGTGAACGCGCGGCGCCTCTGGGCGGAGAGCACCACCCCGTCGCAGGCCGCGGTGGAGGTTTGCCGCCGACTCCTCGACAAGCAGGACCTCCCGCGCGAACGGATCGGCGCGCTCGTGAGCACGTCGGTGAGCAAGGAATTCCTCGAGCCCCCGATCGCGAGCCTCGTCGCGGGCGACCTCGGCCTCGGTGAACACTGCGCGAATTACGACGTGGGCCACGCCTGCCTCGGCTTCATGACCGGGATGACAACCGTCGCGAACCTCATCGAGCTCGGCCAGATCGAAGCCGCGGTCGTGGTGGCGGGCGAGGGGAGCCGCACGGTGACGGCGGGCACTGTTCAACGCCTGCTTCAGCCCGGCGTCGACTTTCGCACGTTCGGGGAGAACCTCGCGACGCTCACGCTCGGCTCCATGGCCGTTGCGGCCCTCCTCGTGCACGAACGCCACACGACGAGCGGACACCAGCTCCTCGGGGGTGTTTCCCGCGCCGCCACGCAGCACAGCCGGCTCTGCCTCGGCACCGCCACCGAGATGAAGACCGACGCGACCACGCTGCTGCGCGAGGGCGTGACGCTCGCCGGAAGCACGTGGGCGGCGGCGCGCGACGAGCTCGGCTTGCAGCCGGGCGACGTCACCGAGTTCGCGCTCCACCAGGTGGGCAAGGCGAACCACGAGATGTTGATCCGCGCGCTCGAACTTCCGGAAGAGCGCGTGTTGCGCCTGTACCCGGAGCACGGAAACGTGGGCGCCGCGGGCGTGCCCTTCACGCTCGCCACCGCGGACCGCCTCGGTCGCCTCGCGCCCGGCGACATCGCCATGATGATGGGCATCGGGAGCGGGCTGAATTGCACGATGTTGGGGTTACGCTGGTGATTATCCCACAGGAGTCCCCATGAGCGCACCTCGTGAGCCGCGCGGCTCTCTCGGCGGCAGAGCCACCCGTCGCCTCCTGGAGACCGCCTCGCGCATCGTGACGCGCGCGCGCATGTCCGCGCCCGCCGCCGCGGATCTCGCTGTGCTGGAGACGCAACACGTCGCGTATGTCCAGCTTCATCGGCGCTTCACCGAGCGCGCCTCCCAGGGCGGCACCGGGCTCTTGAGCGCGCTCGAAGCCCTCGACGCCATGTGGGAGACCATCCGGCTGCTGCGCGGCGTCGCGCCGTCGGTGCTCGTGACCCTCTCGAGCGCGGAGGAGGTCGTGCAGAACCGGCGCGCCCGTTTCTACGCGGAGAGCACGCGGCTCCTCGAAGACGCCATCCGTGTCGTCCTCGCCGCCGACATGGGGCAGCTCGCGCTCCCGCCGGATCGCCTGGCGGTGCTGGTGCGGGTGGCGCTCGAGGGGCTGGTCGTGGAGCTCGCCCAGGCGCGGAACGCGGAGGAGGTCGCCAAGGTGGACCAGGCGTATCTCGACCTGCGCGTGCTGTTCGAGCGCTTCGTCGGCGCCCCGCAGCCGGCGGTCCCGACGGCCCTTGTCCTGGGGCCGATTCCGCTCCCCTGGTGAGGGTGGGGGCGCCTGCTTGACGCCCAGACACGCGCGACAGGTGACGGACGTCCGTCGCCTCCGACCGACGTCCGTCGGCCCGGCGCCCTGAAAATACCTGGGTGAACCGTTGGCACCGCCCTTGCTCCAGGGGCGGCCGCCAAAGGAGGCACCCCGTGTTCAGCGCCCATTCGCTCCCCGAGATCCCGGCCGTCGACCCCTGGTGGGATCTCTACATGCCCGCGGTGTTCGGAGACGACGACCTCGTCCTCGATGCCTTCGAAGCCGCAGAAGCGACCACGCCCCCCGACGAGCGCGGCGATCTCTACGCGATCGGCGCGCGTGCGTTCGCCGTCATCGGCCGCGGCCTCGAGTCGGACCGCCTCGCGGCGCAGGCCTTCCGGTTCGGCGGCCACGAGGCGGAGGCGCTCGCGACGGTTTTGTGCCCGGACGGCGCCGCGCGCGCGGAGCGGCGGATGGCGCGGGCGCCCCGGCTGGGCCTCCGCGCCGACGCCGCCTGTGATCTCGCGGCGTTGCGGCTCGAAGCCGGGGACGTCCCGGGTGCTCGGGCCGCGATCGCCGAGGCCGCGCGCGTGTGTCCCGGGCACGCCGAGGCCGCGCGCTGGCTGAGGTTCTTCGGCGACACGCCCTTGCCGCTGGACGCCGTGCGCCGGTCGCGCTCGTCGCGCCGCAAACAGCGGGAGGCCGGCGGGGCCGTGCGTGACGCCGCCGACCTGCTCCCGGTGCGCCGCACCGGCTGGCTGTCGGCCGAACGGTACCGCCGCCGCGTCGTCGGCTCCCCCCCGCTCGCGGCGTGGGCGCCAGCCGGCACGGCGCTCGGTCTGCTCCAGGATGTGGGTGTCGGCGGGACGTTCTTCGCGCTCGACATGGAGTACGCCCGTCTTCCGGCGGCGGACCCGTACGTGGCGCTCGAGCTCGCCGCCGACACGCTCCGGGCGTGCGTCGACGAGGGGCGCGACGTCGTGGTGCCGGCCCGCGCGCTGTGGACCGCCGCGTGCACGTTCGACGATGCCGCGCGCGACGACGCCGCCCAGCTCCTCGCGGGGCTCGGCACGCACGACGTGCGGCTCGTCCCCGTCGCGCTCGAGGCGGTGCGGTGGCTCGCCGAGCACCACCCCGCGCGCGCCACGCTCTGGGAGGGCTACCGCGTGGTGCTCCTGCACCTCGGCGGCACCCCCGACCTCGAGGGCGCCCGTGCCCTGGCCCAGGTGCGCCCCGGCGACGCCCTCTCCTGGCGGATGGCGCTCGAGGTGATCCGCGCGCACGGGGTCGCCGGCGAGGCCGACGCCTGCGCGCGCGCCGCTCGGAGCGAGCCGGCGCTCGCGACGCTGGCGAAGCAGCTCCTGCGCGTGCGCGCCCACCCGTCGTTCAAGGTGATCGTGAGCTGCCGCCTCGCGCCGCGCTGGGCGACGATGAACTGAACCACCCACCGAGCACGCCGTCGGCCGCGGCGGCGCTACCCGTGGACGGCCTCGGTGTCCGCGCCGGCTTCCACGACGAGGTCCCGGTACCACCGGGCCGCCCGCGCGGCGCGGTCTCCGAGCGCCGCCGCCCCCCACACGACCACCAACACCCGCCGCGTCTCCGGCGTGGTCTTGGTGCGTTGGGCGTCCTTCACGGCGTTGGCGCAGGGGCCCTCGCCGTCGTGAAGGCAGAGCAGGCCTCCGAGATCGAGCGTCTGGCCCGAGGTGTTGAACACGTACGCGGCGCCCTCGGGGGCGATGCCCACGCGAAGCTCCCCCGCCACCGTGCGGTCGAGGTCCACCACGCTGATGGGGAGCCCGCTGTGCAGGGACACGACATTGCAGGCGTCCACCACGCGGTTGATCGCGCCGAGGAAGCCGCCCTCCGCCGCCTTGATCAGGTACTCGCTCGCCGGCTTCGATCGCCCGGTGGGCTTGAAGCCGCCGTGGCGAAGCAGATCCCGCACGGCGGCGCGC
>CAXNIN010000303.1:0-5418 GCA_964202365.1 Myxococcota bacterium | reverse complement strand
TCCTTCTTGTTCATTGAGACCTCCGGTGGGTGCGGTGAGCGGTTCGTGGCGCCGAAGCGCGAGCCCGGCGACCCAGCCTCTATACCAGAATTCGACCGCGAGAAACGCCGAGCCCGCCCGTCGAAAAACCGCATGCCAGCGCGATCGACAGGGAGTAGGACGTTAGACGCAAAATTCCATTTTCGTGTAATGTCAGCAATTACGGTGACTTAGAAGGGCAGACCCGCTGAAACGTAGCGCAGATCGGCGTTCACGCGGGTCTCGGCCACGCGGCGCTCGCCCGGGCTCCCCGAGGCGCGCGTGCGAAAATAGTAAGTAAACATACAGACAGGCCCCGACCGCCTCGAGGCGCGGCCGCATCGGTACGGGTTGCGCTGCACCCCCGATCTGGTGTATCAGAGGCACTTCCTCCCGGGAGCCGTCGCTCGATGCGTCCCAATCTTCCTCTCGCCCTCCTCGCCTTCGCTTCCCTCTTTCTCTACGCGCGGCCTGCCCACGCGGGGGGTCTCGGCGTGGTCACGACCGCCGGGGTTCACGGTGACCGAGTTTACTCCTACGATGTCGACGTGAACGGCGTCGCCACGCAGACCGATCCCGAGAACCAGATCAACCCCAACTACGGGGCGGGGCTGGAAGTCGTCCTCGGCGACAAGGATCTCAAGGTGGCCGGCGTGTTCCGCGGCTTCTACCTTCAGGACGCTCCTCAGCAGGAGCCCACGAAGGGCGCGATCTTCAACGTGCGCGACGTCCCGCGCGACCTCGGCATCATCACCGCGGGCCTCCAGTGGGGCGTGCTCGGTGATCCGGGCGAGCTGCAGATGACCGTCCTCGGCACGATGGGCGCGGCGGTCTTCACGGCCGACCTCACCGGCTACGTCACGGCCGAAGCCGGCGTCGGCGGTACCTGGATGGCGGCCCGCCGCGTGCAGGTGGCGGCCTCGGTGGCCGGCGGCATCCGCTACCAGAAGCGGTTCTACCCGACCGCCAACGCCTACGCGGGCGTCCGCTACCTCTTCGACTGACCGTGCTGGTCCTCGCGCTCGGGCTCGGAGGCTGCACCTTCGCCGAGTCGCAGGAGGATTGGCGCGCGGACCTGTCTCCGGCCGGCCCCTGCTACGAGGCCAACCTCCTCGACGGCCTCGACACCGCGTCCACCGCGGAAGCGCACGCCGTGTTCGCGTGCCTCAACGCGACCGGCGCGCTCGCCCCCTACGCCCCGCTAGACGCCGCCCTCGACGGCGCCTCGCGCGACGGCGTGGTCGGGCTCGTGCTCGCGCGGTGGGTGGCCGACCTCCCGCTCGCCGACCTCTCCCTCGGTGCCTTGCTCGACGGCGGGATCGCGCTCCTGGAAGACCCCACCGGCCTGTTCGACGCCCTGCACCTCGGCTTCGAGCTGGCGTACGGCAAGCCCTGGCGGTGGCTCGGCGCGTCCGTGCCGCTGAACAGTCAGACATCGCTCGACGACGGCCTGCTGGTGCCGCTGCTGCCCACCGTGGGGCGCGTCTCGGGCACGCTCCTCGACGAGGACCTCGCGCCGCTCGCCCCCCTCGCCGACGCCGTCCGCGCGGAAGAGACGAAGCGCCTCCTGTGGACCCTCGCCAGCATCGGCGTCTCCACCGACCCGACCCTCGCCGACCTCGACGCGGGCTGGGCCCTTCATCTCGCCGACGCGCTCGGGCGGATGGCCGACGGCGACAACGACCGGTGGGCAAGCGCCACGGGCCACTCCCTCCGCGACCTCGCCACGGTCGTGTTCACCTACGAGAGCGACGGCCGGCTCACGCTGGACCACGTCGCGCACGCCGCCGCGCCGCTCCTCGGGGACGCCGGCCTCCGGGACGCCCTCGGCGTCGTGCTCGACGACCAGATCAGCGCCGGGCGCCTCGACGCCGTACCCGCCCAGGTGCTCTACCTCGCCTCCGTGGACCCACGCGGCGGCGCGCTCTCCGCCGGCGAGGACAGCGCGCTCGTTGCGCTCCTCCGCCTGCTCACCGACGCGAACCGCGAGGTCGACTGCAGCATCGACCTCCTGTTCTTCGACGTGGAGATCAACCTCGGCAACCTCTCGGTGTCGCTGCTCGAGCTCCTCGCCCGCCAGAACCCCGCCACGGTCGATGGCGGCGTCGGGCTCCTCGGCGATCTCCTCGGCGTCTCCCTCACGGAGGACATCCTCGACACGGTGGCGGACACCGGCGTGTGCCCCGTCATCGACGCCCAGCTCGTCGCCGACCTCCAGTCGCTCGACCGCCTGTCCGACCCCGAGACCGACGAGCTGCTCTACGTGCTCCTCGACGTGCTCAGCGCCGCCGACGACCGCGGGCAGCTCGTCTCGCTCGTCGACGTGATCGCGGAAGTCCACACGCTCGGCCTCGTCCCGCCGGTGGAAGAAGTGCTCCGCGACGCGGGAGACACGGCGCTCGCCGGCGACGTTCTCGCGCTGCTCCCCGTGCTGCTCGACCCCTGGGCCTACCACGACCGCGCCTACTTCCCCGCCGGGCTCCCGCCGCTCGACTACGGAACCGCCTGGGACACCGCGGCCACGCTCCTCGCGCCCGACGCCGACGGCCGCACGCCCGTTGCCGCGCTCGCCGGCCCCGTGAAGACGCTCCTCGGCCAGGACGCCACGTGGGACGTGCTCGGTCGCTTCACGACGCTCGTGGCCCTGCCCGACGCCGAGATCGCCGGCGTGCTCGGGCTCCTCGACGCCGCATGTCGGGCCGATCCCACGCTCGCTGTCCTCGACGACGGCGCCGACATCCTCGCCGATCCCGCGCTCGTGCGGCCGCTCCTGGTGCTGGCGGAGGCCGACGCCCTGCGCGACGCCGTCTCCCGCACCGAGCTCACGCAGGAGGGCCCCCTCCCGTTCACCGCCCGGCTCGTTCACGGCGGCACGCTCGGCGTGCTCCTCGACACGCTCCGGCTCTTTTCCACCCTGCTCCCCGAGGACGAGGAATGAGGGACATCGCGCACGTCACCCGCGTCGGCACCACCGGCGAGACCGCCCACGCCTACGGCCCCAACCTGCACCTTCACGGCACGCCGCTCGGGCTCTCCATGCTCGCGCGGCTCGGGCACCCGGACACGCACCAGCCCGAAGTGGGGCGGCTCGCGGGCCGGCTCTTCGAGCATCTCTTCGCGGAAGTCGCGAACGCGGAGCTCCCGGTCGACATCGACCGCATCCCCACGCGGATGACCGCCGCGCACCCCGCCGAGGCCTACGAGGGCGTCGTGGTGCGCCGCTCCCAGCGCGTCGTCGTCGTGGACGTCGCGCGCGCCGGCATCCTCTCCGCGCAGCTCTTCTACGACCGCTTCAACGAGGCGCTCGACCCCGCCGGCGTGCGTCAGGACCACATGTTCGTGAGCCGCACGACGGGCACCGGCGGCGAGGTCACCGGCGCGTCGATCAGCGCGGCGAAGATCGGCGGCCCCATCGAGGGCGCGATCCTCGTCATCCCCGACCCCATGGGGGCCACCGGCGGCTCCTTGTGCCGGGTGCTCGACCACTACGCCGCGATCGGCGCGGGCACCCCCGCCCGCGTCGTGTTCGTGCACCTCATCGTGACGCCCGAGTACGTGCAGCGCGTTCACGCCGCGCACCCCGACGTGCGTATCCACGCCATCCGCCTCGATCGCGGCTTCTCGACGCCCGCCGCGCTGGAGCTCCCCCCGGCCACGCTGCCCGCGGAAGAGCGCGGCCTGGACGGCCACCAATACATCGTCCCCGGCGCCGGCGGCCTGGGCGAAGTCCTCAACAACTCGTGGGTCTGAACATGAACGGCACGCTGCGCACCCTCATCTCCGAAGAGCAGATCCAGGCCCGCGTCCGCGAGATCGGCGCCGCGATCCGCGCTGACTTCGGCGACGAGCCGGTCACCGTCATCGCGGTGCTCAAGGGCTCGTTCCTCTTCGCGGCCGACCTCTGCCGCGCCATCCCCGGGCCCGTACGCGTCGAGTTCCTCGGCGTCGCGAGCTACCACGGCGGCACCTCGTCCACCGGCGTCGTCCAGATCACGCAGGACCTCCGCCACGGCATCGAGGGGCAGAACGTCGTCATCGTCGAGGACATCGTCGATACCGGGTTGACCATCGACTACCTCGTACGCATGCTGAAGGTCCGCGGGCCCAAGGCCCTGCGGGTCGCCACCCTCCTCGACAAGCCGGACCACCGGGAGGTCGAGGTCGAGCTCAGCCACGTCGGCTTCACCATCCCGGACGAGTTCGTGGTCGGCTACGGCCTCGACCTCGGCGAGCTCTACCGCAACCTCCCCTATGTCGCGGTCTACTCGCCCTGACGGAGCCCCGATGACCCTCGTCTCCACCCCGAACGCCCCCGCGGCCATCGGCCCTTACTCGCAGGCCGTCGTGCACGGCGGCGTCGTGTACTGCTCGGGCCAGATCGCGCTCGACCCCGAGACCGGCGCCTTCCTCGACGGCGACGTCTCCGCGCAGACGCGGCTCGTTCTCCGGAACCTCGACGCCGTGCTGCACGCCGCCGGAACCGGCCGCGGGCGCGTACTCCGCACCACCGTGTACCTGCGCGACATGGCGGACTTCGGCGCGATGAACGCGGTATACGCCGACTTCTTCGGTGACGCCCGGCCCGCGCGCGCCACCGTGGCCGTAGCGGGGCTCCCGCGGGACGCCCGCGTCGAGATCGACTGCGTCGCGGCCGTCGGTTGACACCATTGTGCGAACGCCCGGGATCGACTAAGGGGATGCTACATGTTCGGTGACACCCCCCTTGTCATGGTGGAGAGCGACGCGTCGCTCCGAGAAGCGGTAGAGCGGCTGAGTCGGGCGACCGTGCTCGGTGTGGACACCGAGTCCGACAGCTTCCACCACTACCAGGAGAAGGTCTGCCTCGTGCAGATCTCCGACTTCGAAGCTGACTACATCATCGACCCCCTGTCGGTGTCGGACATGTCGCCGCTCGGCCCGCTCATGGCGGACCCGCTCATCACGAAGGTGTTCCACGGCGCCGACTACGACGTCGTGAGCCTCAAGCGCGACTTCGGCTACGCCTTCTCGAACCTGTTCGACACGATGATCGCGAGCCAGTTCCTCGGCTTACCGCGCATCGGCCTCGCCGACCTCATCGGCCAGTTCTTCGGGCACGTGATCGACAAGAAGTACCAGCGCCACGACTGGGCCGCGCGCCCGCTGGAAGACGAGCACCTCGACTACGCCCGCGGCGACACCCACTGGCTCCCCGCCCTGCGCGAGCTCCTCACGCACAAGCTCGAGCGCGGCGGCCGCCTCCGGCCGGTGCTCGAAGAGTGCCGCATGATGGAGGGCCGCGAGTGGCAGGGCCGCGTGCACGACCCCGCCGACTTCCTGCGCGTGAAGGGTTCCCGCCAGCTCGACGAAGTGGGGCAGCGCGTCCTCCGCGCGCTCTACGCCTACCGCGACCGCGAAGCC
>CAXNIN010000302.1:0-5432 GCA_964202365.1 Myxococcota bacterium | reverse complement strand
CGCCGATCACGGCGCGGTCGACCGGGCGGGGGCGGGCCGTACATCGCGTGCGCGAAGGGGGCCGGAGGGCGGCGCGGGCGACCGGAGAACGAAGGCCGGAGGCGGGCAGTTGACGTACCGCCCGCGGCGGTCGGCCCGCGCGCGGCGGGCCGACGGAGCGGCCCCGCCGCGACCCCGGAGGACACCTGACCCCGGCTCCGCCGGGGACGCGCCCTGGCTTTCCCGACCACCCGGCGGCCGGGACGCGCGCGTCACTCCGACGCCTCCTGCACGTACCCGAGGGCCTCGAGCTGGGCGCGCGTCTTGGCGTCGAGCTCCATGCTGACGGCGTTTCGCGGCCCGGAATACCGGAGCGGGCCCTCGGTGGGCGCGGAGAGCACGCCCCGTACCGCGGAGCCGCCTTCGGGGGTGACCACGGCGTCGACGGGGTACACGCCGAACTGCGCGGGTCCGACCAGCTCTTTCTCCGGGCGACCGTCGGCGCTGAACAGCCAGCCGGACGAGCGGATCGGGCCGGTGGCGTCGGCTGTCCACCCCTGCCCGAGCGCGCCGAGGAGGGCGCGTTCGAGCTCGGCGGCGGTGCCGGGCGCGGCGATGGGCTTCTGCTCGGCGGGGTCGGCGGCGCGGTCGTAGAGGGCGCGCGTGCCCTTCGCGAGGTCGATGTCCACGCGGTGTTTGCCCTTCTCCATCGAGAGGCGGGCGGTGTCGAAGCGGCTGGTCTCGGCGTAGAACGTGCGTTCTGGAACGTCGCCGCGGAGGTCTACCCCCGGGCCGTGGTCGAAGCCCACGCCGCCGAGGGCCGCGATGGTGGCGGCGATGTCGATGGTGCCGACGAGGTCGTCGCGTACGGCGGGGTCGATGTCGGGGCCGGACACAAAGAGCGGGATGTCGAGCGCCTCGCTGTAGAGCGTGTGCGCGTGGCCCCAACTCCCTCGTTCGCCGAACTCTTCGCCGTGGTCGGACGTCACGATCCACCACGCGGGGCGTCGTGAGTTGTCCCATGCTTGGACGAGGGTGTCGAGCTCGTGGTCGACCCACGCGAGGCTCTCGTCGTACTGGGCCACCTGGTGCGCCATCCGCTTCTTGGTGAGCGGATGTTTCTGGTAGAAGCCGTAGTTTCGGTACCGGAGGTCCTCCGGCTCGCCCGCGGGGTCGAACCGCTCGTCCCAGGGCGGCGGCGGCGCGTACGGGTAGTGCACGTCGTAGATGTGCACGAACAGGAAGACCGGGCGATCCTCGCCTTTGGCCTGCACCCAGGCGATGGCGTCCTGCACCTGGCGGTCGACGCGCACCGCGTGGGCGAGGTTCTCGCGCTCGGTGATGGCGTAGTCCTGGTAGGTGTCGAAGCCGCGCGCGAAGCCGTAGCCGCCGGAGACGTACACGGTGGAGACGAACGCGGCGGTGGCGTACCCGGCGTCGCGGAGGGCCTCGGTGACGATGGGCACGGACGGGGCGAGCGCGAGATCGTCCTCGATGACCTGGTGCTCGTTGGGCCAGAGGCCGGTGAGCATGGTGAGGTGCGACGGGAGGGTCCACGGGGAGGCGGCGCGCGCGCGGGTGAAGCGGAGGCCGTCTTCCGCGAGGGCGTCGAGCGTGGGCGTCGTCTTGCGCGTGTACCCGTAGCTCGAGAGGTGGTCGGCGCGGAGCGAGTCGATGCTGATGAGGACGATGTCGGGGCGATCGTCGTCGCCGTCGGGGAGCGGGCCCCACCCGACGACGTACACGCCGAGCGCCGCGGCCGCGACGACGAGGCTGACGGCGCCGAACACGCGGCCGCCCTTCACCAGGCCCCCCACTTCGGCCAGCCCGCGGGCAGGTTCCAGAACATGAGCACCAGGAGGAGGGTGGTGAGCACGGCGGTGACGGCGAGGCGGCCGGGGCTCGCCCGGAGCGCGGACCACGCGCCGCGCGGGTCGGCGAGGAGGCCGGCGGCGAACACCATCCAGAGCGGCTCGAGCGGCACGCGGTAGCGCGAGAGGCCGGCGAGGATCGTGATGGCGCCTACGTGGTAGAGCACGATGAGCCCAGATGCGACGGCGTACCAGGACCGCCCGCGCGCGCCGATGCCGAGCGTGCCGCCCACCATCGCCACGAACGAGAACGCGACGACGATGCCGATGAGCGCTTCGTCCACGAAGTCCGGCAGGCCCCGCCACTTTCCCCAGCGGAGGTGCCGCGTGAGGAAGCTGTGCGGAGTGAGGAGCTGCGCGGCGCGTTCGGGCATGCGCGCGACGAACTCGCCGGGGTTGGCGCGAATCCACGCCTTGCCGGCTTCCACCTCGCACTCGTCCTGCCGCACGGGGTTCCGCGCGTACGGGCAGTGGGGGCGGCCGCGGGCGATGGTCTCGTTGTAGTCGTTCTTCGCGAGGGTGCCGTTGCCCCAGTCGAAGGTCATCGGCGGGAAGTCGTTGTTGCCGAGCCACATCATCTGGCCGAGCGTGCGGTCGGAGATGACGACGCCGCCGAACTTGTGGGTGGCGTAGAGGCTGTACGGCGCGACCATCAGCACCGCCGCGACGACGCACCCGATGGCGCCGGCCCACGCTTCCCGGCTGCGCCAGCGCCCCCACAGCAGCGCGATCATGAAGATCGGCAGCATGTACGTGGCGACCCCGCGGAACAGCACGCAGAGCCCGGCGAGCATGCCGGGCGCCCACCCGCGATCGGCGCCGCCGCCGCGGGCCCACCGGAGCGCGAGCACCCCCCCGAGCAGGAGCCCGGAGTAGAGGATCTCGCTCCAGTTGGAGCCGGTGTAGAACACGAGCGTGGGCGAGAGCGCGTACATCCAGGCGGCGATGCGGGCGGCCGGGGTGCCGAACTCGGTGCCGGCGATGTCGTAGAGCATGATGATGCTCGCGACGGCGACGACGAGCTGCGTGATCTGGATCGTGCCGGGGTAGCCGAAGACGGCGCCGTGCACGGCCATCAGCGTGGGGTAGGCCGGCGCCCACAACCAGCCGTTGGTGCCGATCATCCCGCGGCCGGCGAGGATGGCGTTGGCGATCTCTTCGTAGGTGCACTCGTCGCGGACGCAGGGCTTGTCGATCCAGAGGAGGATCGGCAGGACGCGGAGGACGAAGCCGACGATCAGCGCGGTGACGAGGACGCGATCGGAGAGGAGCGCGCGGATGCGTTCTCTCACGGCTGCGCTCCGAGGTTCCGCGACATGCCCCGCCGCGTAACCGGAAACGGCGGGCGATCGGGAGGGTGACGCGCGCACGTGCCCGCGCCGCCGAAACAAACCGCGACACGCCGCCGCGGAGCCCGTGCATACTGATCGGGCCATGTTCGCCTTCGCGCTCTGGCTGATGATCTTCGTGCGCGCCGCGCTCGCGGGCCCGTCGTGGCAGACGGCTCCCGCCGAGCTCGTCGAGCGGCCCGCCGTCTCCGCGCCCGCCGGTGGCTGGTGGACAGAGGACGGGCAGTACGCCCGCGTCCACGGCGGCCCCGGCGACGCCGTCACCGTGCGCCGCCTCGCGGACCACGCCGCCGCCTCGGTTCCCCGCCTCGCCACCAACATCGGCGTCGCGACGGGCGGCGCGGTCGACATCTACGTTGCCCCGTCGCAGGCGGAGTTCGAGCGCATCCAGCCCGGCGCCCCGCCCGACTGGGCCGACGGCACCGCGTGGCCGCGGTGGGGGATGATCTTCCTCCGCGCGCCGAGCGCCCGCCCCGGCACCGCGGAGCCGCTCGAGCAGGTGCTCGACCACGAGCTCGTGCACGTGCTGCTCGGCCGCGCGTTCGCGCCCCGCACGCCGCCGCGCTGGCTCCAGGAGGGGCTCGCCCAATACTGGTCGGGCGAGATGGGCCCGCGCGTGAGCGAGGACCTCGCGACGATGGTGTTCGGCCGCGACGACCTTCTCTCGCTGCGTGAGTTGTCCCGCGGCTTCCACGGCGACGCGGTCACCGCGCGCCACGCCTACTCCGCCGCCGCCGACTTCGTGAGCTTCCTCGCCGCGGAGCACGGGGAGGACTCGGTTCGGGCGCTCATCCGCGAGATGGCGACCGGCAAGGGCTTCGAGGAGGCCCTCGCGGCCGCGACCGGCAGCGACGTCGCCACGGTGGAGGCCGCGTGGCGCGGCCGGTGGAGCGACCCCACGCTCCTGCTCAACGCGCTCTCCGCGGAGCTCCTCTGGGGCGTCGCGGCGGTGCTCGCGGTGATCGGCGCGTTCCGCGTGCGGCGGCGGGCGCGGGCGAAGCTCGCGCGGTGGGAGCGCGAGGAGGAGTGGGCGCCGCCGCTCGATGCGCCCTCCGCCTGGGTCAACTGACGGCGACGGCGCCCTCGGCCGGCGGCGGGGACGCGAAGGTGGCGATGGCGTCGGCCGCGTCGGCGTCGTCGCGGCGGAGCACCGCCACCGGCACGCCCGCGGCGGCGAGGCGGGCGCGGCACACCTCCACGAGGTCGACTGGGGCCGCGCGGAAGGCGAAGCCCTGGTCGTTGCGCTCGATGCCGAGCGCGCGGCGGCCCTCGGCGGCGGCGGCCACCACGAAGCTGCCGCTCCCGCACGCGTTGTCGACCACGAGGTCGCCCGGCTCGGTGTAGGTGCGCACGAGGTACTGGCCCAGCGCGAGCGGCTTCTGCGTCGGGTGCCACACCGTGCCCTCGGTCTCGGCGGTCTTGAAGTAGATCACGTCCGTCGGGAAACGACCGCCCTCGCTCCGCACCTGCACCGCCCGAAAGTCACCGTACGACCCCGTGAGCTGCGCCTTTCGAACGCCCTTGTCGTACGCGGCGCCCTCGCTCATCTGCGGGAAGTACTTCGGCGTCTTGCGGTAGAACACGCAGATGTCTTCGTGGCGGCGCAGCGGCTGGTGGCGCGCGTTGAGGAAGTTCGTGGGCTTCGACTTCACCCAGGCGAGCTTGTAGCGGAAAAAACGTTCTTGCGAGAGGATGATGCGGGCGGTGAACGGCCCCTGCGCCGTGAGCACCACCACGCCGCGCGGCGCGAGGATGCGCAGGTACTCCGCCCACAGTGCGTCGAGGGGGATGACGCTGTCCCAGGGGTTGCGCGTGGTGCCGTACGGCAGGTCGCACAACACGAGGGAGACGCTCCGGCTCGGAACGTGGCGCAGCGCGCGCATGCAGTCGTCTTCGACGAGGAGGGCGGACACCGCGGGACCATACCCCACGTAGACGCGGGTTCAGCCGCGGCGAACGCGGATGCGGTCGCGGTCGGCGAGCTGGAAGAGGTTGTCGTCGGCGCCCGCGTTGTCGGAGATGCCCGCCGTGGCGGTGACGCCGACGAGGCGCGGGTCGGTCGCGGCGAGGACACGGAAGCGCTCCTCGACCTCGGTGAGCCGGGCGCGCACGGCGTCGCGCGTGGCCCCGGGGAGGAGCACGCCGTAGCCGTGATCACCCACGCGGCCGACCACATCCGTCGTCCGCACGATCTCGCGGAGGGTGCGCGCGAGGAGCCGGAGCGCGGCCCCCA
>CAXNIN010000301.1:0-5447 GCA_964202365.1 Myxococcota bacterium | reverse complement strand
CCCTCGGGCGCCGGGACGGCCGGCGCCGCCGCGCGGCGCGGCGCGTGCTCCGCGGCGCGGGGTCGCTGCTCGGCGCGAACCACCTCACGCTCCGCGCGCTCGAGCTGGCCCGGCGCGCTCCCGCGCCCGAGATCCTCGGAGAGACGCTCGAGCTGCTCCGCGACGTGGGCGCAGGGCACGCGCTCGGCGAGTCGCTCCGCACCCGGCCGGCTACGGTGGCCGACGCCCTCCTGTTCGCCGAAGAGCACAGCGGCGCGTTCTTCGCGTTCGCGTGCCGCGCCGGCGGGCACCTCGTCCGCGCGGGGCGCCCGGCCATCTCCGGGCTCGGGCGGTACGGTCGACACGTCGGCATCGCCTACAAGCTCGCCGAGGACGTCGCGCTGTTCGAGCCGAGCACGGGTCCCCGGCTGCTCGCGCACCACGCCGCGTCCGTCCGCCCCAACTTCCCGGTGGCGTGGGCCAACGCGCAGGACCCCGGCATCGATCCGCTCTGGCGCCGCCTCGGGGAAGGGCACGACGTCGTCCTCGCGGGTGAGCTCACCGCGCGCATCCGAGCGCTCGGCGGCCTGGGCGCCGGCCGCGAGGCGCTCGTGCGCGAGACCTGGGCGGCGCGTCGAGCGCTCAAGCCGCTCCCGCCTTCCGCGGCGCGCGATTCGCTCGACCGTCTCGCGGCGTCTCTCGCGGCCTAAGGGCCCGTTTGCATTCGGCCGCCCCTGGACTCGCGTGCGCGGCGTCGCCCTCGGTGCTGAACGTTGTTTCCGGACGGGCCCGCGGGGCGTGTCGACCGGCTCGCCCGCGTGGGCGGTGCGCGCGCGCAGCGACGAACGGTGACAATCCTACGAACACGGGTAGACGTACGTTTCCAGCCGATCGTACGACACAGGGTGGCATCTGCTCGCGCCTTCGCGTAGAACTCGTGGCCCCCGCCGAGCCCCCGCTTGCTCCCCCCGCCGCACCTCCCCGCGCGCCGCCCCCCGACGGCCGCTCCCCGCTCCTCCGCGCGCGCGCCCCGTCGCCGTGCGTGTGCGCGCGCGAAAGTCTCGGGATTCATGGCGCGCCGGGTCGATCGTGGGGAAGTGTTGCGCGTATGTCCGGTGTTGGTAAACAACGCGGGACCCACGCTGGTGGGCCGGCAAGGCAAAGCGCTGGGCTTTGACGAGTTCTTGACAATTCTGAGTCGCGTTGGGATCTATAAAGGACGCCTCGCGGCTACCCCCGATCGGCGCCACCGGCTCCCGACTCGTGGGAATAAACCGTTCCCCGCCCGCATTTCGAACGACTCAAACCGCTCGGAACCCGCAAACCTGTGCGTGTACGAGCGTCAGGAGTGAACATGTCGCTGCGAATCCGGAGTTCATCTGCTTCCGAAGGGGCGCGCCGCCGCTCCGAGCGCCTCACGGCCGAGGAAGAGAAGGCCATCGCGCGCGAGATCCGTAAGGCCGAGCAGGCCGCCCGTGAAGCTGTCGCCGGCATCGACGCCGCCGAGAACATCCTTCGTCGTCGCCCGGACCGCGCGGAGCGCACCCGCGCCGGCGCAGTGGACCGCCTCGAGGAGGCCGTGCGTGCCGTCGGCCGCACCGCCCGCAAGGAAGACGCCCTTCGCCCCATGGCGCGCCGCGCCCAGGGTGCCTGGCAGCAGGCCGAGGAGCTCCGTTGGCGCCTCGCCATGAGCGGCCGGCGCATCGCCCACGGCGAAGCCCGCAAGCTCGCCGGCCCGTTCATGGACGAGGAAGATCTGGTCCAGGAGGGCTACATCGGCCTCCTCCGCGCGGCCAAGCGCTTCGACCCGGACCGCGGCATCCGCTTCTCCACGTACGCCCGCTGGTGGGTGCGCGCGCAGATGACGCGCGCCATCGACCACACCGGTCGCCCCGTGCGCCTGCCGGGCTGCGCCGTCGAACAGACGCGCAACCTGCGCAAGGCCATGAAGCGCTTCGAAGCCGCCGGCATCGAGTACAACGTGGCCGACCTCGCCGAGGAGGTGGGCATCGACAAGGAGCGCGCCGAGCTGCTCCTTTCGCAGGGCAACACGATCTCCCTCGAGCAGCCCGTGGACGATGGCCCCCGGCCCCGTCCTCTCGAGCGCTTCCTCTCCGACGACGACGCGATTTCGCCCGACGACGAGAGCATCCAGCAGCAGGAGCTCTCGCGCATGAGCAAGGCCTTCCACGGCGTGCTCTCGGAGCGTCAGCGCTTCGTGCTCACCCGGCGGTACGGCCTGGAAGACGGCGAGTTCCGCACCCTGTCCGAAGTGGGCAAGGAGATGGGCCTCTCCCGCGAGCGCGACCGCCAGATCGAGCGTGAGGCGCTCATCCGCCTGCGCGACCAGAGCGGCATCCGCGACCTGCGCGGCATGGTGCTCGGCGAGCCCGGCGAGGCGTAGTCCGCGCGCCCCCGCGACCGGCGCACGGGCGTCCTTCGGGGCGCCCGTCGTCGTTTTGGATGGTCCACACCGGGAGACGACCGCATGCGGTTCGCGACGTTCAACATCTACTGGTTCGGGACCAGCCGCCCGATCGTGCGCCGCGCCGCTTCCGACGACACGCTGGTGGCCAACGTGCTTGCGCGACTTGACGCGGACGTGCTCGCGCTGGAGGAGATCTGCGACCTCCCGCGCCTCGAACGCGCGCTCGCCGAGGCTTCCGCCATCAGCGGCCGAGACCTCCGCATGCGCGTGGGCGCCGACGTCGTCACTTCCGCGCGGCCGCACGAGCACACCGACGGTGGCGCGCAGAAGGTGGTGTTCGCATGGGACGCCCGCCGCGTCGCGCCCGAAGCGTGGGGGCCCCTGCCGGTAAACGCCCTTCGCCCGCCGCTGTGGGCGCGCTTCCGCGGCGACGACGGCCTCTCGGTGGACGCCGTGGCGGTACACATGAAGTCGGGCCGGCTCGGTGCGCCCATGGAAGACCCGAACGCCGTCCAGCGGCACGCCGAGGCCATCGGCGTCGCCGGGTGGCTCGCCGGGGGGGCGCCGGGGCCCGCCGGCGTCGCGACCGACCGCACGCTCCTACTCGGCGATCTCAACGCGCGCCGCGGAGATCCGTCGCTCGCGCCGCTCTGGGCCCTGCCGGGCTGGGAGTGGCCCGCCCCCGAGGTGCCGGAAGACGACCCGTGGACCACCTTCCTCGACCGCGACGTGATCGATCTCGTGGGCGTGGGGCCGGGCCTGCGCGTCGTGACGCCGCCGCGCGCGTGGGACTGGGACCGCGACCCGCGTATCGCGCCGCCGGGCTGGTTTCGGCAGGTGGACGACTTCCTCGCGCAGCGCGCGCGCGACTTCCCGAAGGCGCCGGTGGAGAACCTCTACCGCGTGTCCGACCACCGCCCCGTGCGAATCACCGTCGCGTAGCCCCGCGCTACCGACGGTGGCGCGGCCTGCCGTCCGTCCCCGATCTTCGGGAGGGGGAACCCCGGAAGATCAGCCGCACACCGCCCCGAACACCCGCAGGAAGTTCTCGCCGAGCACCGCGTGCACGTCGGCGGGGGGCCAGCCCGCGTCGAGCAGGGCCTGAGTGAGAATCGGGAGCTTCTCCGCCGAGTCCAGGTCGGAAGGGTAGAGCGCGAAGCCCTCCCAGTCGGTGCCGATGGCGGCGTGGCGCACGCCGACGGTGCGGCGAATGTGGTCCAGGTGGCGCACCACCTGTTCGACGCCGCCCCGGCCGATGAACGGCGTAACGAAGATGACGCCGACGACGCCGTCGGTGTCGGCCACGGCGCGGAGCAGCGCGTCGTCGACGCCGCGCGGGCTCGGGTGCACCGCGGTGCAGGCCGTGTGCGACAGAATCATGGGGGCCCGCGCGCGGGCGGTGGCCTCGCGCACGGCGGCGGCCCCGGCGTGGGCGAGATCGACGAGGATGCCGAGCGCGCCGCACGTGTCGACGAGCGCCCGGCCGTAGTCGGAGAGCGGGGCGGCGTTGTCGGCACCCCAGCCCACCATGGGGCGGCACGCCTGGTTGGCGGTGAAGTGCGCGAGCCCGACGTACCGGAGGCCGTTCGCGCGGAACCGCTCGAGATCCGCGAGCGACCCGTTGAGGCCGTGCGCCCCTTCGAGCCCGGCGAAACACGCGATGCGGCCCTGAGCCTTGGCGGTGCGGATGGCTTGGACGGTGCCGCACACCACGAGGTCGTCGGGCGAGCGGGCGGCCTGGCGCGCCATGCGGTCGAGGTCGGCCTGGATGGCACCCGGCCCGGACGCGCGTCGGAGCGGGTTGATCACCACGCCGAGCGCCATCGCGCTCACGCCGCCCTCCTTGAGCCGCGGGAGGTCGCAGTGGCCGAAGAGCGGGGCCCCGAAGAGCGGGTTGGGCGGGTGGCGCTTTCGCCAGTCCCAGCCGAAGAACTTGGTGGGAAGCAGCAGATCGCAGTGCAGATCGCACACGACCGCGGTGGCGTGCAGCGCCCGCGCTTCGTCGGAGAGGGCGCGCGCGGCGGGGGGGCTCACCGGGCCCACCCGGCCGCGCCGTCGGGGCGGAGCGCAGCCTGGCCCCAGAGGGCGCCGAGGACATCCACCCCGTCGTGGAAGCGGCCGCAGGTGGGGTGCTGCATTCGGCCGGGCGCGCACATGCGGGGAGCACCGAGGTACAACCCGGGAAGATCGGTGGCGACGGTGCCGAGGCGGTCGCGCCAGGGGGCGACGGCCGCGCGCACCTCGTCGACGTGGGAGAACGGGTGCACGACGAGCACCCGCGGGAGCGCAACCGGCGTGAACTGCCCGAGGGGAAGCTCCAGAACGGCCCAGCCGGGCCCGGTCACCTTGCGGCCGGCGGCGCGGGCGAGCATCACGCGGGCGCGGATGTTGGCGGCCTCCACGGGCTCGAGCTCGCCGCGCGGCCAGCGCGTTTCGGCCTCCGCCATCCAGGCGGCGGCGGCGTCGAGGTTGGCCGAGCGGGCGAAGAACGCGGCGGGGGACATGCAGCCGCGGCTGTCGTAGAGGGCGAGATCTTCGGCGCAGCGCGCGTCGAGGGTGTCGACCACGCCCACGCCGAACCGCGGCCCGAACGGGAGCCACGTGACGCCGCGGGGCACGCGCTGCCCGATGGCCTGCATGGCGTCGGCGCCCCCGAAGGCCATCACGCCGTCGACTTCGGCCATGGCGGCGGCCTCCGCGTCGAGGTCGCCGCCGCGCCACACCCGCACCTCCGCGCCCGTGAGCGCGGCCATGGCGCGTACGGCGTCTTCCTGCCCGGCGGCGGGCTTGACGAGCGTGCGCACGCCGCGCGCCGCGAGGTGGAGCATCCAGGGGAGGGGGGCCGTGAAGACGTTGCCGCTGCACACGATGAGCACGGCGCGCGGCGCATTGCCGGCGACCGGGGCGGCGAGCGTGGCGGCGTCGAGGTCCGCGACGGCCGCGGCCCAACACGCCCGGGCGTTCTCGGACGAGAGGCCGGTGCCCCACGCCGCGGGGTCGAGCGCGGCGAGCGCGGCGAGCGTGGCGGGGACATCCATGG
>CAXNIN010000300.1:0-5454 GCA_964202365.1 Myxococcota bacterium | reverse complement strand
CTCCGGCGCGGCGAGCGGGGCGAGCGGGGCGACCGGGGCGACCGGGGCGACCGGGGCGACCGGGGCGACCGACGGCGCGGCGGGCTCGGGCCGGGTTTCGGACGCCGGCGGCTCCGACTCCCGCAACAGGAAGGTGGCGAGCACGAGGCTCGGGACGATGGCGCCCACGAGCGCCGCGGCCGCGGCCGCGCGGTACGACAAGCCGCTCGCGACGACGACGGGCGCGATGGGCTGGGGCTTGGCGAGCTCCTCGAGGTCCCGAAGGAGCGCGCGCACGGACGGGTAGCGGTGCTCCGCGGAGGGCGCGAGGCAGCGCTTGGCCACGACCCGAAGGCGGCTGCCGAGGCGCTCGCCGCCGCGCGGGAGGCGCACGGGCGCGCGCGCGGCCACCGCGGCGCGGATCTGGTCCGCGGTGCCGGCGTGGAGCGGCGCGCCGACGAGCGCGTGGTACAGGAGCACGCCGATGGCGTAGATGTCGCCCGCCTCGTCGGGCTCTTCGCCGGCGAGCACTTCGGGGGGCCAGGCGAGGGCGCTCTGGGGGTCATCCTCGGAAGCGATCTCCTCGGGGAGCAGGTGCAGCCCGAAGCGCCCGACCTGCACCATTTCGCCGCCCGCCGCGCCGCGCCACACGCCGGGCGCCACGATCACGGCGTCTCCGCGCAGACAGCGGTGCACCACGCCGGCCTCGTGCGCCGCCGCGAGCGCGGCGGCGAGGTTGGCGGCCACGGGGAGCAGGCGCTCCGGGGGGAGCGCGCCCGCAGAGGCGAGGTCGAGGAACGTGGCGCCGAACGGGACTTCTTCGGTGAAGTAGCAGGTTCCGTCGGAGGCGCGGCCGGCGTCGTGCACCGACGCGAGGCAGGGGTGGCGGAGGCGCGCGAGCACGCGGGCGTCCCGCAAGAACCGCGACTCGAGCCCTTCCTGAACGTCCGCGGGGCGGCCTCGCGACAGGATGGTGAGGTGTACGCGGCGAACCGCGGGCTCCTGAACGGCGAGGTGCCGCCGGGTGCCGGGCGCGGCGGGCAGCGCTTCTTCGAGGCGATACCGACCGGCATACGGGCCTTCCTCGTCGGTCGCGGGGTCGTCCGGGGGGGGCGCGTCTCCCTTGGGCGGTCCGATCCGCACGCGGAGCGGCTCGGGGCGGCGGCGCGAGGCCGGCGGCGGCGGGCTCGGCCAGCCGTTGACCGGCTCACCGTCGTCCGGGGGGAGCGTCGTGACCTCGAGGCGCGTCGGCGTGATGCCTCGCAGCGAAATAAGGTTGCTCGTATCAACCGTTTCGGGGACGAAGTTGAAGTCGTCGTTGAGGACGGGCTCTCCTTCGGCGGGGCGCGGCATCCCGAGGGGCGCCCACCCAACGCTCGGCCGGGCCTCCCCACATTTCGAGCAGGCCTCTTCCGTGGCGTCCACGATGCGGCCACACGCGGAGCAAACGCAAGCGGTGCTGCGGGCGCGGCGAGGGGGCGATCGTGAGGCCATTGGTACTCCTGCTGCGACGGTACCCGATTCGCGCGATCATTTGTAGGGGGCGGCCGGCTCCGCCGCCGCGGTGCGTGGGTGCCAGGGCGAGCGAGGGTGGCTCCGTGCGCCTCCGGCTGTCTACCCGTTGCGGAGGCGCGCACGGCGCCGGGAGCTACCCGTCTTCCGACCGGGCGCGGCGCTTCTGCTCGCGGAGGTGCCACAGGTAGAAGCTCTCCACCTTCTCGCGCGCCCAGGGCGTCCGGCGCAGGAACTTCAGGCTCGACGCCACGGATGGGTCGACCTGGAAGCACTGGATACGAACCTGCCTTCCCAGCTCCTCCCAACCGTATGCGAGGTAGAGCTCGGTGACGATGGCGCTCAAGGTGACACCGTGAAGCGGGTTCTTCGGCTGGTCGGGTGTCACCTCTCGGCGCCCGCCCACGCCGGCGCGCGCGCACCCAACCCGCGAGCGGCCTCGATACGCGCCGCCAAGGCCAACAACGTCGCCTCACTCCCCATCGGCCCCGCGAGCTGCGCGCCCATGGGTGTGCCGCCGGGGTGAATCCCCACGGGCACGCTCACGGCCGGCTGCCCCGTCACGTTGAACGGCGCGGTCCAGACGCCGAGCAGCGCGGCCTGCCGAAACTGCGCTTCTCCGTCGAGCCCCGCGAGGCTCCCCACCGCCGGGGGCGGGATCGACACGGTGGGCGTGAGCGTCGCGTCACACCCGTCGAGCCAGGTGCTCCAACGCGCGCTGAGATCGGCCTGGCGGGCGTGCACGAACGCGGGGTCGAGGCCCAGCCCCACCTCGCCGAGCCAGCGGGTGACAGGCTCGGTGCGCTTCCAGCGCATGATCTTGATCTGCGCGAACAGGCGCTGCCAGATGGGGAGGAAGTCGTCGACCGTGCCGTGCGGCGCTTCGGCCAGCTCGATGTGGTGGCCGGCCGCTTCGAGCACGCCCGCCGTCGCCTCGATCGCCGCGCGGATGTGCGGGTCCGTGGCGACCATCGGCACCTCGAGCACCAGCCGGATGCGGAGCGGGCCTTCCTTCGGGGGCGCCACCGGGCCGCCCTGCACGCGGAGCATGGCCGCGGCGTCCTCCACGGAGCGGGCCAGCGCGCCGCAGGTGTAGATGATGTGCTTGTCCTTGAGGCCGAGGTTGTTGGGGATCACGCCCCGGCTGGCCTTGAGGCCCACGAGCCCGCAGAAGGACGCCGGGATGCGGATCGAGCCGCCCCCGTCGCTGCCGTGGGCCACCGGCAGAAAACCCGCGGCCACCGCCGCCGCCGCGCCGCCGCTCGAGCCGCCCGGGGTGCGGGTGGTGTCCCACGGGTTGCGAGTGGGCGGCCGGCCGACCGGCTCGGTGATGGGGATCACGCCCATCTCGGACGTGGCGGTCTTCCCGATGAACACGAACCCGGCCGCGCGGAGCCGGCTGACCGTCACGTCGTCCATCGGTGACCAGATGGCGGGCATGCCGCCGCTCGACCCGAACCGGGTGGTGCGGAACCGGATGAAGTTCAGATCCTTGATGCCGATGGGCACGCCGTGGAAGGGCGCGTCGGACGGCCGCGCGTCCTTCTTGCGCGCGTCCTTGAGCGCGGCGTCGCCGTGAACTTCGACGAAGGAGGCGAGCTCCCCGTCACCGGCGGCGATGCGGTCAAGGCAGATACGAACAGCCTCTTCGCTGCTCACAGCGCGGGAGCGGATGGCGCCGGCCAGCGCCACGGCGCCGATGTCGATGGGGTGCATACCGCCGCGTCTAACGCGGAGCACCCCCCCGTCGGGCGCCTGGAGCCACCGACGCTCGCCCGTCGCCGCCCCCGTCGCCGCAGCGGCCGCGCTCGGGCGGGCCGGCTGCCCCCCCCTTCCGGTGGGTCGTCTAGCGAGAAAGTTGAGCGCGACTCGGCGGGTGCCGCACCTGCGGTAGTGGGCAATACACATTCGACCGCGTCGAACACGATCGCGCGCCGCTCCCTTCAGTGCGGGGGCCGATCCGGCGACCTGGGCCGCAGGTGGAGCTCCCATGTCCGTGCGCCGCGTATACGCCTCTCTCCGCGCGCTCGCCGTCCCGGCGCTCCTCGCGACGCTCGCGGGGTGCTGGGAGAAGGAGAGCGCAGCCGCGCCGGCGAAGCGCGACGACACCCCCGACACCACCGTGAAGGCCCCCGACAAGGGCGGCAAGGACGACAAAGGCGGGCTCGGGAACAAGGACATCCGGCGGCCGTGGGACGACAAGGACGACCCGGACGATCACGACAACGGCGGCGGGAACGACGATCGCGACGACGACGACGACGACGACGACGACGGCGACGGCGATGACGACGGCGATGACGACGGCGATGACGACGGCGATGACGACGGCGATGACGACGGCGATGACGACGGCGATGACGACGGCGATGACGACGGCGATGACGACGGCGATGACGACGAGGACACCGGCGTCTCCGTGCCCGGTGACACGGGGAGCGACGACACGGATGGCGACGACACGGATGGCGACGACACCGACGTAGCGGACACCGGCGTGTCCGTGCCCGGCGACACGGGCGGCGACGACACCGACGTGGCGGACACCGATGTCGATGACACCGGCGACACGGTGGACACCGGCGACACCGGCGACACCGGCGACACCGGCGACACCGGCGACACCGGCGACACCGGCGACACCGGCGACACCGGCGACACCGGCGACACCGGCGACACCGGCGACACGGCCGGCCCGGACACCGGCGACGCGCCCCCGTGCGACGTGCTCCCCTGGTACGCCGACGCCGACCACGACGGGTTCGGCGACCCCGCAAGCGTCGTGTACGCGTGCACGGCGCCCGCCGGGTTCCTCGCCGACGACACCGACTGCGACGACGCGTCCGACGCGGTGAACATCACCGCCGACGAGCTGTGCAACGGCGCCGACGACGACTGCGACGGGCTGGTCGACGACTCCGCCGCCGACGGTGGCGTGTGGTATGTCGATGCCGACGCGGACGGCTTCGGCGACGACGTCGAGGTGATCGACGCGTGCGAGGCCCCCGCGGGCTTCGTGGACGCGGCGGACGACTGCGACGACGGTGACGCGGCGGTGCACCCGGAGGCCACCGAGGTGTGCAACGACGTGGACGACGACTGCGACGGCGCCGCCGACAACGACGCGATTGACGCCAGCATGTACTACGCCGATGCCGACGCGGACGGCTTCGGCGACCCGGCCGGCGACACGCGCGCGTGCGCGGCCCCCGAGGGCTACGTCGCCGACGCGACGGACTGCGACGACAGCGCCGCGATCGCGAACCCCGGCGCCGCCGAGGTGTGCGACGAGGTGGACAACGACTGCGACGGCGTGTCCGACGAGGACGACGCGGTGGACGCCACCGCGTGGCACCTGGACTTCGACGCCGACGGCTTCGGCACCCCCGACGTGTACCACCGCGCCTGCGACGCGCCCGAGGGCTACGTCGCCGATGCGACCGACTGCGACGACCGCGCCGCGATCGCGAACCCCGGCGCCGCCGAGGTGTGCGACCAGGTGGACAACGACTGCGACGGCGCGACCGATGAGGACGCCATCGACGCCGTGAAAGCGCACGCCGATGTCGACGGCGACGGCCACGGCGACCCCAACGTGATGGTGATCGCCTGCCTCGATGCGCCCAACGTGGCGCGCGACGCGAGCGACTGCGACGACACCCGCGCCACCGTGTGGCCCGGCGCGCCCGAGCGCTGCAACGGTCGCGACGATGACTGCGACGGTGGCATCGACGTCACCGCGGTGGACATGCGTCTCATCTTCGTGGACGCCGACGCCGACGGCTTCGGGGACCCCGACGCCGGCATCGAGGCGTGCCGGGTGGACGCGGGCTACGCGGCGCGCGGCACCGACTGCGACGACACGGACGAGGGCGTGAACCCGCTCGGCATCGAGACGTGCGACGGCGTGGACCAGGACTGCGACGGCGACATCGACGAGCTCGCGGCCGACGGGGTGACCTG
>CAXNIN010000299.1:0-5580 GCA_964202365.1 Myxococcota bacterium | reverse complement strand
GGGTTCCCGCCGCGGCCCCCGCGGCCCCCGCCCCGCCCGCCGCCACCGCCGCGCTCCCCGCTACGGGGTACGCACCGCCCGAGAGCGCCGGCAAGGAGACGCGCGAGGTGTGGAACAGCGACGGCCGCATCGTGCGGCGCATCGTGTTCGACGGCGGCGTGCTCCAGTCGGAGACCGCGTTCCAGTACGACGCGGCCGGCAACCTCACGGAAGAGCGCACCACCGGATCGGACACGCTCGTGTACCAGGCGTGGACGCACAACGCCGACAACACCACGGCGACCCACACCGTGGTCGCCGACGGAATCGTCACCTTGTCGGAAGTGTTCGGGTACACGGAAGGCAAGCTCACCACCCGCCAGGTGACCACGCCGGGCGCCGGCACCAGCGTCACCACCTACACGTACGGCGAAAACGGCGAGCCCGTGCGCACCGAGACCCGCGGCGCCGACGGCGCGCTCGTGGCCCGCACCGTGTCCGACCGCGAAGCCGCGCCGCCCCCGCCCACGAAGCTCGCGGTCGGCGTGAACGCCGGTGTCGGCACCGCGAGCGACGTGCGCACCACCGCCGTGACCGCCGGGTTCACCGTGTCGCGCAAGCCGTCGCCCGCCGTGTACGCCACCGACCCGCTCGAGTTCGGCGCCTACGCCACCTACAACCGCGCCGAGGCCAAGGGCGAGCTCACCAACGACCAGCTCAAGGCCGGCGTCGGGTTCGACTACAACGAGCTCTTCGGGCCCGTCACCGCGTTTCTCTTCACCGCGGTGGAGCGCAACCCCGTCGCCAACCTCGACGTCGACCTGCTCGTGGCGCCGATCGGCTTCAAGTACGACATCCTCCCCACGGGCATCTTCACGCTCGACGCGAGCTTCGCGCCGGTGTGGAACTTCCGCTCGATCTCCGTGGCGGCGGGCGAAACGTGCGACGCCCGCACCCTCTCGGAAGACGGCCACTGCACGTTCTCCAAGCTTCGCGGCTCGTTCCGCGTGCGCGCGGAGCTGGGCGCGGGCGCCGTGAAGCTCAAGGACACCCTCGAGTTTCTCCCCACGCTCAACCCCGACGGCGACTTCGGGGCGGCCCTCGCGGACGAGTCCATCCTCCGCAACACGCTCACGTTCGACGTGAAGCTCACCGGCAACCTCACGTTGTCCGAGTCCATCGTCTTCGTGCGCGACCCGCTCCTCACCGCCCAGATCGACTGCGCGGCCGACCCCGACAACCTGCTCTGCGAGGGCATCAGCCTCCAGACCGGCACCACGCTCGCGCTGACCTACGCCTTCTGACCCCTACGGCGTGACCTCGACCTGGCCCGTGACGGCGAGGTCGAACCCGAGGTCGCTCGAGTCGGGCGCGGACTGGTGCACCTCGACCGCGAGGGTGTTCGTTCCCTCTACGACCCAGGCGGGGTCGAGCACAACGTCAAAGTAGGACGTCTCGTCGGCGCTGCCGATGGACGCCAGGGCGAGCGTTGCATCCGTGAGGTCGCCCTCGGGGAGGTTCTCGCGCGCGACCTCGATACCGTTGAGGTAGACGACGGCGCTGTCGTCGCGCAACACCGAGAGCGTGAGCGCGTCGAGCGCCACCGGCGGGCCCTCGAACGTGGCGCGGAACCAGGTGGTGACGTGCTTCGCGTAGGCGTCGGCGCCGTAGCCCACGGTGGTGACGAGGTGGGTGTCGCCGTAGCCGAGGGGGCCGACGCCGCTCGGCCACAGGCTGTCGTCGAAGCCGGCGGCCTGCCAGCCGGCGCCGGGGTTCACGCCCTGATCCCAGTATTTCCAGGTGCTTCCGGCCGGCAGCAGCGGCACGTCGTCGAAGACGGGCTCGACGTTCGACTCGCCGGGGCTGCCGCGGAAGTCGTAGCCGAGGCAGGCGTCGCCCTCGCAGCAGTCCGGCACGCGCACGAGCGAGAAGTCCGCCGCCATCGGGCCGTACGTGAGTACGGAGCCGCGGCCGTCGGGCGCGAAGACGGCCACCTCGCCGCCCTCCGCGCCGAGCTTGAACCCGAGGTGGTTCGGGCCCGTCTCCGGCAGCTCGTCCGCCCAGAGCACGAGGAACCCGCCGGGCTCGAGCGTGAGCGCGCCGAGGGTGTGGCGGTCGGGCTCGAGGCGGTAGTCGGTGATCTTCCAGCCTTCGAGGTCGATCGCGGCGGCGCCCGGGTTGTGGAGCTCGATCCAGTCCGGGAAGAACCCCGTTTCGTCGGCGGCCGACGCCTCGTTGTCGGGCATCACCTCGTTGATGCAGAGCTCGAGCGGGATGTCGGGGATGTCGCCGGTCTCGCGGTCGGTGTCGATGGGGGCGGTGTCGGTGTCGGCGGCGGTGTCGTCGGCGGTGTCGTCGGCGTCGGCGGTGTCTTCGGACGAGAAGGGCTCCGAGCAGCTCAGCAGGAACAACAGCATCAGATCCCCCACCAGGCGCGCAGCTCGGCGGGTTTTCCCGCCAGCCAGGCCCGGACGTAGTCCCGGTTCGGTTGGACGTCGGTGGCGAGGCACTCGCGACGCGGATCGTCCTGGGTGTGCGCGTACGTGAGGCCGTCGACGTGGTCGAGGAGGCCCACCCAGTCGGTGCTCTCGAACGTGGTCAGCAGCTCGGCGACCACGGCGCGCTGCGCGGCGGCGCACGTCGGGTCGGCGAAACACGCGTACGTGAGGTTGCCGTTGGCGGCGCCCCAGGAGAGGCCCCACTGGTAGTCGTAGAGGAAGGTATAGTCGAGGTCCCACGGGAGGAGATCGGCCTTGCCGTCCTCCGGGTCGAAGTACACGCGGTAGTTGTTCGTGTTCATCGAGTAGCCGTCGTTGTGGCCGATGAGCTGGTCCACCGCGGTGAGGCGGTGGAACGCGTCCCAGTCCACCACCTCGCCCATCGCGGCGTAGAAGCCGGGTGTTCCCTGGTGCGCCACGAGCGCGGCCGAGACCGCGGCGATGTCGGCGTGGGCGACGTCCTCGCCCTCTTCGAGCTGAAAGAGCGTGTCGACGCCGGCCCCGAAGTCGAGGAGCGTGTAGTTGTACTCGCCGTACCAGACGTATTTGCCGTCGTAGAGGTTGCCGTCGGGCGCGTCGTACACGCGGTCGAGCCAGCGGTCGTTGGGGGTCTCGAGCACGACGTAGAGGCCGTAGTCGGCGCCGTCGACCGTCACGCGCGCGTACGACGAGCGCAGCGACTTCACGCCGAGGGCGTCGTACACGCGGTAGCCGACGACCTCCTTCGTGTACGCGCAGTCGACGACGGAGTTGTTGAGCGAGAGCTCTTCGAGGCCGTAGAAGCGCTGGTCCTCCACGAACTCGTTGAACGCGATCTTGAACTTGGGCTTCGCGGTGAGCGCCCGGAACGACCCGATCTTGCCGCGCAGGCGCACCCCCACCGACGGCACCGCCTCGCCGTCGATGGTGATGTCGCCCTCGGCCCACACGTAGGGGGCGGCCAGGAGGGAGGCGCGCGAGGCCTCCGGGAGCGTGATGGAGATGTCGTGCACGCGGTCGAGCGCGAAGAGCCAGTCGTTCGACGCGGCGTCGTCGAAGGGCGGGGCGGTCTCCTCGGTGACCACGGGCGGGTCTTCGGGGGCCCCGGTGTCGTCGGGCGCCGCGGTGTCGTCGCGCGCGTCCCGCTCGGGCACGGACGCGAGCCCGATTCCGGAGGGGCCGCAGGCGGAGAGGAGCACGAGCGCGAGCATGGGCGGGCATGCAAGCACCGCCGGAGAACGGTGTCAACTGCGTTACGGCGCGCGGTGAGCGCCCCTACCCAACCGGGCGCGCGCCGCCCGCCGCCGTGCCTATGGGAAGGGGAAAGGCCAGTGCGGAGGTGGGGAGTGGGCGCGTGGGCGTGGGATGTTTCGGCGCGGTTCTACCGGCGCACGTACGGGCCGCTCGCGCACGGGCTCGACGACGCGTTGTTCGCCCGCCTGGGGCACGTGCGGGGGGCCACCGTGGCGGACGTGGGCTGCGGGCCCGGGGTTGTAACCCGGAAGTTCCTCGATCGGGGCGCCGCGTGCGTCTACGCCGTCGACGTGAGTCGCGCGATGCTCGACCAGGTTGTGGAAGACCCCCGCGTGATCCCGGTGCTCGCGCGCCTCGAAGACGACCCCCTCCCGGGGCTCGCCGCCGAAGCCGAGGGCTTCGACGTGGTGCTCTTCAAGCGCAGCCTGTACCTGCCGCGCCCCGGCGCGCTCCAGACCCTCCGGGCCGCGCGGCGCGCGCTCCGGCCCGGCGGCGCCCTGTGCGTCATCCACCCCGAGGCGTCGCTGCTGACGTACGCCTTCGGAAAACCCAGGCGCATCCGCCGACACACGCCGTACCACCTCTTCAACCGCGGCGTGAGCACCCTGGGCGTGCTCGCGGGCGGCGAGGACTACGCCGTCTACACGCGGGACGCGCTCGCGGCGCTCGTCGAAGAGGCGGTGCCGGGCGGGCGCATCGAAGTGCACGGCGGGCTCGACGCGGCGTTCAACATGGTGATCCTACGCGACCTCGCCGCGTGAGCCCGCGCGCGGGGCTCGTGATCAACCCCTGGGCGTGGGCCAACGCGCGCTGGCCGGACAGGCGCCGAGCGTTGGCGCGGGCGTTCGCGCCGCTCGGGGAGGTGGTCGAGACCGAGGACGCCGCCGCGTTGCCCGCGATCTTCCGGCGTTGGCGGCGGGAAGGGCGCGACCTCGTGGCGGTGTGCGGCGGCGACGGCACGGTGCACGCCGCGCTCAACGCGCTCGTGGGCGCGTGGGGGCCCACCCTGCCGCGCCTGCTCCTGCTCCACGGCGGCACGTTCGGCGTGACCACGCGCGGGTGCGGCACCACGCCCGTACGGCTGGTCGAGGCCCTCGCGGCGGGCGCTCCCGTGCGCACCCGGCGCGTCGAGCCCCTTTGTGTCGGCGACCGCCTCGCGTTCACCTTCGGCCTCGGGCTCTTCGCCGACCTCCCCGCGGAGTTCGTGCGGCGGGGCGCGCGCGGGCCCGGCGCGGTGCGCGCGCTCGGCGCCACCACGGTCGCGAGCGCGCTCGTCGGGGGCCGGCTCGCCGCGCGGATGTTGCGCGGGTGGGAAGGTATCGCGCGTTGCGACGGCCGCCCGCGCGGCGCCGGCCACCTCGCCGGGCTCTACGCCGCGGCCCTCGACACCCGGCTCCCCCTGCCCGCGTCGTGGGGCGCGCCCCGTCCCGCAGGCCACGTTCGCGTGCTCACCGTGGACGCCTGGCCCGGCGCGCTCCGCACCGGCCTCGTCGCGCTCGGCCGCCCCGATGTCGCCGTTCACCTCGACACCGTGCGGGTAGTCGAGGTGAGCCCGTCGCGACCGGCCTTCTACATGGTCGACGGCGAGCTGGCCCCCCTCGACGGGGCGCTCCGGATCTCTGCAGGGCCGGTGCTGGAGGTTGTGGTGGTGGCGTAGGGGCGGGCGTGGACCTCCCGGTGGCGGCTCGGGGTGACGGCAAGCCGAGACGGCGGGGGTGCCGGCGCGCGTCGGCACGATAATGTTGCTCAGGAGCGCGAACCGATGACCACGACCAGCGTTTGCGGCGCGCTCACCCCCCCGACGACGAAGAGCCTGACCGCGGTCAATCCAGAGCCCGAAGGGCCGATCGCCTGATGATCTTCTTGCTTC
>CAXNIN010000298.1:0-5666 GCA_964202365.1 Myxococcota bacterium | reverse complement strand
GGTCACGCCGCTCGACCGCCTCTCCGTCGAAGCGTGCGGCAACGGTGGCGGCGTGCTCCACAACCGGGACGTCCCCGACATGTCGCACTACCGGGTGCGCTATGCGGCCGCGCGCGTACGGCGGGGCGCCGGTGAGGCGTCGCTCGTCGTGGGCGCGGGCCTCGCGGAGGTGCAGAGCGGCGCGGACGCCCCCGGCTTCCGCACCGGGCCCGCGGTCGAAGGGCAGATCGAGGCCGCCGGCGCCGAGGCCTCGGCGGGCGTCAAGGCGCGGTGGTGGCCGCACCCGCGCACGTACGTCGCGTTCGAGGTGGGCGGCGGCGTCGCGTGGATTCCGGGGGCCCCCGAGGTGATCGGCGCGGCGAGCCCGGCGGTGGGGTTCGCGGGCGTCACGGTCGGCGCCGGGTTCTGAACGGTCTGGGCGCCGGAGTGGTTAGGGAGAGGGGTATGGCCACCATCCTCATCGTCGGCAGCCACCCCGCGCTCACCCGGTACGCCACGGAGTCTCTCCGGTCCGGCGGATACGACGCCATCGGCGTGGTCGGCCCGGAGGCGGGCCTGAAAGCCCTCGGGCGCCACGAGGTCGACCTCCTGATCGTGGGCGGCCCCGCGGCGCTCGCCGAGCGCAGTCGCCTGGAGACGCGGCTCCGCGAACGCAACCGGTGGGCGCCGGTCGTCGTGCCCAACACCCTGGACGACCTCGTCGAGGTGGTGCAACGCGCCCTCGGTGGCGACGCACACTGACCGACGCGGGCGCCGCGCCCCGTCCGCACGCGCCGCCGACGCCCGTCCCGGCTCGCGACGCCCCTGCCCCCTCGGGAGGGAGAACCGCCCCCCCGAACCCTTACTTCCAGAGCTCCGCGATCCAGGCCTCGACGTCGTCCGCGGACGACGGCACGTGCGCCGAGAGGTTCTCGTAGCCGTCGGCGGTCACCACGATGTCGTCCTCGATGCGCACGCCGATGCCGCGGTACTCCTCGGGCACGGTCAGGTCGTCGGGCTGGAAGTAGAGCCCCGGCTCCACCGTGAAGACCATCCCGGCCTCCACCTTGCCGAACTTGTAGCTCTCCGCGCGCGCCTTCGCACAGTCGTGCACGTCGATGCCGAGCATGTGGCTGACGTTGTGGAGCGTCCACCGCTTGTGCAGGAGGCGGTCCTCCCGCAGGGCTTCGGCAGGCTCCACCTTGAGAATCCCGAGGTCGTAGAGGCCCTGCGCGAGCACATCCATCGCCGCCTTGTTCGGGTCGAGGAACTGGGCCCCCGGGCGAATCGTCGCGAACGCGGCCTGCTGCGCGCGCCACACCAGCTCGTAGATGCGGCGCTGCGGGGCGGAGAAACGGCCGCCGACCGGCAACGTTCGGGTGATGTCCGCGGTGTAGAGGTGGTGGCCCTCCACGCCGGCGTCGAGGAGGAGCAGCTCGTCGGGGCGCATGGCGCCGTCGTTGCGCGTCCAGTGGAGGGTGCAGGCGTGCGCGCCGCAGGCGGCGATCGTCCCGTAGCCCACGTCGTTGCCGTCGACGCGCGCGCGCAGGCCGAAGATGCCCTCCACCCAACGCTCGGTGGGGCTCGTGCGGAGGTTGCGGATCACGTCGTCGAAGCCGCGCTTCGTCGCGTCGATGGAGATGCGGAGCTCGTTGATCTCGCCGGCGTCCTTCACGAGGCGCGCCTCGGAGAGCCAGGTCGCGAATTCGGCGTCGGCGGGGGACGCGTCGAGGGTGTCGAGGCGGGCGTCGAGGCCGCGGAGCACGCGGCGGGCGTCGCCGAGGCCCGCGAGAAACCGGTCGAGGTCGGCGAGCGACCGGCATTCGTCCACGCAGAAGCGCTGCCGGCTCCCTTCGAGCCCGAGGCGCGCGCCCACCCACAACTCGCCCTTGTGGCGGTCCGTGAAGAAGCGGGCGCTGTCGCGGCCGGTGGGCTCGGCGAAGAGCACCGACCGGTGCCCCGCGCCGTCGGGAACGAGCGCGAGCACGTTGTCGGCCTCGTGGCAGCCCGTGAGCCAGTAGAAGTCGCTCGAGGGGCGGAACCGGTAGTGCGTGTCGTTGGCGCGCACCTTCTCCTGCCCGGTGGGGATGAGGAGGGTCTCGCCTGGGAAACGCGCGGAGAGCGCGGCGCGGCGGGCGCGGTGCGCGGCAGCGTGCTTCACCGGCTCCCAGCCGTCGCCGGTTCGGGGCGCCCACCCCTGCAGCATGAAGTCGAGCAACGCCTGGGGCGTGCCGGTGTCGTGAGAAGCGGTGGCCGCGGGCGTGGCGGCGCCTTCGGCGGGCGGGGTCTCGTTGGCGGAGCTCATGCGATCGCCTAACCAGATCGGGCGGCCGCCCGTGCCGCCACGCGTCCAGTATCATCGCGCGCATGGTGGTCCCCGTCGTCGTTCTCCTCGCGTCCGCGGTCCTGGCCTGGCTCTCGGTGTTCGACCGCGCCTCGCCGCTCGCCGTCGCGCTCGTCGAGGTCGAAACATCCTTCGGCTTCGCCCTGTGGATTCCATTTACGCTCGCCGGGGGCGCGCTCCTCGCCGCGCGCATCCTCGGCAAGCGCGCGCCGGCCCCGCCGCCCCCCGCTCGCCCGCTCACCCGGGACTCCGTGCGAGTGCGCCCCGCGGGGGAGGTCTCCGCGCCGACGGAAGGCGCGCCGTGGCTCGACACGCTCCGGGTGAGCGCCCGCGGGGTGTCCGATGATCCGATGGGGCGCATCCGCTTCGACGACGCCGCGGGCGTGCCGATCGCGCTGGTGCTCACCGGCGTCACCCGCGAACAGGCCCGTCGCCGGGAGGCGGCGAATGCGGCGTGGCTCGCGACGATTCCCGCGCCGCCGGTCGCGCGCATCCGGGTCGTCTCCAGCCCCGATCTCGAGGGGCCGCTCCACGGGTTGTTTCGGGGGGAGCTCGCGAAGCACTTCGGCGCCGAAGCGGTGCGGGTGGCGTCCATCCACGACGGCGCCGACGCCGTGTTCGCCCAGCCCGACGCGCGCTGGCGGGCCTGACCGCCGCCGTCCGCACGCGCGGGCGCCCGGGTGTGCCGTTCGCGCCCCCACGATACGCTCCTCCATCCGGCGAGGCCCGCATCCCCTCCCTCCTCCACCTCGGCAGCCTGTCCGTTGCGGCGCTCCGTGAGCTCCGGGAACGCGCTGCGGGAGCGCGTCGCGGAGAGCGCGCGGTGCTTCACGCCGTCGCGCCGATCGCGGTTCTGTGCGCCGAGCCAGCGCCGTACGTCCGCGCGGCGATCGAGGCGGGGGCGGCCCTCGCGGGCCTGCGCGTGGTCACCTACGGCCCGGAAGAAGTCGCGCGCCTCGGGCATCCGCTGGTCGCCGGCGAGCGCCTCGGCGCCATGCACGCCGCCCTTGTCGGCGTCGGGCTCCCTCCGGCCTTCCTCGCGGCCCTCGCCGAGCGGTCGCCCGCGCCCGTCATCGAAGGCGGCGGGCCCGGCGGGGATCCCGCGGGTGCGCTCGCCGATCTGCTCGTGCTCGAGCGCGGTCTCGGCGGGCTCGACGGTCTAAAGCTCGCCTGGGTCGGCGACAGCGCCGGCCTCCTCTCCGATCTGCTCGTCGCGGGCTGCACGCTCGGCCTCTCGGTAGCGGTCGCGCATCCGGTCGGTTTCGCGCCCGACCTCGAGCGTGTCACCTGGGCGCGCGAGCGGGCGGCGGTCACCCGCGCGGCGGTCCTCGTCACCACCGATCTGGCCGAGGCGCTCCACGAGGCGAACGCCGTCTACGCCGAACCCTGGCCCGAAGGCCACGAAGATCGGTTCCGCGGCTACGCGGTCCAGCGGCACGTGCTGCGCGGCGTGCGGGGCGGCTGTTTGTACCTCCACCGTCGCCCCGAAGGCCGCGGCGCTGAAGTGTCCGCGTCCCTCGCCGAAGAGGCGGGGTGGGTCGCCGTCGAACAGTCGCGCGCCCGGGCGGATGCCTGGACGGCCATCCTCGTGTTCGTGCTCCAGCCGGATCCGCTGCGATCCGTGTTAAGAGGATCGGGATGACACCTTCCTCGGTGCGAATCTACGAGGTCTCCCCCCGCGACGGGCTCCAGAACGAGGCCGCGGTGGTGCCCACGGCCGAGAAGGCCGAGTTGATCGCGCGGCTCGCGGCGGCGGGCCTTCCGGACGTCGAGGTCACGAGCTTCGTCCGGCCGCGCTGGATTCCGCAGCTCGCGGACGCCGCGGAGCTCGTCGCGCTCCTCCCGAGAGAGACGTCGGCGCGCTTCTGGGGCCTCGTCCCCAACCGCGTCGGCCTCGAACGCGCGCTCGAGAGCGGCATCGGCGGCATCGCCACGTTCCTCTCGGCCTCCGAGACGCACAACAAGAAGAACGTCAACCGCACCGTCCGCGAGAGCCTCGCCGGCATCGAAGAGGTGCTCGGCGTCGCGCGCGACGAGAACATGCGCACCCGCGGCTACATCTCGACGGTCTTCGGCTGCCCCTACGAAGGCCACGTCGCGCCCGAAGCGTCGCTCGCGATCGCCGAGCGGCTCCTCGCCGCCGGGGCCGACGAGATCGTCCTCGGCGACACCACGGGCATGGGAACCCCGCTCCAGATCGAGCGGGTCATCGGCTTTCTGGTCGACGCCGGCATCCCGCTCGACCGCCTCGCGGTCCACTTCCACGACACGCGCGGCACCGCCCTCGCCAACGCGCTCACCGCGTGGCGCGTCGGCATCAGCACGTTCGACGGCTCGGTCGCGGGCCTCGGCGGGTGCCCGTACGCGCCCGGGGCCGCCGGCAACCTCGCCACCGAGGACATGGTCTACATGTTCGAGGAGATGGGGGTTTCCACCGGCATCGATCTCGACGCCCTTGCCGACGCCGGCGAGTACGCCGCGGGCCTCCTCGGGCGTGAACTCCCCGGGCGGTACCACCAGTACCATCGGGGCGCGCGCCGCCGGTCGTCGTCGCGGGTGGTCGCTCGATAGATGTCCAGGTCCTTCCTAAAGATCGTCGCGGGAGTACGCCAGGGGATGAACGTCCCTTTGCCCCCGCGTGAGCCCCTGGTCGTCGGCCGGAAAGAGGGCGACCTCCTCCTCGACGACCCCCTCGTAAGCGGCCGTCACTGCCAGATCGTCGCGCGCAACGGCGAGTACGTTCTGCAGGATTTAGGAAGTACGAACGGCACCATGGTAGATGGGCGCCTCGTGCGCGAGGTGGTGCTCAAGCCCGGCAACGAGATCGCGATCGGGTCCACGCGGCTCATCCTGTTCACCGGCGCCTCCGAGCCCTCGCTCGAAGGGGAGGACGCCGCGGTCCGCGAGTCCCCGAGCAACCAGCTCGAGATCGCCTGGCTCCTCGACGAAGAGCTCGTGGAGCTCGCCGGAAGCGCCGAGCGAACCCGCTCCACCGCCGACGTCATCGGGCAGGATCTCCGCCTCCCTCCCGGCCTCAACGCGCTCGTGGAGGTCGTCGCCGGGCAGGACACCGGCAAGGTGTTCCGGTTCACCCGGGGAAACGTGAACGTCGGCCGGCGCGCGGGCGAAGTTCCGCTCTCCGACGGCGAGGTCAGCCGGCGTCACTCGGTGATCGAGGTCTTCGGCCGCGAAATGATCTTCCTGCGCGACCTTGGCAGCACGAACGGCACCTACCACAACGGTCGGCGGGCCTCGGTGACCAAGCTCGAGACCGGCGACACGATCGGGTGCGGCAAGACGGTGATGAAGCTGCAGGTCGTCCGGTAGTGCTCAGCGATTCGGA
>CAXNIN010000297.1:0-5678 GCA_964202365.1 Myxococcota bacterium | reverse complement strand
CGCGACCGGGGGCGGCGGGGCGACGAAGCTGGGCGGCGGGGCGGCGAAGCTGGGCGGCGGGGCGACGAAGCTGGGCCGCGAGACCCGGGCGAGGCGACCGGACACGGCGAGGCGGCGCTCGAGCATGCCGCCGGCCTCGTCGAACCAGGTGCCCTCGTCGGCGGCGGCGCGGTGGAGCGCGAGGACGCGGTCGAACGGGAGGTGGGCGCCGGCGAGCTGCAGGAGCGCGGCGCGGCCGGCCGAGAGGGTGGCGAGCACGCTGCGCGCGGCCGCGAGGGCCTCGGCGTCGGGGCCGACCCCCGCAGGGGGTTGTGCCGGCATGGCCGGCTACTCCTTGGCGCCGATGTTGAGCGAGGCCATCTGCTGCGAGAGGCCAGAGATGCTCATCATCAGCTCCTCGCGGAGCTTCCGCATGCGGACGACGTTCTCTTCGAGCGTCTTGATCTTCGTGCGCAGATCGGTGTTCTCGCGGCGGAGGGACTCGCTCTCCTCCTCGAGCCCGCGCAGGCGGCCACGCTGCTCTTCGATCTGCGCGTCGGACTCGCGGACATCGCGCTCGAAGCGGTCTACCTGGTCGCGGAGGCGGTCGCGCTCGGACGTGAGGCCCGTGTGCTGGGCGCGTACCTCGTCGGCCCGGGCGCGGAGGGCGTCGGTCTGCTGGCCGAGATCGGCCATCTCGCTCTGGAGGCCTTCCTGGAGCTGCTGGTAGCGCTGGATCTCCATCTCCGTGGAGACCACCTGGCGCGTCGCTTGCTCGGCGGCCTTCATGGCCCCGAGGAGCTCCTGGATGCGGGACTCCAGGATGCCCGCGAGCTCGGCGGAAATCTGGTTGAGGCGGTCGGTGCTCTCGGATGCCATGGGGTCCCCTGGGTTCGTCGCTCGGGTCACGGTATCCGAGTCGGAGCCCGGAGAGCAACGAACAGCCGCGATCCGAGCGCTCGGCTATGCTCCCGCCCCCGTGGACGCCTCCCTCATCCGGCCCCGCATCCTGGTGGCCGACGACAGCCCGCGCCTCCGGCTGCTCGTGGTGGCCGCGCTCTCCGGGCGCTTCGACGTCTTCCCGCTCCCGCCGGGCGAAGACCCCCTCCGGGCCGCGCGCTCTCGGCGGCCGGAGCTCGTCTTGTTCGCCATGGACCGACAAAATGCGGATGAGGTGTTGCGCGCGTGCCGCACCTTGCGCACCGACGTGCGGCCCATCGACCGCGTGGCGGTGTACGCCGCGGGGCGGCCGCCGCGCCCGGCCGACGTGGTGACCGAGGCGTGGCGGGCCGACGGCTACCTCACCGGCGACATCGACGCCGACGGGGTGCGTTCGTTCGTCGACGCCGTGCTGCGCGGGGAGCGTCCCGTTCGCGTGCCGAGGGCGCGTGCCGGCGGGCTCGGCCGTATGGTGGAGCGCCTGCGCGGGCGTTGAAGCCGCGTGCGTCGACGGATTCGCTCGCCGCGCCGCGCGCGCGGTGGTAGCGTTCGAGCATGGCACGTCCGCCCCGCTCGCGCCCCCTCTCCGTGCCGCGCGCGGTGCTGGCCGGATGGGCCGCCGCCGGCCTCCTCGCGGGGTGCAGCGACTACAACCTCTTCGGGCTGAAGCCCGAGGAAGACGTGACGGACACCGCGAGCCGCGGCGGGCCCGACACCGCCGGCGGCAGCGTCACCGACGTGTGCCTGGGCGACCCGTCGATCGACGCCGCGGTGTCGTCCGACGCGACGTGCCTCTCCACCGCGGCCACCGGCACCCTCGACACGGTGATCGAGTGGGAGGCGCGCACGCTCGGCAACTGGCCCGAGTACGGCCACGTGCTCATGGCGCCGGTCGTGGGGCCGCTCTTCGACGGCGACGCCGACGGCGACGTGGACGCGGACGATCCCTCGTCGATCGTGGTGGTGACGGACGACGGCGGCGCCGACGACGCGAACAGCCACGGCGTGCTCCGCATCGTCGACGGGCGCACCGGCACGCCGGTGAACGCGGTGTCGAAGGTGGAGCAGGACGACGCCCAGATCTTCCCGTACCGCTACTCCAACGCCGCCCTCGGCGATGTCGACGGCGACGGCGTGCCCGAGATCGTGATTGTCGTGAACGTCGTGGGCGGGCCCCCGGGCGACCCCGGCGGCGGCACCGACACCGCGTCCGGCGCGGACGACACCGGCGGCGGGACCGACACGGACGTGGTGGTGCGCCCCTCGACGGGCGGATGGGCCTGGGGCCGCCTGTTCGGCGCCACGCCGCCGTGGATGCCCCCGCCGCCCGCGTCCGGCGGCGCGTGCCGCGTGGCGGCGTACACGCCGTCGCTGACGCTGAAGTGGTACGCCGCGGACGCTTCCATCGCGTGCGGCGGGCACGCGCCCGCCCTGGCCGACCTCGAGGGCGACGGGACGGTGGAGGTGATGGTAGGCGCCACGATCCTCGAGGGGGCCACCGGGGCGGTGCGGGCCACCGGGGCGCTCGGCGGCGGGCGGCCGGCCGGGTTCAGCGAGGCCGGGTGGATGAGCTTCGGCGCCGATCTCGACGGCGACGGGCAGCAGGAAGTGGTGACCGGCGCGGCGCTCTACGCCCCCGATGGATCCACCCTGTGCGCCACCGGCCGCGAGGACGGCTTCCCCGCCGTCGCCGACCTCGATCTGGACGGCACCGGCGAGCTCGTGGTGGTGGCCAACGGGTGGTTGCGCGTGTTCGACGCGCGCTGCGGGCTGCGCACCGAGGTCGCCCTCGCGGGGAGCGGCATCGGCGGCCCGCCCGCCATCGGCGACCTCGACGCCGACGGCGCGCCGGAGATCGGCGTGGGCGACGCGGCGACCTACACCGTCTACGAGGCCGACGGCACCGTGCTCTGGAGCGTGCCCGTGACGGACGCGTCGTCGTCTTCGACGGGGGCGGCGTTCTTCGACTTCGACGGCGACGGCGGCCTCGAGGTGGTGTACGCCGACGAAGTGGCGCTCTGGATTCTGGACGGCGCGACCGGGGCGGTTCGCCTGCAGGACGACACGCACAGCTCGCGCACGCTGCACGAGCTCCCGGTCATCGTGGATGTCGACGGCGACGGCGCCACCGAGATCGTGGTCCCGAACGGCGGCGCCCACAGCGACACGCCCGCCCAGGGCCTGTACGTGCTCGGCTCCGCAGACGGCAGCTGGGCCACCAACCGTCGCGTGTGGAACCAACACGCCTACAGTGTCACCAACATCGACGACGCCCTCCGGGTGCCCGCCCGTCCGCTCTCGAACTGGCCCACCTACAACACCTTCCGGAGCGGCACGATCGACCCCGTGAGCGCCGGCGCCCTCGCGGACGCCGTGCCCCTCGCGGACGTGTGCCTCGAAGCGTGCGCGGACGGGTGGCTGGTGGTGCACGCGGCGGTCGGGAACGCCGGCGCGGCGCGGCTGCGCGCGGGGGTGCCGGTGTCGGTGTACGTGGACGGCGCGCTCGCCGACACGCGCTGGACCGACGACGTTGTGGATGTCGGCGGGGTCTCCGCGCATCTGCGCTTCGAGGTGCCCGCCGGGGCCGACGTGCGCGTGGTGGTGGACGACGCGGGCGACGGCTTCGGGCGCGTCTTCGAGTGTATGGAGACCAACAACATCGGCGCGGGGGACGGCTGCCGCTGACGCGGCCGCCGTCAGGCCGCGCCGAGCGCGCGCCCGAGCTTGTCGACCGTGGCGCTCGGGAACGGCGCGCGCCAGGAGCTCGGCGTTGCCGGCCAGCGGCCACCGAGCTCGCGCAGCCCGCGCCACACGGGCACCAACACGTTGTCCGAGGTGTCGGTGGATTGGAACACCCGCACGCCCGCGTGCGCGACGCGGCGGTGATCGGGCCACACCTTCATCTCGAGGCGCACCCCGCCGGGCACGGGCACGAAGGAGAGCGCGTACGTCTCGGGCTCGGTGAACAGGACACACTCGCCGACCTGGCCGGACGCCGCGGCCAGCGCGGCCTCCGCGATGCCGTGCACGGGGTCGGAGGGAGACGCCGCGAGCACCTCGTCGAACGCGATACTCGCGGACGCGACGCCGAGGGGGAGCCAATTTGCGCGGGGGGCGCCGAAGCGGATTCGTAGGGACATCGGTAGGACCTGGAGCGCAGGTACCACAGGCGTCGATCCTGGTCCATCGCACGACATTTCGGTAACGACGTGTCGGGGAGTGTCCTCCGCTTGCCGCGTCGGCGCGCGCGCACTACAGCCGCCCCATGCCCGTAGACGCGAAGTCGTTCAAAGATGCCCTGTCCCGCTTTCCCAGCGGGGTGACCGTCGTGACCGTGGAAGACGCCGACGAGGTGCTCGGGATCACGGTCAGCGCCTTTCTCTCGGTGTCACTCGACCCGCCGCTCGTGCTCGTGTCGATCGACCGCCGCGCGCGCTCCCACGACGTGTTCGCGCGCGCGGAGCGCTTCGCCGTGAGCGTGCTCGGGGTGGGGCAGGAGGCCGTCTCCAACTTCTACGCCGGCTACAAGCAGCCGGGGCAGACCGTCGACCTGGTCCGGCCCGACGGCGCCGTGCCTGTCGTGCCGGAGGCGCTGGTGTGGCTCCAGTGCGCGCTGCACGCCGCGGTGCCCGCGGGCGACCACACGCTCTACATCCGGCGCGTCGACGGCGTCACCGTGCGCGAAGGCGAGCCGCTGCTCTACTTCCGCGGCCGGTACCGAACCTTCGCCGAGTGACCGCGCGGGCCGGCCGCCCCCCCGCGGGGTGACGGCGCCGGCCGGCCGCCCGCCTCACGGGCAGGCGTCGTTGGCGGCCCCCGGCGTGCCGTAGTTGCTCGCGAAGTAGGTGGACGTGCCGCGGCACCAGTTGGCGGCGGTGTCGTTCGACGCGGCGTCGAGGGCGTCGGGGTCGAGGGTGAGGCTGTACCCGGCGGTGCTCGGGAAGCTCGTGGTGTACGCCACGCGGTCCATCAGCGTGCCGTCGTTGTAGAGCACGACCTCGTCGCCGGAGTTGCCCATCTGCAGGGTGCCCGCGGTGCTCCACGCGTAGTCCGGGGTGAGCCCGCCGTTGCGCGTCGTCACCGAGTCGCGCACGAAGAGCGCGTACTCGCCGGGCAGCACCACCACGTCGTCGAGCATGGTGACGGTCTCGCCGTCGTCATCGGCGATCTCCCAGCCGCACATCGAGATGGTGACCGCCGAGGCGTTGTACACCTCGAACCACTCCCCGTAGGTGTCGGACACGGTGCCGGTGGGGTCCTTCATGATCTCGGTGATCACGAGCTCGCCCTCGGACATCACGCCTTCGTCGCAGAGGTCGTCGCAGTCGTTGTCGACGCCGTCGCGTACCTCGGTGCCGTACGGGCTCACCGTGGCGTCGGTGTCGTCGCAGTCGACCGCGTAGGCGGTGCCGTCTTCGTCCTGGTCGGTGTCGTTGCCGTCGCAGTCTTCGTCGACGCCGTTGTACCAAACCTCGGTCGCGCCCGGGTTCTCGTCGGCGTCGAGGTCGTCGCAGTCCTCGTCGACGCCGTAGCCGTCCTCGTCGCGGTCGTCGTCGGCGCCGTCGCAGTCCTCGTCGGTGCCGTTGTACCAGACCTCCGTTTCGCCGGGGTTGGCGTCGGGGTCGAGGTCGTCGCAGTCGATCGTGTAGGCGTAGCCGTCTTCGTCGCGGTCGGTGTCGTTGCCGTCGCAGTCCTGGTCGACGCCGTCGTACCAGTGCTCGGTCTCCCCGGGGTTCACGTCCGGGTCGAGGTCGTCGCAG
>CAXNIN010000296.1:0-5780 GCA_964202365.1 Myxococcota bacterium | reverse complement strand
CCGCCGAAGCCTTGTCGGCCGCGGCCTTGTCGGCCGAAGCCTTGTCCGCGGCGGCCTTGTCGGCGGCGGCCTTCTCCGCCGAAGCCTTGTCGGCGGCGGCCTTCTCCGCCGAAGCCGTGTCGGCGGCGGCCTTCTCCGCCGACGCCTTGTCGGCGGCGGCCTTGTCGGCGGCGGCCTTCTCCGCGGCGGCGGCCTTGTCGGCGGCGGCCTTCTCGGCGGCGGCGGCCTTCTCCGCCGAAGCCTTGTCGGCGGCGGCCTTCGCGGCCTTCTCGGCGGCGAGCTTCTCGTCGGCCGCCTTCTTCGCGGCTTCCTTCTCAGCCTTGGCGAGCTCGGCCTTCGAGGGGCCCTTCGGCTCCTTCGGCTTCGGGCCCTTCCCGACCTTGGCCACGGGGTACTGGCCACCCGCGCAGAGCACGAGGTAGTCCGGCGGGGGCGCGCCGAACGTGTACCAGCTCCCGACGACGTTGCCTTCGCCGCAGCGCATCTGGATGAAGTGCCGCCCAGCGAGAACGGCGTCGAAGGGCTCCATGCGGCGGCCGTCGACGAAGATGACCGTGTCACCGGAGTCTTCGGGGAGGCCGAGCGGAATGGAGTCGCGACCCTTCACTTCGCCCATGAGCGCGTAGTAGACGTCCTGGCCTTCGGCCTCGGGGAGGACATCGGCTTCGGGCTCGAAGGACTGGGACAGGGTGATGGCGTCGCGCCAGTGGTTGAGCGCGGCGGTGTCGCGGTCGCCGTCGCGCCACTCGAGGAGGCCGCGGTAGAACGGGAGGCGCGCGAGATCCTTCTCGAGGATCAGGGCTTCGGACGTTGGGGCGGCGGCCTCGGCCTGGGTGAGGAACGCGCGCGCGGCCTTGTAGTCCTTGGCCGCGATGGCGGTCTTCACCTGGTCGAGGAGGGCGCTGTAGGCGCTCCCTTCCTGGGCGTTGGCGGACGTCGCGAAGAGGAGCAGCAGCGCGGCTAACGACACTCGGACTTCTCCCACGAGCCCCCCCCGGCGGCGTTGAAGGTGTAGACGCACGTCTTGTCCGGCTCGACGCTGAAGTCGGCGAGCATGCTCGGCCCGCCGCCGTTCGGCTTGACCTTGCCGCGGAAGGCGCCGGGCTCGAGGTCCTTCAGCCGGAGGTTGGCGGAGCCGTCCCACTCGGTGCGGAAGCCGGTGGAGCTGGTGACGGTGACTTCCTGGGCGCCGGCCGGCACCGTGAGGATGACGCCGCCCTTGCCCGCGCCGTTCGCGGCGAAGTCCATCTCGGACGCGCCCTTCACGAGGTTGGCGTTGGCGGCGGGCTTCGGATCGCCCGTGGAGTCGGGCGGCGGCGTGACCGCGTCGGTTGTGCCGGCGCCGGTGCCGAGGAGCACGACGCCCGCGCCGACCGCGACCGCGCCGAGCAGGCCCAGCACGAGGAGCCCCACGAGGATCTTCCCGAAGCCGCCGCCGCGCGCGGGCGCGGGCTCGGGCGGGGGCGCGGGGGGCGCGGGGGGCGCCCGCACGGGCTCGGGGCGCGGCGCGGGGCCGTCGTTGCGCGGCGTGACCGTGGTGAGCGGGGGAGGCGTGGGCGGGAGGCCGGCGGAGGGGCGGCCCATCGGGAGCTCGGCGGGCGGCTCCGCGAGGTCTTCCGGGACCTTGAAGGGGCTGTCGTCTTCTTCCTCGGGGGGCGACGGCGCGGGCGGGGCGTCGGCGACCGGCGGCGGCGAGACGGAGGTGTTGGACGGTGCGGGGCGCGGGGCCGAGGTCGCGGGCCGGGCCTTCGACATGGCGCCGGACGCGCCGGCGGTGGCGGGGCCGCCGGGGAGGCGGCTGGAGCCGGTCTCGCCGGCGTCGCCCGCGCGCACGAAGCCGCCGGAGTCCTCGAAGATCATCGACCCGGTGAGGGGGTCGTTCGGGTCCTGCTCGGGGACGTGCTGCTCGATGATTTCCTTGACCACCTCGCGCGAGAACCGCTTGAGGCCGCCGTCGCGCGCCTTCTCGGCGAAGGCCTCCATGAGCTCCACGACCTCGGCGGAGGACGGGCGATTCTCGTTTTCGTAGGCGAGCATCAGCCGGAGCGTCTCGCGGAACTCGGCGTGGAGGTCGTCCGGGAGGCCGGTGAGGTCGAGCGCGGCGAGGCGGTCGGCGACGCTCTTCTCGAAGCGCTCGGGGCGGATGTGGATCTTGCCGAAGCTGTCGAGCGTCAGCATCTCGTACATCGTGACGCCGAGACTGAAGATGTCGCCGGCGGGGCGGTCTTCTTCGCCCATGAGCCGCTCGGGGGCCATGTAGGCGGCCGACCCGAACGCGAGCGCCTGCGTCTTCGCTTCGCGGTCGTCGAAGTTGGCGCGGGCGGTGCCGAAGTCGAGCACCTTCACGTCGCCTTCCATCGTGATCATCGCGTTCGACGGCTTGATGTCGCGGTGGATGACCTTGAGGGAGTCACCGCCCTGGAGCGGCTTGTGGTTGTAGGCGGCGTCGAGCGCCGAGGCGATGGCGCCCACCACCTCGAAGATGGCCTGGCGCGGGAAGAGGCGGTTCTGCTCGCGCAGCGCGTTGCAGATCGTCTTCAGGTCGATGCCCTGGAGGTACTCCATGACGATGGAGCACTGGCCCTGGATCGCCGTGAGATCTTCGACGCGGACGATGTTGCGGTGGCGGAGGCGGCCGAGGAGGCGGGCCTCGTCGCGCGATCGCATCACGACCTCGTCGTTGTCGACCCACTTGCCGTGGAGGACCTTGATCGCGACGATCGAGGAGAAGTTGTCTCCCGTGATCATCTCCGCGAGGTACACCTTCCCGAATCCGCCCTGGGCGAGCTCCTTCAGGAATCGGAATCGGCGCCTCGGCTCCGCCATGAACATCCTCGGTAGCGTTCGGTAGACAGCACATTGCCGGGGCGGACCCGGGCAGGCGCCACTATAGCGCGCGGCACGTATTCAGGTGGAGCAGAGCCCCCCCTCCACGAAGGCGCTCTCGAGCACGAGGTGGAGGAGCGCGACGTAGTCGACGAGGCGCTGCTTGATTCCTGGATGTTTCTTCTGCACGTCCGCCCAGGACCACCCCGAGAGGAAGCCGCCGCCCCAGGGAGCTTTCTGCTCGAGGAGGGTGCCCTCGTCGCGCGCGAGGAGCGCGGCGAGCACCATCCGCGTCGCGTCCTCCTTGCGGTCCTTGGTGCGGTCGCCCTCTTCGTAGGCCACCTGGATGCGCGACGACTTCGCCCAGTCCGCGTAGGCGAAGGAGCTGATCTCCTCGACGTCGACGGCCTTGAGCTTCCCGTCGCGCTCTTCAACGAGGTAGGGCAGCGCCGCGTAGCGAACGGGGAGCGCCGAGCCGGAGCCGCAAAAGCCCGCTGCGAGGCCGTCTTGATCCTCCGCGGAGTCGATGCGGACGACAATCTGGTTCTGGTCGGGGTTCTTGACTTTGTACTTCTCCTCGAGGTCGCCGATGCGCCGGAGGATCTCCTTGATCTCCTCGGGTCCGAAGCCCATCTTTCCGATGTTGGCCTCGCGCTCCGGCACGTTGAAGCGCATGCCGAAGAGGGCGTCCTTGGCGCGTTCTTCCGCCTTTGTCTGGGCGTCGGGGGCGACCACTTCTTCGTTGTAGAGGAGGAACCCGTTGAACCCGAGCGCGGCGAACACCAACAGGGCGATCCAGAAGAGGCGGGTCACTTGGACTTCCCTTGCGCGGCGACCTGTTCTTTCGTCGGGACGCGGATGTCGCTGCAATAGCCGTTTCCGCGCGCATACTGCCGGTAGTCGTCGAACACGGAGAACTCGTCGGCGTAGTTCGTGCCGTAGTAGCAGACCGCGAGCAGGTGCTGGGCGATGACGTAGGGCACGTAGTGCTGGGTGACGCTCGGCACGTGGCCGCCGCACGCGTCGGAGAACGAGGTGGCCTGGCCCTTCTGGACGCACGTGATGTTGCGCCCGAAGAAGTCCGGCGCGCGGTCGACGTTCGCGGCCTTCGCGTAGTTGCGGTAGGCGTAGAGCATGTTCCGGATGTTCACCCGGTTGTCGCGGTACGGGGCGTCGTTGTAGCCGGCGTTGTGGCTGGCGATCGTGATCTGGGTGACCGCGCCGGAGAAGCGGAGCTCGGGGTCGTTGAAGGCCTCGCCGAGCAGCTTGATGGCGCCGAGCGTGGACGCGCGCAGGTCGCTCCGCTCGTCCGTTGCGCAGCTTTGAATCTGGCAGCTCCCGTTCTCCACGTACTCGGCGTTCTTCAGCACGTTGATGGGCGGGGCGAGGCGCGTCGGCGTCCAGAGCGTGTTCGTTCCGCGGAACTTGCAGTCGCGCACGGTGACGCCCGCGCGGTTGGCGACTTCCGGCTGGAACTGCCAGAAGCCGTACGCGCAGAGCATCACGTCTTTCGCCGTGGACTTGTAGCGGCTCTCCTGAAAGGGGATCGCCGCGAACACGTCGGGGAGGCCGGCCTTGCGCAATTCGCCCACGACGACGGCGTAGTCGGACCGCACGTTGTCGAGCTGGCGCCAGAAGGTCCAGCCGCGGCCGTGCATCTGCTCGGAGCGGGTGATCCACTCCATGAGCGTCTTGTCCCACTTCTCGGTCTTCTCGAGCTCCTTCCAGTCGGCGGCGGCGATGTTCGGCTTCATTACGAACTCGTTGAACGCCTGCTCGACCCCCTTGTAGAGCGTGAGGTCGACCTTCTGGGTGAGCACCTCGTCGCACGAGGCGGTGCCGCGGCAGCCGAAGTCTTCCTGCCCTTCGTCGACAGGCCCGAGGCGGTCGACGTCGCGCTGGAGGAACACGAAGAGCATGCCCGCGAGCGCGCTCGTGAAGCTCATGAGGATCGCCATCGCGATGGGGATGACCCACCACGGGAAGCGCTTGGTGGCGTCGAGCTCCTTGACTTCGGTTGGGCGAACGTCGGGTTCGAGCTGGGAGGCGTCGGAGAGGATGGCGCCGGCCTCCCACGCGCCGAGGCGACGGCACTCGAGGAACACGGCGGTGGCGCCGCGGCCGGGCGGCCCGAAGTGCACGGCGCAGCCGTCGGACAGGTAGATCGGGCCGCGAATCGGCTGAATCTCGTTCCAATCCACGTGCTCGTGCGGCGCCATCCGAACCTGGTTCGGGCCGACCGGCGCGACGGACGCGGTGCCGCCGTCGTACGCGGTGATGACGGCCTGGCGGTCATCCAGGCCGCGGTACCCTTCGAGGCGGAGCCCGCCGGGGCCGGGGTTTGCGCCCACGCGGATGACCGGGCCCCGGAGCGGCATGTCGCCCTGGAACGAGAGCGGGCCGTTCAGGAACTTGACGACGACGAACCACCGCTCCTGACTCACGCGCGCCTCACGACGAGGGTGGCGCCCGCGGGGATGCCGCGGTCGTCGAGGATGTGGAAGGGTTCGAGCACGACGCCGTCGAACCGGAGGGTCCAATCGGCGGCGGGGAGGTCGAAGAGAGTGGCGACGGCGTCGAGGAGGGTCTGGACCGGCACCGCCGTGCCCACCGGCGTGCGGATGCGCGTGGGCGCGTCGCCCACGAACACCTCGAGCTCGACAGGGAGGAGGCGGCTCTCGACGTAGTGAAAGACGAGCGGCGTCTCGGGGTCGAGCGTGTCGAGCCGGGTGTCGGCGGGGAGCGGACCCGCGGCCGGACCGAGCCGCCACCAGCCCGCGATGCGGCCATCGAGCGTGGTGCGCAGCGGCACCACCTGGCCGACGAGGAGGCCGACGATGTCGGCGAGGGAGCTCTGGGCCGGGATGCGCCGTCGTTGCGCGGATGTGTTGGCGCCGCGGGCGATCTTGTAGGGGAGCGGCTCGCCGCGGAGGCCGCTGCGGAGGGCGTCGGGG
>CAXNIN010000295.1:0-5850 GCA_964202365.1 Myxococcota bacterium | reverse complement strand
CACCTTCACCTGGGGGCCGCCGGCCGGCGTCACCTTCACCTGGGGGCCGCCCGCGGGGGGCGCCGCGGCGACGCCACCGGCGCCGATCCCCCAGTCCGGGCTGCCCGCGAGCTGGGTCTTGAGCTGGGCGATCTCCTGTGCGTGGAGCTCGAACGTTTGCGGCTGGCCGGTGCGGGGGTCGAACTGGGTGGCGAACCAGCGCTCGCCGACCTTCGCCTTGTGGAGCATGAGGCCGCGCGGGTCGTCGTAGACGAGCGTGAGGTCCTTCGAGGTGAGCGGCCGGTTGGGGTCGGCCGGGGCCTCGGGCGGCGCGGGCGGGGGCTCCGCGGCCTTCTTGGGGGCTTCGGTGGCCTTGGGCGCGGTGGCGTCCACCACCTCCTCGATCTCCCACTGCACTTCGAGCACTTCGCCGCGCTTGAGCTGCTCGAGCTGCTCGCGCACGGTCGCGCCGCCTTCGCCGCGGGCGAGGGCGATCAGCGCTTCCTTGATGGGCTCGCGCTCCTTGTACGACGCACGGCGGAGGGCCTCCACCAGCTTCTCAACCTCGTTCATCGGGAATCTCCGGTCCGGCTCCGGTTAACCCGCCCTCGTCGGCGCAACCGGCCGACCACGGCCGAGCGCGGGTGCGATACGTTCGAGCGCATGGACTTTCTCGATCGGTTCTCCCCGCGCGACCGCGAGCGGCTGCTCGCGGCCGCAGCGACGATCCGCCTGGGTCGGGGCGAGGTGCTGTTGCGCCGCGGCGAGAAGGGCGGCGATCTTTTCCGCGTCGCGGAAGGCGAGCTCGAGGTGGTGGACACCCGCTCGCAGCCGGTGATTGTGCTCGACGTGGTGGGGAAGGGGAGCGTGCTCGGGGAGATGTCCTTTCTCCAGGAAAGCGTCCGGAGCGCCGACGTCCGGGCCCCCGAGGGCGCGACGCTGCTGCGCTGGGAGCGCGCGCAGCTCCTCCGGATGCTCGATCAGGAGCCGCTCCTCGCGGCGGGCTTCTACCGTGCGCTCGCGACGCTTCTCGCCGAGCGGAGCAAGGCCACCGTCGCGTCCGCGGCCACCGGCGCGATGGGCGGCGGCGCAATCCCGCGCGGCCCCACGAACGAGGCCGCCGCCGCGGACGGGCGCGCGTTGGCCGAGGCGCTCCGCCGCCGGTTCATGGAGCTGGAGCCGCTCATCCGTCGCGACCGGAGCGCCGCGGAGCACGAGCTCGGCGCCGCCCTGCGCAACTTCTCGGCCGCGCTCAACGAAGCGCTCGCGCGGATGTCCGACGACGACGGGCGCGTCGCCGGTGGCGTGGTCGCGCACGAGCTGCACCCCTACACGATGCGGTCGCACCTCGGCGAGCTCGCCCTCGACCGCGACTCCGGGGCCCTCGGCGCGCACGGCGTCATGGCGCACCTGCTCGCCAACCGCGCCGGTGGCGATGGTCCGCTCGGCGAGATGATCGATGCGTGGCTCCTCGGGCTGCCCACGGCGCGCGGCTTCCGCGAGCGCGGCGCCCTCGCGCTCCAGGCGATCCTCGACGCGATCCCCGCCGAGCCGCCGGTGCGGGTGTTCGTGGTGAGCGCGGTCGGTGGCATCGTGCCGGCGCTCTGCGCGCAGCTCCGGGGGCGCGCGGCCGCGGAGATCACCTGCGTCGACGGCGACCGCGCCGCGCTCGCCGCGCTCGAGGCCGAAGTGGGCGTGCGCCCGCGCGATCTCCGCCTCCGACTGGTCCAGGAAGACCTCGCCGTGCTCTGCCTGGGCGCCTCGGCGATGCGCTTCGCGCCGCAGGAGATCCTCGTGCTCGACGGGGTCTTCGAGTACCTCCCGGAGCGCGTTGCGGCGTCGCTGCTCACCTGGGCGCGCGGCGCCCTGGCGCCCGGCGGCACGCTCATCGCTACGTCGTTGCTGCCGTCCGAAGACGATTCGGTGATGCGGCACGTGCTCGGGTGGTCCCTCGTGCGGCGAACGCGCCCGGCCACGATTCGTCTGTTCGAAGCATCCGGATTTTCCAGCCTCAAAGCGTACGAGGCGGCGGGCACGGGGCTCGTGGCGGTGGGCGTGTAGCGGCGGTCCGCGGCGGGCCGCCCTTGTGCGCCGCCACGGGGTGGCGTAGCTTGCGCGAGCACAACCGGACCTCGGTCCGCGTTCCATTTCGGAGGCTCTCGTCATGCGCACGCTCTCCCTGCTCCTCGCGGCCGCGCTCGTCGGTTGCGGCGGTGACTCCACGACCGTCGCCGAAGCCCCGCCCAAGGAAGCCCCCGCTCCGGACGCCACCGCGCCCGCCGCTCCTCCGCCCACGCTCGCCGTCGCCGACCTCCAGGCCCAGGCGGAGAACATCGCGCTCGTGCCCTCGCCCGCCGAGATGCAGAAGGCGCTCGAAAAGGCCGGCGTCGCCGGCGGCCTCTCGAAGCTCGTTTCCGCCCGCGAGTTCAAGATGGACGTGGAGAACAAGGACGTCGTCGCGGTGCGCACCGGCGTCGTGCTCGCCGACGCGCTCCTCACCGTCAAGGACGCCGAGACCGGCGTGCTCGTGGCCCGGCTCGAGAAGGTGAAGGCGGGCATGGTCGCCCTCGGCGCCGGCACCGACATCGCGGCCACGCTCGACGAGCTCGTGAACGCCGTGAAGAACGAGACGAAGTCGCGCGACGAGCTCCTCAAGGACCTCGACGATCTCCACGGCGCCATCCTGCCGGAGATCAAGTACGAGGCGGGCGAGCGCGTCGTGCCCCTGCTCCAGGCCGGAAGCTGGCTCGAGGGCTCGAACCTCGTCGCGAACGCCATCCTCACCTCCGGCAAGATCGAGGCGGGGAACTCCCTGCTCCGCCAGCCCCAGGTGGCGGGCTACTTCCTCAAGTACGTCCAGGTGGAGGGCGCCGACAAGGCTCCGTCCGAAGTGGTGAAGCAGCTCGAGGCCACGCTCAAGAAGCTGCAGGAGATCGCCGCGAAGCCGAACCTCTCCACCGAGGACACCACCGAGATCAAGGCCCAGACCGACGCCGTGCTCGGCCTCCTGTAGGAGATCCCCATGCTGACCCTCGCCGCTACCGCCGCGCTCCTCTTCGCCTCCACCGCGCGCGCCGACGAAGAGGCCGCGGAGACCTGCCTCCGCACCAAGATCTGGGAGGGCTACACCTCCGGCTGGCAGGTGCGCAGCCAGACCAACGCCACGTTCGGCTCCGGCGAGCATCGCGTGTACCTCGTCACGTTGTACGCCGGGAACGAGTACAAGTTCCTCGCCTGCGGCGACGACAACAGCGCCAACCTCGACCTCGTCCTCTACGACGCGGCCGGCAACGTGCTCGCCACCGACAACTCGAACGACCGCGAGCCGTCCCTGACCTACACGCCCACCGTCACGGACACGTTCTACCTGGCCGTGCACGGCTCGCGCCTGAACGACGCCGCGAAGAAGGCCGGGGTCTCCACGGCGGTCTCCTACAAGTAGCGCGTGGCGGAGCCGCTCCTCGCAGCGCGTTTCCAGGACGTCCTAAGGGTGCACGGCACGCCGTCGAGCGTGCCGGTGCGGCTCGTTGCCGACTTCCTGCGGCTCCTGTTGCGGGTGTGCGCGCCGACCGGAGACCACGTAGACCGGGTGCTCCCCGCCGTCGTGGCGGCGGTCGTCGCCCGCACGGGCCTGCCGTCGGATCGCGTGCGCGAGCTGGCGTCCATCGCCGCAGCGCCCGAGTTTCGCGGCGTCGTGGACGCCCTCGAATACGACGCTTTCGTGGGGCGCTTCGGCCAGGACGCCGCGCGTCGCCTCCGCGCCCAGGATGCCGACGCCCTCGATCTCGCCGGCTTCACCGCCGAGTACGGGCCGGAAGAGGCGCTCCGGTTCGTCGACGCCGTGGTCACCGTGCTCGCGGAGGGCGGCGCCCTCCCGTCGGCCGGTGTTCGTCGTGTGGAGACGGCGGCCGAGGAGCTCGGCGTCGACCCCGTGGCGGTCACCGCGCTCCTCGCGCGTCACGACGGTTCCTCCGGGGACGGGCGCGCCTGGCCGCTCACCGGCGACCGTGTCCGCATCGGCCGCTCTCCGGGCGCCGACATCGTCCTCTCCGACCCGCAGGTGGCGCTCCGGCACGCCGATCTGGTGCGAAACGACGGCGCGTGGCGCGTGGTGGACGCCGAGAGCGGCCGCCCCACCGTGGTCAACGGCCGCCCGGTGTCGAGCGCGCCCCTCGCCGACGGCGACGTGCTCCGGGTGGGCCCCTACGTGCTCGCGCTCGACGCCGCGCGCGGCGTGGTCACGTCGCGAAGCGAGCGCGTGTTCACCGCGCTCTCCGCGCGCCGCCTCGACCGCAAGATCGGCGAGGTCTCGCTCCTCGAGAACGCGAGCTTCACCGCGTTCTCCGGCGAGGTCATCGCCATGGTGGGGCCGTCGGGCGCGGGGAAGACCACGCTGCTCAACGCCATCGCGGGCGTCACGCCCGCCGACACCGGCGAGGTCACCTGGGACGGGCGCGACTTCCACGCTTTGCTCGCGGTGGATCGCTCGCGGGTGGGGGTGGTGCCCCAGGACGACATCGTGTTGCCCGAGCTCACGGTCGAGGAGAGCCTGTTCTACTCCGCGCGCCTGCGCTTCGCGACGGAGACCCCCGACGCGCGCCTTCGCGAAGAAGTGGAGCGTGTCCTCGGCGAGCTCGGCATCCCGCACATCCGCGGCTCGCGGATCGGCGACGCCGTTCGGCGCGGCATCTCGGGCGGCCAACGCAAACGCGTGAACCTCGGCCAGGAGCTGCTCACGCCGTCCACGCGCGTGTTGTTCCTCGACGAGCCCACCTCCGGGCTCGATCCGCGGGCGGCTCAGGACATCGTGCGCGTGGTGCGCCAGCTCGCGGACCGCGGCCGCATCGTGTTCCTCGTCACGCACGATCTCTCGCCGCAGGTGATGGCCCAGGTCGACCACCTCCTCGTGCTCGCGCCCGGCGGTCGCGTCGCGTGGTTCGGCCCCCCGGCGGAAGCCTGCGAGTACTTCGCGGTGCCGACGCCCGACGCCATCTTCAACCGCTTCGCCGAGCGCACTCCCTCTCAGTGGGGCGACGCCTTTCGCCAGAGCCCGGCCTACCGCACCTGGGTGCGCACCCGCGAAGCCCTGCTCGAGCTCGGCTTGCGCCCCACGCCCGCCGCCGAGGACACCCGCCCCGCCCGGCCGCCGGGAAGCGTGGCGCAGCTCCGCACGCTCATCGAGCGATACACCCGCACAAAGCTACGTGATCGCAGCGGGCTGTGGGTGCTCGGCGCTCAGCCCGCGTTCCTCGCCGTCGTGATGGCCGTGGTGTTCCCCAAGCCCACGTCGTCGATGTTGTTCATGCTCTCGCTCTCGTGCCTCTGGTTCGGCATGAGCGGCGCGGTGCGCGAGCTCATCACCGACCGCGTCGTGTGGCGGCGCGAGCGGCGCGTGGGGGTGGGCGTCGCCGCCTACGTCGGCAGCAAGATCGCGGTTCTCGGCCTGATCAACGTGCTCCAGTGCAGCTTCCTGGCCCTGCTCGCCTACGTGTCGTTCGGCCTCGGCGGCGAGTACGGCTTCAGCGCGCCCGGACTGATGCTCGTCAGCTCGCTCACCGGGATTGCCGGGATGACCCTGGGCTTGTTCGTATCCGCGGTGTTCGCCTCGTCCGAGGCCGCGGTCGGCGCGCTGCCGCTCCTGCTCATCCCCCAAATCACGTTCTCGTCGCTGCTCGTGGGCCTGCGCGACATGAGCCCCCTCGCGCGGGCGCTCACCTGGCTCGACCCCCAGCGCTACGCGTTCGACGCCACGCTGAAGGTGGGGAAGAAGCTCGCGAAAGCCTCACGCGTGCCCGGACAGTGGGACATCACCAGCATGACCGGCCCGCTGTACGAGCTCGGCCTCAAGGGCTCCGAGGCCGCGGACATGGG
>CAXNIN010000294.1:0-5857 GCA_964202365.1 Myxococcota bacterium | reverse complement strand
CGGCCTCCTCTCGGCGCTCGACTGGTGGGCGGTCGGGCCGGGCGCGGCCGCGGTTGACCTCGTGGGCACGCCCCAAACCGTCGGCGACGCCGCGGCCGCCCTCGGGCGCGCCGGCTGGCGCGTGCGCATCGTCTCCCCCGCCGAACTTCGGAGCGCCCCGTGATCCTCCTGCTCCCGACGGCGTTCGCCGCCACCCTCTCCGGCACGGTCACGGGCGCCGACGGCTCTCCGCTCGCCGGCGTGGACATCGTCGCCTACGACGCCCGGCTCAACTACGCCGCCGCGCGCACCACCACCGACGGCGGCTTCACCATCACCAACGTTCCGGCGGGGCGCTATCGGCTCCGCGCGCTCCCGAGCGACAGCGATCCGCACGTCGACCGCTTCCTTCCCGATACCTGGGACTTCTGCGCCGCCGACGTGTTCACCGTCGCGAGCGCGGATGCCGTCGACGCGCTCGACTTCGGGCTTCCGCGGGGCGGGGAGATCACGGGCCGGCTGCTCGGCGGGGACGGCGCTCCCGTCCCCGAAGCGCAGGTGTTGGCCATCGGCGCGTCGGAGCGCAGCGCGCTGGTGAGCCGGCTCGGCACGGTCGACGCCGACGGCGCCTTCTCCATTGTCGGGCTCGACGGCGAACCCGACGCGCTCGAGCCCTACCTCGTGTACGTGGGCGCCACCGGCTGGCCGCGCCAGTACCTCGGCCCGAGCTACACCGACGACGACGCCGGCGAGGTGCTGGTCTCCCCGGACGGCTCCACTCCGCTCGGCGACCGCACCCTGCTCGACGGCATCACGGTCACCGGCACCGTCGCCGGGCCGGACGGCCCCGTTCCCGGCGGCACGGTGTACGTCTTCAGCAGCTCGCAGGTGATCTCGGTCGACATCGAGGCCGACGGCACCTACGTCGCCGACGGGCTGCCCCCCGGCAACGTGGTGCCCTGGGCCTCGGCCGACGGCCTCGCGACCACCTACTACCCGAACGCGGACCGCCCGGGAGAAAGCCTGTCCGCGCCCGATGAGGGGCAGGTCCTCGACGGGGCGGATCTGCGGTTGCCGTTCGAGAACACGCTCACGGTCCAGATCCTCGGGGAAGGGGACAGGTCCGACGTGTCGGTGCTGCTCTACAACGACACGCTCTCGGTGGGGCGCGGGGCGCCGGTCGCGGAGGACGGCACCGTCACCATCGACGCCCTCCACCCCGGCACCTACTCGCTCTTCGTCTATGGCGCGGACGTCGGCTCCACCGACGACTTCGTACGCGACACGAGCGGCGCGGTGCGGGACATCGTCGTCGACGGCGCCACCACGCTCGACGTGGAGATGCCGGCGGGCGCCGGCTTCTCGGGCACCGTTCGGGACGACGCGGGCGCGCCCGTCTACGGCGCGTACGTCTACTCCACCACGGCGGACGGCGAAAACACCGAGGTGGCCGTCACGGACGCCGAGGGCGTGTACACCCTCGGCGGGCTCCCCGGCGGCATCTACACGCTCCGAGCCTCGTACGCGCACTATTGCGACAACGACCCCGGCTTCGTGACCGTGTACTGGCCGGATGCCCTCCAGCCCGACGACGCATTGGTCACGACGCTGGCCGTCGGCGAAGGCCGCGCGGACGTCGACTTCGTGCTCTTCCAGGACGGCGACCACGACGCCATGGGCGACGCATGGGAGGCCGAACATGGGCTCGACCCGGAGCGCGACGACGCCGGGGAGGACCCCGACGGCGACGGCTACCTCAACGTCGAGGAGTGGGTGCTCGGCTCGGACCCGACGGGGCCCGCCGTGGGGCCGGGCGCCGTGTGCGGGTCGGGCTGCGGCGCGGGCGCCGGCGGCGCGCTCGTGTGGATGGTGCCGTTGCTCGCGAGGCGCCGGAGGAGCGCTGCGTGAACGGGCGCGCCGCGTTCGCGGGCCTTGCGCTGGTAGTTCGTCACGACGTCGTCGGGCCAGAGGGGCCCGGTGGCGTCCACGTCGGTGGTTGTGCCAACCACCTCCCACGGGAGTCCCTCCGCGGCCGTGAGGAGCGCCTTCACGTGCGGCCCGAAGTCGGTGCGGAGCCGGAACTCGGCGCCCGGCGCGCAGAGCCCGGTGACGAGCGTGAGGAACGCGCGGTCGATGAGGCGGTGGTGGCGCTTGGACTCGCGCTCCCACGGGTCGGGGTGGTTCACGTGCACGCCGGCGAGCGAGCCGGGCAGGAACAGCTGGTCGATGGCGCGGGCGTCGAACCGGATGATGCGGGCGTTGTGGAGCCCGGCCACGCGGAGCTTCTTGCCGACGAGCACCACCCGCTTGAACCGGATCTCGATGCCGACCCAGTCGGCTTCGGGGTGAAGTTCTGCCATTCCGGACAGATAGAATCCGTTCCCTGACCCTACTTCGAGGTGGAGCGGGGCCTCGCGCCCGAACAGCTCGTGCCAGCGGCCGCGCCAGGCCTTGCCGTCGGTCGCGGCCAGCACCTCTTCGCCGAACTCGCGGTGGGCGGCGACGTAGGGGTTGATCTCCGGCCGGGAGAACTCTTCCGGGAGCTTGTCGTCGAACCGCTTGTAGTTTCCGGGCCTCACGGGGTGCTCTCCTTGTTGGCCACCCACGCCGCGCCTTCGGCGTAGATCTCCTTCTTCCAGATGGGGACGCGCGCCTTGAGCGTGTCGATCGCGAAGCGGGAGGCGGCGTAGGCCTCTTCGCGGTGTCCGGCGCCCACGGCCACGAGCACGCTCGCCTCGCCGACGGGGACCTCGCCCACGCGGTGCGCGAGCGCCACCTTGATGCCGGGCCACCGGGCGCAGGTTTCCGCGGCCACCGCTTCGAGCTCTCGGACCGCAACCTCCTGCCAGGCCTCGTAGAACAGCGCGCGGAGCGGCGGGGTGGTGTCGTCGCGGGAGAGGCCCGCGAACGTGATCAGCGCGCCGTGGCGGGGGTCGCGCACGGCGTCTTCTAGGGCGCGCACGTCGAGCGGAGCGTCCGTGAGCAGCACCATCAGCCACCGCCGAGGGGAGGGAGGAAGGCGATCTCGTCGCCCGCGCGCAGCACGGTGTCGCTCGCGACGGTCGCGGCGTTCACGGCGAAGGCGACGCGGAGGGGGAGGCCCGGAAACAGCGCGGCGAAGGCCTCGGCGGCCGTCGTGCCGACGGGGAGGTCCACGGCCTCCGAGGACGTGCCTCGCAGCTCGCGCAGCACGGCGAAGTAGCGGGCGGTGACGATCATCCGACCCGGCCTTAACCGCCGGGCGGCCCGAGGCGACCGGAGTTACGCACCGCGGGTGAACCTCCTCCTCTTCGCGCTCGGCTGTGGCGACCCCGACCCCGTCATCCAGGCGGTTTCACCCCCGCGTACGGAGGTCGAGGTCGCGGCGGACCGCGCGGCCGCCGAGCTGCGGACCTCGCCGGCGAACGCCGAGGCCACCTACACGAAGCCCGCGGGCGTCTACGTCGACGCCCGCTTCCTCGGCGGGCGCCGGTACGACGCCGTCCGCGGCGAGATCGAGCAGCAGCTCGGCGCGCTCGTCGAGGAGCGGGAGGGCGCTGGCGGCGCGCGCGAGCTCGTGTTCGAGCGCGGCACGCTCCGGCTCGACAAGGGACTCGTGCAGATGGTGGAAGTGCCGCTGCCGGAGCCGATGCGGCGCACCGAGGCCCTCGGAATGCTGGGTTTCCCGCCGGCGACGAACGAATACAAGGTCTTCGCACTCGAATTCCGTCTCGTAAACGCCTGGGGCTTCCGACGCCTCCGCTTCGAGCGCGCCGCCCGCGGCAGCGAAGACATCGTGCGCGTTCAGGCGTGGAAGTTCTCCGACGGCGGGGTCTGATCGGCTCGGTTGGAGCGCCGTCCGCGCCGCGGCCGCCGCGGGCAGGTCTCGCGCGGCGGAACGATTCGTGACCCTTCGACGCAACGAAACCGCGGCTCCTCGTTGACTTCGGGGCTGCGGAGGCGCAGCATGGGGTTGCGCTAGCCGGTCGGAACCGCCATGACCTCGATCACCGCATCGCTGTTGCTGGTCGGATGTGTGGAGTACTCCATCCAGGACCCCGACGCCGACGCCGTGCTCCCCACGGTGTACGAAGAGCGCTTCGTTCAAACCCCGCTTCCCAAGCTCGACATCCTCTTCGTCGTAGACTCCACGGGAAGCATGGCCGAGGAGCAGGCGTCGTTCGCGGACGCCGCCGACAGCTTTGTAGCGGTGCTTGAACAGCGCGCGGTGGCCTACCAGCTCGGCGTGACGACGACCGACCCCGCGCTCGACGGCGCGCTGCTCGGCCGCCCGTGGATCATCACGGGGGCCGCGGGAGACCCCGCGGATGCCCTCGCGGCTGCGCTCGAGGTGGGCTCCGACAGCCCGCCCCCCGCGGCGGGCCTCTACAGCGCCTCCCGCGCCCTCGCCGACCCTCAGGGCGTCAACCGTGGGTTCCGTCGGCCGGACGCCAGCCTGCACGTCGTCTTCGTCTCCGACGGCGACGACGCGAGCGACGATCTGTTCGGCGAAGATCCCGCCGCGGCCTTTCTCGCGGTCCTCGCGGAAGACGCCGCGCGTTCGGGCCGCACGGCGCGGGCCTCCGCCGTCGTCGGCGACGCGCCCGCCGGCTGCTCGGGGTCCGCGGGGGACGCGCAGGCCGGCCTCCGCTACAGGGAAGTCGCCGCGGCGACCGGCGGTGTGTCCGCGAGCATCTGCGAAGCCGACTTCGCCGCGGTCGCCTCCGCGCTCGGCGACGCCGGCGTCGAGTGGCCCACCGTCTTCCCGCTGCGGGCGCTCCCCGCCGACGGCACGCTCCTCGTCGAGGTCGACGGCGACCGCGTCCTCGAAGGGTGGTCCCTCGATACGACGGCGCCCGCCCTCGTGTTCGCCGTGGCGCCCGCGCCAGACAGCGTCATCGACGTACTCTACACCGTCGCGGAAGCGCCGTGATCACGCTCCTCCTCTCCTTCAGCGTCGCGAGCGCAGCGCCGTTCAAGCTGCACGACCTCGAGGGCGACGACGGCGGCTTCGCGTCGAGCGGCGACGCCGGCCAGTGGGAGTGGGGGGCCGTCGTCAACGGCCCGGGTTCAGGGTTCGACGGTGCGAACGCGTGGTCGACCGGTCGCGTTGCCGACTACCTCAACGCCTCCACGGACTACCTCGAGATTCCGGTGCCGTCGCTGCTCGGGCTCTCTCGCCCGATGCTCTCGTTCCAGCATTGGTACGAGCTCGTACCCGGCGACGCGGGCTGGTTGGAAGTCGACAACGGCAACGGGTGGGACGCCCTGGAGCCCCTGTACGGCTACCCCGTGGCTACCGGCTACACCGGCGCCACCGGCGGCTGGCGCACCGCCGTGTTCGATCTCTCGGGGCAGGGGGCCTCGCCCGCCGTGCGTCTCGTGTTCCAGACCGACCTGTCGGGCGTCGCCGCCGGGTGGACCATCGACCAGGTCGCCTTCCACGACGGCGACGTGGCCGCCCCGCGCCTCTGGGACCTCACCGCCCTGGCGGACACCGACGATCTCGTCGGGCCCTACGTGGTCGAGGTCGCCGCCGAAGACGACACCGAGGTCGCCGCGGTCGACCTCGTGTGGGCAATCGACGGCGTCACGTCGCGCGTCGCGATGGCGCCCGCCGGCGGCGATCGGTGGGCCGGCGCCATCCCCGCCCAGGCCCCCGACACCGTCGTCACCTACTGGGTCGAAGGGATGGACGGCCTCAACGCCAGCCGCGAGCCCATCGACGCCTCGGCCTCGTTCCGCGTGTATCTCCCGGCGCCCACCGCGCTCACCGGGCCCGTCGGGCGCGTGGTGGCCCTCGAAGCGTCTCTCTCCTGGACCCCACCGAGCGGGAGAAACGAAGTTCTCAGCTACGAAGTCCTCCGCGGCGACACCGTGGTGGCCGCGAGCGCGCTCC
>CAXNIN010000293.1:0-5926 GCA_964202365.1 Myxococcota bacterium | reverse complement strand
GGGGCCGTGTCGACGGGCGGAGCGGTGTCGACCGAGGTCCCGGGCCCCGTGTCGGTGGCGACCCCTGTGTCGACGGGCGAGCCCGTGTCGGTGTCGGTGTCGGTGTCGACGGGCAGGCCGGTGTCGACCGGCGAGGCCGTGTCGGTGTCGACGGGCGGGCCGGTGTCGGTGTCTACGGGCGGGTCGAAGCCCACGGCACCGCCAGCGCCGGGGGCGTCCACCGGGTCGGAGCCGGACGGAGCCGCGCACGCGGAAAGGAGCGTCGCGCACGCCGCGACCCAAGCAAGCTCCGACCCGCGCATCGCACCCTCCTAGCGTGATGGTACGTGAGCGGCCGAGCTCGTGCAACGACGCGGTGACGGTCGAGCGTAGGCGAGGTCCCGACCGGTCAGTCGACGACGAGCACTTCGTCGCGCGAGACCTTGCGGATCAGGTCGGCGAGCGCGGCCGCGCGCACTGGATCATCGGTGTGCACGCCGCGCAGTTGACCGATCAGGTCCTTCGCTCGCCGGAACGCGCCGACGAGGTCCCCGCTGATGTCGGTGGGGCTGTCGATCGTGAGCATCATCTCCGCGAGGCTCCGACCCTCCACCCACATGCGCCCGAACGGGATCATGTCCGGGCACCAGGTCACCGAGACGCTCGTGAGCTGCTCGGCGCCCGTGACGACCGGCCCGTGCCGAATCTTGTTGGCTTCGCGGGCCAAGGTGAGGTCCGCGCCCTTGATCGGTCGAATCCGGACGTCGCGCCCGAACTCCTTGTTCACCGAGCACATGAGGCCAAAGAGGAGCCCGAGGTCGAGCCCCTCGAGGAGGCCGGAGAGCACGAGCTCGGTGACGAAGATCTCCTCGATCTGAACGTGGAGGAGCACGCGGGCGCCTGCCGCGAAGGTGCCGTCGCTGTCGATGTACCCGACACTCTTGAGGAAGTCGACCTTGCGCTGGAACTCCTCCCAGCTCCGGTCCTCGTTGGAGCGCGCGCGTTCCTGGAGCTTGGTGACGGCTTTGCGCTGCTTCTTGTTCCCGCCGTCCTCCTCGAGGCCGCGCTCGATGCGGTCCGCCTCGGCGAGGTAGTGCTGGGCCTCGATGCGGCGCGAGAAGGTGAGGAACGACTTGTCCACCACCTCTCGGATGCGGTCGAGCGGGTTGCTGTGCAGGAGGTTTACGATCGAGTTGAACGAGAGGGAGAAGCTCGAGCGGACCGGCTCGGACTCGCCGCGCAGGTAGCTCTTGAGCTGGTCGCGGATCTCGTCCCAGTCCTCGTGGTCCATGCGGATGATGACGTGGCCCACGTCGTCCATCCCGCGGCGTCCGGCGCGACCGGCCTTCTGCATGAACTCGCGCGTGGTCAGGGGGCGCAGCGAGTAGCCGTCGAACTTTCGGAGCCCGTCGAAGACGACGGACCGGGCGGGCATGTTGATGCCGAGCGCGAACGTGCTCGTGCAGTACAGCACCTTGAGGAGGCGCTGCTCGTAGAGCTCCTCCACGAGGGCCTTCAGCACGACGCTGACCCCGGCGTGGTGGTACGCGAGTCCCCTCTCCAGCAGCGGCCGGAGCTCGTCGTCGAGGAGCTTGCCGTTCTCGCCCCGGGCGAACGCGTCGAGCTGGGTCGTCATGCGCTGCTGCTCGGTGGCGTCGAGCAGCGAGCGGCGAAGCCGGTTGCCGAGGTTGCGCGCGTACTGTTCGGTGGTCTTCCGGCTGAAGGAGAAGTAGAGGCAGGGGAGGAGCTCGCGGTCCCGCAGGTGGTCGAAGACATCCGTGTGGGTGGTGCTCGGGCCGATGCGGGGCGTGCGCCCGCGCCGTCCGCGGTCTCCGTCCCGTCCGCCGCGGCGGTTGTCCCGGCCGCCTCGCTCGAGCTCGCGCGCGTGCTGCTTGAGCCAGCGCTGGTGCTGCCTGTCGAACTCGCCGGGGGGAACCAGGCCGGAGTCGAGGTTGCAGACCCACGGCTCCAGCGGGACGGTGCGGCGCGTCTCCTGGACCACGACCACTTCGGCGCCGCGAACCGAGGACATCCAGTCGGCGAACGCCCGCATGTTCGCGAGTGTGGCGGACAGCCCGACCACCTGCACGTGCGGCGGCAGGTAGATGAGGAGCTCTTCCCAGGTGGTGCCGCGCTCGCGGTCGTCGAGGAAGTGGATTTCGTCGATGACCACCGCGTCCAGGTTCGGGAGGCCCTCGCCTGCGAGGAGCATGTTCCGGAGGATCTCGGTGGTCATCACGCGGCACGGCGCGTCACGGCGAATCACGAGATCGCCGGTCAGGAGGCCGACCTTCTCTTCCCCGTGCAGCCGGACATAGTCGCGGAATTTCTGGTTCGACAGCGCCTTGATCGGGGCGGTGTAGACAACGTCGCGACCGCGGGCCAGGGCGCGATCGACCGCATAGTCCGCGATGATCGTCTTGCCGGTTCCGGTGGGCGCACAGACGAGCACGGGCTTGCCGGCGTCGAGTGCTGCGATGGCGTCTTGCTGAAAGACGTCGAGGGTGAGGCCGCGGTATTCCATGGGCTCCCGACGTATCCAGTTTCGGCGGTCATCGTGACGGCCGGCCCCTCCGCGGCCGCAAAACCGAGAAGCCCTCCGGGCCCGTGAGAGCGCCGGAGGGCTTCGAGATGGTACTCCCAACGGGATTCGAACCCGTGTCTGTGCCGTGAGAGGGCACTGTCCTGGGCCTCTAGACGATGGGAGCAGAAGTCTGCTCCACTGGGGGAGTATGGTTGGGGCGCTAGGTCTCGAACCTAGAGTCTTCAGGGCCAGAACCTGACGTGTTGCCGATTACACCACGCCCCAACGGCGCAGGCCACCTATGCAGACGCCCGTAGTGCGTCAAGGTGCGGCGCGGGCGCCGGCATCATTTCTACGGAGCGGAGACGAGCTCGGGGTACTGGTCGAGCACGAGACCGTATGGCTGAGAGAGGGTGTTCACGGTCTGGAAGTACCGTTCTTCGTCCAGCTTCGACTGCAGGTTCCGCTTCCGCGCCGCGTCGAACGCGGCGGGGTCGTTGCGGGCCCAGGCGTCCGCCATCGCGTGGTAGGACCCCGCGCGGTCCGTCCACGCTTTCACGAGCACCGCGTGTGCCTCGCCGAGCTGGGGCGTCACCGGCTCGATGGTGCTGATCTCCGCCTGCAGCGCGTCTGCCGCGGGCGCGAGCTCGGTGGTCAAGCGCTCGGCGATGCGTGGCCCGTCCGTCTCGCCCTTCTTCACCTTGCTCGCGATGTCCAGAAATCCCTGGGCGAGCGTGAGGTTGCGGCCGAGGAGCGGCTGCACGGCGGCGTGGTAGGCCTCCACGTCCTGCTGGACGGGGTCGTTGCCACAGCCCGCGAGGAAGGCGATTAGGAGGGTCAAGGGCGCCATGGACGCGTCGTAGCGCCCTCCCGGAGGATTGTGAAGGCTCTCGAGCAACTCACCGTGCGCGCGCGGTCGCGGATTCGACAAGAGCGCGCTCGCTTCGGGCTCGGCGGCAGGCCGGCGCGCCTGGTTGTCCGGCTGGACGATCTCGACGCGCCGGGGGCCGTCCCCGCGGCGGCCCTCACGGTCGACGGCTGGTTCGACGCCATCGTGCGGGTCGTCGAGTGGTCGGGCGCCCTCCCGGTCGTGGTGGTGTCGCGGCCTGATCATCCGCATCTGGCCGAGATCGTGCGCTTCGCGCATCGTCTGGAATGCCCCACGGCGCTCCGCACCGCTGCCTCCGGCCTCACGGCGGCGCGGGCGGACGAGCTCGTGGACTGCGGGCTGGAGCGCGTGGTGCTGCGCGTCGCGGGCGTCTCCGAGGGCGTGCAGGCCGCGGTCCTCGGGGAGACCGTCGCCGATACCCGGAGGGCGATCGCCGCTCTCCGCGAGGCGCGAGAGTCGCGGGCGGTGGCGCTCGACATCGTGTTGGAAGTGCCGTTCTCGGACCGAACTGCGCCCGAGTTACGCGCCTTGTTCCAGGAAGCTGGCGCAGTGGGCGTAGACGGTGTGGTGGCGGCCGCGCCCTGGGTCGGAGGCAACTACGAACCCGGCTCGCTCGAGGTTCTCGGCTGGTTGCAGTCGCAACAGGTGCCGCTCAACCGCACGCCGAGCACTACATTCGAGCTGCTTCGCGCCATGCGGGGCGGGGGGCCCGGCCTCGCGCGGACGCGCGGCGCGTGTCCGGTGGGGACCCTCCAGGTGGAGCTCCTCCCGGACGGAACGCTGCGTTCGTGTCCGTTCAAAGGAGACACCGCCACGCTCGGGGACGACATGGAGCCGGCATGGAAGGCGCTCGCCGCCCATCGGGACGCCATCCGGGCCTGCGATCGCGCCTGCGCGCACCCCCTCCTGTCGTCTTGACGCCCCTCACGCCCTGCGATAAACCGCGGCGTTCCGTTCCTTGACCGGCTGAATCCCAGGAGTTTCGGCGTGTCGTTCCCCGTGATCCAGCTCGACTCCATCCCCACGCACGGCCTACGGGTCGAGGTCGCGGGATGGGCGCTCGTGGGTTGCGGAGAAGGTCTCGGCGGCGCGCCTACCCGTGTGGGCGGTCGTCTCGAGATCACGCGCGCTGGGCGGCGAATCGTTGTCCAGGGCACGCTCGACGGCGCCGCGGACACGGCGTGTGACCGGTGTGGTCAGCCGTCGCATTTCGCGGCGTCCGGCGATGTCGATTGCGTGTACGTGCCGGTCGACGAAGTCGTCGAGCGCGGTGAGGACGCCGAGTCGCCCGCCGACGACGCCCCGGACGAGGGCGAGTACGACGGCGTGTCGCTCGACCTCGTTCACGTCGTTCGCGAGTTCTTTGCGTTGGAGCGGCCCGCCCGGCTGCTCTGCGCCGACGTCGATCCCGCGGCGGACGCCGCTTGTCTCGAGCGTTTCCGCGCTCTGGCCAACCTGGGGCCCCCTGAACCCGATCCTCGGTTCTCCGTGCTCAAGGGCGTAAAGCCCACCCGTTAGGAGTCTCTCATGCCCGTTCCGAAAAAGCGCGTCTCCAGCCGCGTCCGCGATCAGCGCCGCGCCCACGACTTCCTGGTCGCCACCGCCGCGACCGAAGCCTGCTCCGATTGTGGTGGCACCAAGCTCCGGCACCACGTGTGCCCGAGCTGCGGTACCTACCGCGGCCGGAAGGTCTTCGTGGACAACGACGAGGCCACCGCGACCGCCGAGTAGCCCATGGGCGATCCGCGACCCGTCGCCCTGGATGCGTTTGGCGGAGACCGTGCTCCCGACGTCGTCGTCGCGGGTGCGGAGCTCGCCGTGCGTCAGGGAATCCCCGTCGTGCTCGTTGGCGATGCGAACCGGCTCCGCGGGAAGATTCCCGCCGGAGTGACGGTCGTGCACGCCCCTGAGGTCGTGGAGATGGACGAGCCTGCGTCCACACCGCTCCGGAAGAAGCCGAACGCCTCGATCCGCCGCATCTTCGAGCTCGTTCGAGACGGCCAGGCGGTCGGGGCCGTCACGTGTGGGCATTCTGGCGCGGCAATGGCCAGCGCGCTGCACGTTCTCGGCGCCGTTCCCGGCGTCGAGCGCCCGCCGTTGGCGACCGTCGTTCCGCGCCTCGACGGGGGACAGCTCGTTCTCGTCGACCTCGGCGCGAACGTCGACTGCAAGCCGCAGCACCTCGCCCAGTTCGCCGTACTCGGCGACGCCTACGCGCGCGCCGTGCTCGGCATCGAGCGGCCCAGGGTCGGCTTGTTGGCGAACGGCGAGGAGCGAGGGAAGGGGAACACGCAGGTCCGGGCCGCGTGGCCCGAAGTAGAAGCGATGGCGCTGAACTTCGTGGGGAACGTAGAGCCGCTCGGCGCGCTGCGTGGCGAGTGCGACGTGCTCGTGTGCGACGGGTTCGTCGGGAACGTGATGCTGAAGACCGTGGAAGGCACGGTCGAGGTCGTCGGACGGATTCTGCGCGACGAGATCCGGCGCAGGCCGGGCGCACAGCTCGGGGCATGGCTCCTGCGCGGAGCGATCCGCCG
>CAXNIN010000292.1:0-5932 GCA_964202365.1 Myxococcota bacterium | reverse complement strand
GGGGATGGCCACGGCGCGGGCCGCGACCTCCGCGGCCACGAGCACCGCGGCCGCGAGCCCCAGCCCGACGGCGGCGCGGCCGATCACTTTTCCTTCGCCCCGTCGGGCGCGCGCACCACGAGCTTTCCGTCCACCACCAGCGTGCCGTCGCGCCCGCTGACCGTGGTGGTCTCGGCGCGGAGCTGCACCACGCCGAGGTCCTGGCGCTGCGTCGCGGGGAGCGACTGGCTCACCGCGTCGGTGATCTCCTCGAGGATGCGCCCCTCGAAGAGCGCCGCGAGGGGGTCCACCAGGCCGGCGCCGGGCGACTTCCCGAGCTCCTCCACGCGCTTCGCGACGAGCTTCAACTTCCCGCTCTGAACCTGCAGATCGCCGTAGATGCGATAGTCGCGCCACCACCCGCGGCCCACGAGGCGCCACAGCCGGAGGTCGAGCGTGAATTCCGACCCTTCGACGTTCATCTCCAGGGGGTCCGCGTGAACGTCCAGCGTGAGCTCGCCCTTCTCGAAGGCGGCGCGGCGGGCGAGGCCGACGAGCGCGGACTCGGAGATGGCGAGGCGGACGCCGGTGGTGGGGGCTTCCACCGGGCCTACGGGTGTGGCGCCGGCCACGTTGGTGAGGGCCTCCACGCGCACGGCGCCGGCCTGGCTGCGGAGCCGGAGGTCGCGCAGGGGAAGCGCGGCCGTATCGAGGTCCACCACGCGGATCTTGGGGATGCGCCCCGCGAGCTGGGCGGTGAGCCACTCTTGAATCTCTGTCGAGGGATTGAGTCGCAACCCCGCGTAGTCCTTCACACGAACCCGAATCGAGGTGACCGCGCGCGGCGTAGCCTCGATGATGTGCCCGTCCACCACCTCGAGCGCGAAGATGCCCTGCGCCCCCACGTCGAGCGGGATGGTGCCGGACGCCGGCCCGAGCGACCACGCCGCCTTCCCGACGAGCACGGCGTCGAACGAGAGGCACGACGCGCACGTGTCGCTCGCCTTGAGCGACGCTTCCTCGATGGAGAACACCGGGCGGAGCTTCGCTTCCATCCCGAGCCCCACGGGAAACACGATCGGCGCTTGCTCCTTGGTGAGCGCGGCCTTGATTGCGGTCTCCACGGCGTCCTCGAAGTCCGGGCCCGCGATGTGGAGCACGACATCCGGCTCCCAGTCGGCCGGGCGATCGGTGGCCGCGGAGAGCACCGCGGACTTCTCCGCTTCGTACATGGCGATTACGTCGGGCGTGCACGCGCTCGCGAGGCAGAGCGCGGCGGCGAGGCCGGAGGCGCGGAAGGCACGGGGCGGAGCGAGGGTCGGCATGGGCCCCGATGTATCCGCTTCGGCCGCGTCGGCGTGCGCGTCGCCTCGCCCCGCGCGCGGTGCTACGGTAGGATGCATGCCCGAAACCGAAGATCCCCTCGTCGCGCTCACCCAAAAGAGCCTCGCCCAACGCGCCGCCGGCGCCCGTGATCTCGGCGTGGCCGGCACGGCCGAGCACCTCCCGGCCCTCGTGAAGCTCGCGGTGGACGACCCTTCTCCCGGGGTGCGCCTCGCCGCCGCCGCCGCCGCCGCGGACATCCTCTCGCGCGCCCGCCTCGGCCCCCGCGCCGACACCCTCTCCACCGCCGACCGGCGCGCCCGGTGGGCCGAGATTCGCGTGGTCGACCCGGGCGTGAACCCCGGTATCTTCCAGGTTTGCGGCACGCTCGGGGTCCCCGAGGCGGTCGACCGCATCGTGGGCGCAATGCGCGACCCGCGTGTGGACGTGCGGCAGGGCGCATGCGTCGGCTTGTGGCGATTGTGCGCGAGCGCGGCCGTAAACGGTGACGCCGAGCTCGAGGCCCGCGTGGTGGGCCTCCTCTCCGATACGCGCATCAAGCCCGAGACGCACGCCGAGATCGCCCGCGTCGCGTCGGTGGTCGGCTTCACGTCGGCCACGGAGCCCGTGCGGCGCCTCGCGGAGACGAGCGAGCGTCAGCTTGCGGTGGTGCTCGCCGACGCGCTCCAGCGCCTCGAGTGGCCGGCGTCGCTCGCGGGCGTGTGGGTCGATCTCGGCCTGGACGGCGGCGAAGTCAACGTCGACGCGAAGAGTGGCGCCATCGTCGCGCTCACCGGGTCGGACGCCCTCGTGCGCGCCGACGGCTCCCGGGTGGTCAAGAAGAAGCTCGACGCCCGGGTGCGCCGGCTCTGGCTCAAGCGGCCCGGCGCCGCCGAGGCCACGTGGGCCATCCAGCTCGGCCCCACTACGTATTGGGCCGCCGAAGCCGACGAAGTCGGCGAGCTCGGCGATCGCATCGTCGCCGCCGAGGCCTTCGACACCTTCGCGCTCGTCGATCCGCTCCTCCCGGACACCGCCTCCGCGGCCCGGGTTCGCGGCGTCGTCCGCCTTCGCGCCGGAGATTTGCCCGGCGCGCTCGCGTATCTCTCCGCCGCCAGCGAAATGAAGAAGGTGCCCACCGACACGTGGTGGTTCCTGGCGGACGTGCTCCACGCGCTCGGACGCGACGAAGAAGCGCGGCCCCACCTCGAGAAGTATCTGTCGAAGGCCGGAAAGCGGGCGCCGTGGGTGGCCGAGGCGAAGAAGCGGCTCGGGGAGTAGGCGGGGCGCGGGCCTCCCGTCGAAGGGGGAGCGTCGCGAGCCGCGGGCGCGTCGGCGGCGGCCCTGGCTCGCGACCGCGTCGCCGCACCGGGAGGTCGGCGCCCGGTCAGGCCGCGCGGCACCAGACGTGGATCATCCCCGCGAAGATCCAGGGATGTTCGGCTTCGAGGGTGTCCCACCGGGCGAGATTGGCCTGGGGGGTGTCGTCGGGCCACCGCGCGCGGTACACCCGCGCGGGCTCCGGGCGGGCGTGCTGGAGCCCGAGCGCGACGAGGCCCGCCGCGTGGAGGAGCGTCGCGACGCCAAGCGGCGTGTAGCGGTGCTCGCAGGGGTGAAAGACGAGATCGCGCAGGCCGCTCTGGCTGTAGAAGTCCACGGAAGCGGCGAGCCCGGCCGCGGGGTGGCCGGCGGGGAGCGCGAGCAGGTGCGCGCGCGCGGCGCGCAAACCGGACTCCGTCGGGAGCCAGCCGTGTTCGGCGGCGAGGGCCCGTGCCGCTACGACGTCGGCGCGGCCGCGCTCGCTGTAGAGCCCGAGGCGAAGCAGCCCGTCGGGCGCGAGCTTCGCCCGCAACGCGTGGGCGCCGACAACGGGGTCGGGGAGGTGGTGGAGCACGCCGACACAGTCGACGAAGTCGAAGAGGCCGAGGGTGTCGTCGGGGCCGAGCGTCGTGATGTCGCCGTGCACGAAGCGCAGGTTGGAGACGCCGTGTTCGCGGGCGACGCGCGCCGCGCGGCCGAGGCTCGCGCGGCTGATGTCGAGCCCGACCACCTCGGCGTCGCGCACCCCGGCGGCCACGCTGATGGGGTGCTGCCCGGTGCCCGCGCCGGCGACGAGCACGCGCACGGGGGCGCGATCCGCGCGATCGACGTGGGGGAGCAGGCCCCGCACCATGGCGGAGAAGGACATCGCGACGCGTAGGTGAACGCCGACCAGTCGGGGGTAGGGGTTCTCCTCGTACATCGCGCGCACGGCGCGGGTGGTGCCGTCGTCGGGGAGGCCGATCGCGGGCAGGGCGTCGGCCAGGGCGCGCTCGGCGACGGGCGCGTCGATCTGCCGGCGTACGAGCGACCGAAACGGGCCGTGCGTCGGCGCGCGCGCCACGAGCCCCTCGGGCCACGCGGAGAGCGGGAGGAGCGCGGCGAGAGCGACCCGCCGCGCGTCGTCTTGCGCCGCTGCGGGGGCGTCGTCTGCGGGGGCGTCGTCCCCGGAGGCGCCGAGGAGCGCGAGGAGCGCGGCGACGCGCGGCGTGTCGGTGTCGTCGATGTCGGCGTGCTCGGTGCTCCACGCCTGGTCGGCGAGCGCTGCGAGGAGCGCGAGGTCGGCGTCGGGGATGCCCGCGATCACGGCGTCGATCGCGGCGTCGCGGGCGCTTCGGAGCGCGGTTCGCCAGGCGGGCGAGACGACGATGGCGCGGCGGAGCCAGAGGTGGAGCAGGGCCGCGCGCGCGGGGTCGAGCCCGCGCGAAGGCGCATTGGCGTGCGCCGGCGGGGGCGGGCCGAGCACGTGGTCGACGGCCCGGGCGAGGCGCTGGTGATCGAGGCCGTCGGCGGCGAGGAGCGCCGCGAGGTCGGGGAGCCGGGCTTCGGCGGGGTAGTGGAAGAGGGCGTCGGCGAGCCCGAGCCGGGCGGCGCGCGCCTTCGGGTCGAGCGCGAGCGCGGCGCGCAGGTTGGGGACGGCGTCCACATGCCCGGCGGCGAGGTGCGCGAGGCCGTCGGCGAGGAGGAGGGCCGCGCGGCGGCCGGCGATCGCGGGGTCGCCGGGGGCGAGGCGCGCGGCGATCTCCCAGGCGGCTTCTGCCTCCGCGGGGCGGCGCGCGGCGTGGAGGCACGCGGCGAGATCGGCGTGGAGGTGGGCGTCGCCGGGGCGGAGCGCGAGCGCGCGGCGGAGGGCGTCGGTGGCCTCGGCGGGCCGGGCCGCGGCCGCGAGCGCGGCGCCGTGGAGCGCGAAGGCCTCGGCGGTGCCGATGTCGGCGGCGGCGCGGGTGGCGGCCTCGACGGCCTCTTCCGGGCGGTCCGCCGCGAGGAGCGCGCGCGCGCGGCCGACGCGCGCTTCGGGGAAGCCCGGCCGCGCGTAGAGGGCGGCGTCGAACGCGGCGAGCGCGTCGGCGGGCCGGCCGAGGGTGAGGCGCGCGCGGCCGGCGTTGAGCCACGCGAGGGCGTGCGCGGGGTCGCGGGCCACGGCGCGCGCGAGGAGCGTGTCGGCGTCGGCGGGCCGGCCCAGCCGCAGGAGCGCGCCCCCGAGGAGCGCGAGGGCGTCGGCGTGATCGGGGTCGGCGCGCAGGGCCTCGGCGTAGGCCGCCGCGGCGTCGGCCCAGCGGCCCGCCCGGTGGTGGTCCGCGCCGCGCGCGAGCGCGTCGTCCACCTGCCGCGCCCGGCGCCCCGCGCGCGCCTGCCCGCTCACGCGATCGGCCCCTTGGCGTACACGGTGGGGATCGGCACCGCGCGCACGCCGTCTTCGGCGAGGATGTGGTTGGCGGCGACGCGCCCGCTGATGACCGCGGCCTCCATCAGGAACGCGACAACGTCGAGCTTCACGTGGTCGCCGGCGAAGAGGAGGTTCGGCACCACCGTGGTCGTCGTGGGGCGCATGCCCCAGTCGCCCGGCGCGAAGCGGGTGAAGTCGCTCTGGAGCTGCATCTCGTGGTGCAGCACGTTGGCGTTCGCCAGCTCGGGGAGGAGCGTCACGAGCTCGGCGATCATCGCCGCGCGGATCTCCGCCTCGCTGGCCATGTCCTCCGCGGCGACGGCGTAGGCGTGCACCTCCACCACGGCGCCGCCGGTGCGCTTGGCCCACGCGATGTACGGCTCCTGGAAGTGGGAGTAGATCGCCAGGGAGTCGGTGTAGCGGAAGCGGGACGTGGTGTAGAAGGGGTCGCGCGAGGGATCGACCGGGGCGTCGAGCCAGAGGCGCAACACCACATACGGCTCGGACTCGCCCAGCGCGGCGAGCTGCGCCGCGAGGCCGGCGCTGCCGAGGTAGCCCGAGGCCGCCATCACCTTCTTGAGGCCGCGCACCTCGCAGGCGACGATGCACCAGTCGGCGGGCAGGAGCTCGTCTTCGGCGGGCGGCGCGGTGATGACGACCGCGCCGTCGGCCTCGGTGGCGACGAGCGCGTCGAGCGGGCGGGGAGGGGGCCCGCCGGTGACCGCGCCGGCGGCGTCGAACGTGCCGCCGTGGCACGGGCAGCGGAAGCCGCCCGTTCCCGCGTCGCGTGCCACCGGGCAGCCCTTGTGCGTGCATCGCCCGGAGAGCGCGACCACGCCCGACTCCGCGCGCGCGACGAACACGGGCGCGCCGGCTTCGTCGCGCACCTCGGCCCAGTCGGCGCTCACGGACGCAGCCGGCACG
>CAXNIN010000291.1:0-5951 GCA_964202365.1 Myxococcota bacterium | reverse complement strand
CGCCGCCCTGCTCACGGAGCGACGCGCCGCAGTCACCGGGTCGCCGGCGAGCGCGCGGGCGACAGAGGCCGTCCAGGATCTCGCCGCGCTGGGGCACCCTGCAGATCTCGCGACGATCGAAGCGCTGTTCCGCTCGTCCGGGCGGCGCGGGGAGCACGCGCTGCTCGCCGCGCTGGGCCTCACAGGGGATCCTCGCGCCGCGCCCGCGCTCCGCGAGGCGCTCCGCGCCACGGATGTCGACCCCGGGCGCGGCTTCGCGCAGCGCCGCATCGCCGCGACCGCGCTCGGCCGGCTAGGGCTGCGGCGCGCGGTGCCGTGGCTCCTTCGCGCGCTCGACGACGAGGTCGCCGACTACGAGGGCCGGCCCGGCGCCGGCCTGGGCATCCAGTACCCGGTGCGCACGAACCTCCTGTGGGCGCTCGGCGAGATTGGCGACCTCGCCGCAACGCCGGCGTTGATCCGCCATCTCGCGGACACCCACGGCTCCGCGCTCGGCGGCTTCTACATCCCCGCGATGGACGCCCTCGTGAAGCTCGGCGCCGCCGCCGTCCCCGCGCTCCGGGACGCCGCCACCACCGCTCCCGAGACCACGGCGGCGCACGCCGTCGCGGTGCTGCTCGCGGGTGGGGAGGACGTGCGCCGCTGGCGCGACGACCCGCGGCCGTCCGTGCGCCGCATCGCCGCGCCGGCGAGCTGACCACCCGATAGAGTGCGCGGATGTTCGACGATCCTCGGTACCGCGAAGGGATTCTGCTCTTCCAGGAAGAAGAGTGGTTCGAGTGCCACGAAGTGCTCGAAGCCATCTGGCGCGAGACGCCGAAGGGGCCGGAGCGCGAGCTGCTGCAGGGGCTGATTCAGCTCGCGGTGTCGCTGGAGCACTGGCGCCGACACAACCCGCGCGGGGCGGCGGGCCAGTGGGCGAAGGCGCAGGGCCACCTCGCGGGCCTGCCCGCGGCGTTCGGGGGCATCGACCTCGCGGGGCTGATCGGCGAATTCGGCTCGGTGTGGGCGAGCGTGTCGCTCGACGACGCGGTGCGCGCGCAGGCGGCGGGCGCGCCCTGGGCGCAGCCCGCGCGAGTGTGGCCGGCGCCGCGCTGGCTCTGAGCGGGGCGACGGCTCCGCTCCCCGTGGGGGTCTCCGGGACAACGTCCCGCCGCGAACCTACGGAATGTGCCCCGTGGCGCCGCTCGCCGTCCATTCGGAGGCGTCGGGCGTGCCCGAGGAGCCGCCCACCGGCAGGGTGCGGCTCGCCTCCATGCGCACCATTCCGCCGCGGGAGACGAGCACGTCCCAATCGTCGACATCGCCATTCTGACGGGCCTTCTTGTTGACGAAGCTCACCCGGATGTAGCCGTTGCCGTCGAAGTCGCTGACCGGGTTGATGAGCCAGCCGCGCGGGCTGCAAACGACGTCGTTGCCGCTCACGCCGCTGATGACGCCCCACTGGTCGAGGCTGACGCCGCCCAGCTCGTCCTGGCCGCCGGCGGAGAAGTCGACGGTGCCTTCGCCGGTCATGGCGTCGGAGCCGTCCATGTCGACGGGGAGGACATCCCAGGAGGCGCTGCCGTTCGCGGCGTCGCCGCGCTCGATGTAGTAGATGCCGATGTTCCCGCCGGAGCCGCCCACGTCGGGGTCGTAGGCGCCGAGGCGCACGCGGTACTCGACGCCGTGCGCGATCGCCATCTGGCGGCACGTGTTCATGGCGGAGGCGAACTCCGACGCGGCGCGCCGGGTGCGCCAGCTCGGGATCAGCTCCGTGAGCACGGTGCCGCCGAGGCCGGCCATGATGCCGATGATCGCGACGACAATCGCGATTTCCAGCAGGGTGACGCCGCGGATGCCGCGCCTTCGAAGCCGGGCGACGCGCATGGCTCTCTCCTTCGACGCCGCAGTATACGCCGGTCTGGGGCGCCCCGATCGCGCGACCCTCGCCGAGACGCTACTTCTTCGGGCCCGGCAGCAGCTCTTCGCGCAGCCGCGCCGCGCCCATGCCCCGCAGCTCTTCGGCGCGCTTGGCCGTGAGGCGCGCGAGCAGCTTCACGGGGTCGACCTCTTCCTGCTTCAGCGAGCGGTACGTCTTCTCGGAGAGCTCGAGCGCGGCGAAGCGGTCCTTCACGAGGGACCACGCCCGCTTGTCCCGATCGCGCTCGAAGTCCTCGCGGGCCTTCTTGAGCTCGGCGGCCTCGCGTTTCCGGCCGGCGTCGGCGAGCGCCTTCGCGCGGAGGTCGGAGCGCTGGGTGAGCTGCCCCATCGTGGCGCCCGGCGGCACTTCGGCCCCGAGCCGCCGCATGAGCGCCACCCACTCGCTCTTGAGCGGGTCAGGGAGGGTGGCCTCGGGCTTCGGGTCGGGCGCGGGCGTGGGCGCCGCGGGCACGTCCGGCGTGCCGAGCGCCTTCCCCAGGGCGTTGCGAAGCTGATCCATGGGACGACCTCCGCGCCGCATTAACCGTGCGCCGTCGGATCGTACTTGGCGAGCACGAAACGATCGATTACTTGCGCGGGCCGTCCGGGATCTGCCCGGGCGCCGTGCCGGCCCACGAGACTCCTCTCGATCCCCCGGCCACGGATCTCCGCCCCGAAAGGGGCATTTCGCACCCCAAGGAGCCATAAACATGGCACGTTATCGTGGACCCCGGCTGAAGAAGTGCCGGCAGGTGGGCGTGGTGCTTCCCGGCCTCACGAACAAGGGCGTCCTCAAGCGCCCGTTCCCCCCGGGACAGCACGGCACCCGCCGCAAGGGCAAGCAGAGCGACTTCAAGGAACGCATGGTGGAGAAGCAGAAGATGCGCTTCCACTACGGCGTGCTCGAGAAGCAGTTCCGCCGCTACGTCGGTGAGGCTTCCCGCCGCCGCGGCCCCACCGGCCGCATCCTCGTCACCCTCCTCGAGAGCCGCCTCGACAACGTCGTGTGGCGTCTCGGCCTCGGCCAGACCATCCCCGGCGCGCGTCAGCTCGTCGTGCACGGTCACATCTCGGTCAACGGCGTCCGCACGGACCGCCCCAGCTTCCACGTGAAGCCGGGCGACGTGATCGCGGTTCACCAGAAGAGCAAGGCCAAGCCCTTCATCCAGGCCGCCCTCGAGCACGCCGCGGGCCGCGTTCGCCCCGGCTACCTCGAGTTCGACCCGGCCACCGCCTCCGGCAAGATGGTCGTCGCGCCCGAGCGCGAGGACATCCCGTTCGAGTGCGAGCCCCAGAAGATCGTCGAGTTCTACAGCCAGCAGCTCTGATCGCGCGTTGGTGAAGCGGGCGGTCCCGCTCGGCTCCGGCCGGGTGGGGCCGCCCGGCCTCGTTTTGGGGGGCGGGGCCGACGAGGCAACGGGGCAACCGCTCCGCGTTGCGGCGACGCCCCGGCTCCGGCGAGGCGGCGGCGGCTCCGGTGGCTCCGGCGGCGGCCCCGGGCACGGAGCCACCCGCGCCCCGGTCGCAGCGCGGCGCTGCCGCAGCGCGCCAGCGGCTGCCCAACTGCCCGCTTCCCCCCTTCCCTACTCCGCGGGCTCCTCGGCGTCGGTGGGGTCGAGCTCCGCCACCACCCGCAGCGTGTCGACCGCGGACCGCTCCTCGGTGTCGACCACCTCCATGCGCAGCTCGAGCTCCGCGCGCCCGAGCAGCTCGGGCGGCGTGTCGCTGTCGCCTTCCGCGAGCGCGGCAACGTCCAAGTAGCCGTACATCCCCGGGAAATACCCGCTGCACGTGGCGTCGCGCACCATCTGAACGCGGTAGTTGTTGTCGGAGATCACGGTGCCGTCGGCCACCACGGTGATGGTGTAGTGGATCGCGACGATGGGCAGCAGGTTCGCGAACTGTGCGCTCCCGAGCATGTGCCAGCCGCCCTGCGGGCCGTGCACCATCGTGAGCGGGCTCCCTTCGGCGAGCGGCTCGTACGCGGTGGCGCCGCTGCCGATCACGATACTCGGGGCCTCACAGGCGCATTCTTCGTCGAGGGCCGACGACGCGGCGACGCAGGGCTCGCCGGTGGAGTCCAGGTTGCCGACGTCGGTGACGCCGCCGGAGCAGCCGAGGAGCAGCGAGAGCGAAACGAAGCGCGGCATCCGGGGAGTGTAGACCCGGCGGCGGCGCGGCGCGAGCGCGTCAGTTGCCGTCGCTCACGCCCCAGGCGAACCCGCGGGCCACGAGGGACGCGATCGTCGTGTCCGTGTCGGCGTTCGGGGGGAGCGCGGCGAGCACGGCGCGCGCGTCGACCACGGCGCGACGGCCCGCGCTGTCGCCGAGGTGCATCACGAGCGTGTGCACGCCCGCCCAGCGCGCGGCGAGCACCTGGAGCGTGGTCATGAGCACCCGATCGCCGCCGAACGCCCCGCACCCCCAGAACCCGGTGTGCAGGACCACCGCGGCGCCCGGCGCGAGCGCGGCCGACTCGGCGACCATCGCGACGTAGCCGGAGTAGGCGGTGACGAGCACCGCGCGGATGTCGGCGGCGGAGTAGCGCCCGGAGCCCGGGTGCGGCGCGGCGACGGCCACGATGTTGGAGACCGTGGGCGGGTCGAGCCGGAGGGTGGCGGCGCGCACGACCTCGGGGTCGGCGGCGGCGAAGCGGTTGCCGTAGAGGCCCTGGATGCTGCCGCGCTCGAGCCCCGGTGCGGTGTCGACCGCGCACCGCCGCTCCACCCCCGCCACGAGCACGGGCGTGGGGCCCGCCTCGGCCGTGTAGCCGTGTCCGGCCGCGACGAGCGCGCCCCGAACCGACGCGAGCGCGGGGTGCTCGGTGATCTGCATCTCGTCCTGCGCGAAGAGCCCGCCCGCGTAGAACCCGAACACGACGGGGTCGGCGAAGTTCTTGTGCCAGGCGATGGTGCCGGGGGCGGGCGGGTCGTACGTGTAGAAGCCCGGGGCTTCGACGAGCCGGGTGTCGGCGACGCCGGCGGCCGCGGTGGGGAGCGCGGCGGCGGGCCAGCGGCTCACCGTGACGGTGCCGGCGTGCGGCGCGCCGGGCGGGCACGCAACGTCGAACGCGACGCGCTTGTTGGGATGCACGAACCGCGGCGGGTGCGCGGCGACGAGCGCCGGGGCTTGCCAGGAGGCCCGGAACAACGGTCCCTTCACGTGCCTTCTTCCGCGCAGGCGAACCACCACGCGAGGCGCTCCCTGTCCTCCGCGGTGGTGCCCGCGAGCGGCGGCATCGTGGGTGCCTCGGCCGCGGCGCGCGCGAGGATGCGGTCCTTCCACACCCAGGCGTCGGCCGCGGTGTCGAAGGTCACCTCGGTGGGGGCGCCTTCACGGTCCACCTGGGTGGACGCATGGCAGGACTGGCAGTTTTCGCGGAGGAAACCCGCGCCGAACGTCTCCCACGTAACGACGGGAACGTCGGCACAGGCGTCGGCCACGGCGGAGTCGTCGTCGGCCGAGCCGGCGCACGCGAGGAGCCACACGATCCACATCGGAACCTCTCTGCCGGCGACGACGCCGGCCGCTTTCCTAAGCGAGCACGCCGAGGATCGGCTCGACGCCGTCGACGTAGTCGAGGGGGTCCACGTCGGCCATGGCGAGGAGCGTGGCGCCGAGCGACTCGGCGGAGAGCACCGGCCCTTCCGCGTACACGTCGCCGGTGGAAGGATCGACGTTCTCCCCGTAGAAGTTCGCGTCGAAGCCGCCGATGACGCGGTCGCCGAGGAGGTTCGGGCCAACCACCATGGCGCTGGTGTAGGGCCAGTGATCCTTCCCGTTGAACGCGTTGAGCTGCGGGGTGCGGCCCATCTCGGAGAGCACCACCACCACGGTTTCGTCGGCGAGGGTAGCCGCGGTGGTGCCCGGGGTGATGGCGAGCGCCTGGAGGAGCTGGCCGAGGCCCGAGAACATGGACTCCCAGAGCGTGGACTGCTGCGCGTCGTTGTCGGCGTGGGTGTCCCAGCCGAGCAGCCCGCCGGTAGCGGCGAGGCTCACGCACCGACTCACGCCGAGCGAAAGGGCTTCCACCGCCACCTGCACCTGGT
>CAXNIN010000290.1:0-5974 GCA_964202365.1 Myxococcota bacterium | reverse complement strand
CGCGCGGCGGCACTGCCGCAACGTAGCGCGGGCGGCCCGCGCGGCACGGCGGGAGCGGCCTCTCACACGCCGGCGAGTGCGGCGGCGTACGCGTCGGGGTGCTCCCACATGCACAGGTGCCCGCCTTCCACCCACCGGATCGGCGCGCCGAGCCCGCGGGCCACGGCGTGCACCACGGGCGGCGGGTACCAGCGGTCCGACCGCCCCCACACGAGCGTCACGGGCACGCGCGCCGCGACCGCCGCCGCGAGGCCCGGCGGGGCGCGCATCTCCCGCGCGATCGCCCGCATCCGCGCCGGGAGATCGGGGACCGGCGGGAACGCCGCGAGCACGTCCGCGCCGCGCGCGGGCGACACCGCGCCCGTGAGGAACCGCCGCCCCGCGTACGCCTCGTAGAAGTACCGATGGAGCGGCGCGCGCGCGGTGAGGCGCACCGCGGCCCAGTAGGGCCCGAGCGCCGTTCCGGTCAACACCAGCGCGCGCACGCGGTGGCGCGTGACCGCCACCGCCGCCACGAGCCCGCCCATGTCGTGGCCGACGAGGACGGTCTCGGGCGTGAGGAGCGGGGCGATCTCGTCGACGAAGCTGTCGATCGACCAGTCCGCGCGCGGCTCGGGCGTGGAGACGCCGCGGAAAGCCGGCGCCACAAGCGACAGCGGGAGCCGGCCCCAGAGCGCGGGCGAGGTGGGCAGGCCGTGGAGCGCGACGATCATGCGCGCCGAGGCGCGGAGCCCACGCCGCGAGAGACCGGGGGCGTTGCGGGGGCCGGGGCCCCCGCCCCAAGACCCCTCACCCCATCCACGCGCCGCCGTTCTGATCGAGGGTCTGGCCGGTGACCCCCGCGGCGTCTTCCGAGAGGAGGAACGCCACGAGTCCGGCGACCTCGTGCGGCTTGCCCATGCGGCCGAGCGGCACCGCGCGCATCGCCACCTCGAGCGCTTCCTGGCGGGAAACGCCCATTCCAGCGGCCATGCCGTCGATGCCCTCCCACGCCATGTCGGTCTCCACCCAGCCGGGGCACACCGCGTTGACCTGGACGTTGGCGCCCGCGAGCTCGAGCGCAGACACCTTCACCAGCCCGAGGAGCGCGGCTTTCGAGGCGCAGTACGCCGTGTAGCCGGGCACGCCGAAACGCGCGAGGATGGATGCAATCACGACGATGTCGCGCCGACCGGGGCCTTCGGCGAGGCTCCTCTCGGCGGCCCGGAGCGTGTGGTACGTGCCGTAGAGGTTGGTTTGGACGATGGTGTCGAAGCGATCGCCCGCGCCCGCCGCGTTGGGGCCCCCGACGCCGCTCGACGCCACCACGGCGTGCACCGGCCCGAAACGCGCTACCGCGGCCGCGAACGCCGAATCCACCGACGCGGCTTCCACCACGTCGCACCGGAAACCCGCGGCCACCCCGCCCGCGGCTTCGATGGAGGCGGCGACGGCGCCTAGAGCTTCCACCCGGCGCGCCAGGAGCGAGACCCGCGCGCCCTCGGCCGCGAGCCGCCGGGCGATGGCCTCGCCGATGCCGCTGGAGGCGCCGGTGATTGCGATGTGACGATCCTTCTGGCGGGGCAGGTACATACGAGTCACCACATGCTGAGGAGGAGGGAGGCGATGGACAGGTAGACGGTGACCCCGACAACGTCCATGCCGGTTGTCACGAAGGGGCCGGTGGCGATGGCGGGATCGACCCCGAACCGCCGGAGCGTGAGCGGGACGAGGGTGCCCATGAGCGCCGCGGCCGTCGTGTTGCACGAGAGCGCGATGCCGATGGCGAGCGCGGTGTGGAGGTCTCCGTAGCGCACGTAGCTGTACACGCCGATGACCAGCGAGAACACCACGCCGAGCAGGAGCCCCGTGATGGCCTCGGCCCCGACGCGCGCGGCCACGCCCGTGTCGAGCCGCCCGATCGCGATGTTGCGTACGGTGAGCGTGGCCGACTGGATACCGACGTTGCCCGACATGCCGATGAGCAGCGGGATGAACGCCGCGAGGACGACCTCGACCTTCAACATTCCGTCGAAGCGCCCCATGATCTCGGAGATCACCACCCCGCCGCCGAGCGCGACGAGCAACCACGGGAGACGACGCGCGGCGGTGCCGATGCGGTTGCCGGACACGCCGTCGGGGTTGTCGTCGCCGACGCCCGCCATGAGCAGCATGTCCTCGGCGGCCTCTTCGCGGATAACGTCGATGACGTCGTCGACGGTGACGATGCCGAGGAGCTTGCGGTGCTCGTCGACGACCGGCACGGCGAGCAGATCGTAGCGGCCGGCGATGCGGGCCACTTCTTCCTGGTCGGTGTGGGCTTCCACCGTGATGACGTCGGTGGTCATGATGTCGGCGAGGCGCGTGGACGGCGGGTGCGTCAGCAGGTTGCGCAGCGAGATGACGCCGACGAGCTGGCCGCCGTCGTTCTCGACGTACACGTAGTACACGAGCTCGTGGTCGCTCGCTTCCTGCACGGCGGCGATGGCGTCGCGGCAGGTGGTGGCTTCCTGCAAACGGAACGCGAGAGGCGACATGATGCCGCCGGCGCTGTCGGACGCGTAGCCGAGCAGCTCTTCCATCTGCTCGCGTTCGTCGCCGTGAAGCCGCGCGAGCACGGCCTGCTGCTTCTCTTCGGGCAACAGCTCGATGAGGTCGGTCTGATCGTCGGCCTCCATCTCCGAGAAGAGCCGGACGAGGCGCTCGACCGGGAGCTCGTTGACGAGCGCGAGGAAGTCCTCGTTGCCGACGCGCACGAGAACGTCCGCCGCGACGGCGTCCGAACGAATCTGCGAGAAGACGAGCCGCTGCTCGTTGCGCGCGAGGTGGCCCATCGTCGCGGCGAGGTCTTCCGCGCGGGTGGTCGCGACCACCTTCGAGAGCGCGGCTACCGCGCCGCGGCGGGCCAGCCTGCGGATCGCGTCGACCCGCTTGTTGAGGACGGACTCGGACATCGGCTCATTGCTCGCTGTCGTCGACGAACACGAGCCGCCGGGCGCGGGACTGCGCGCCGAGCGGCTTGAGCGTGCGCCCGTTGTAGACGAGCGTGACGCCGTCGAGTCGGGGCAGCGAGAGCGAGAGCTCGTCGTGCGCCTCGAAGCGCTGCTGCTGGCCGGCGGGGATGACGCCGGAGAAGGCGTCGCGGCCGTCGGCGGTGACGGTGGCGCGCAGGGGCTCCGCGGTGGTCAGGAGCACGACCTGGTCCGGCTCGACCCCGAGCGGGGCCTCGCCCGTTGCGTCGATGGCCTGGCGACCCACCACGAACGAGAGGCCGATCGCGACGACCACCGCGACGCCGAGCGCGAGCAGGCGCGGTCGGGACGGGATGACCGGGCTCGTGTTCGTGTGGCTCGTGACGGTGGGCTCGGGCTCGGGCTCGGGCTCGCGCGCGGACGGCGCCGCGGCTTCCGGGAGCCCCAGGAACTTGCGGTACTGGCGCGTGTAGCCGCTCGCGAACGGCCCCTGGCCGAACACGGAGAGGTCGCCCGCTTCGAGCGCGGCGACGTACCGTGGCGGGATGCGGGCCTGCCGGGAGACGTCGTCGACCGAGAGCCCGCGCCGCTCCCGCGCTTCCCGGAGCTCGCGTCCGATGGCCACGCTTATCGCCCCGCGACGCGGAGACAGGCCCGGGCTTCGTCGGCGTAGGTGGTGCCCGGCGACGCGGAGACGATGCCCTCGAGCATCGACACGCCGTCGTCCAGGCCGGTCTCCACCTGGAGGCACCCGGTGCGGAGCCGCGCGCCCATGGCGTCGTTCGGGCAGGCCTCGAGCGCCTCGTTGTAGGCCTCGAGCGCCGCGAGGCTGTCCTTGCGGCTCTCCTGCACGAGCCCGAGGTTGTACCAGGCGCGACACATGGTCGGGGCGCGGCGCGTGGCTTCGCGGGCGTACCGGAGCGCGTCTTCCGAGCGGCCGGCGCGGAGCAGCGCGAAGGAGAGGTTGCTCTGGATCATCGCGATGTTGCGATATTCGAGATCGTCGAGCGCCTTCTCCAAGCTGGCGATGGCCTCGTCGTTACGTCCGAGATCGACAAGCAACGTACCGTAGTTGTTGAGGATTTCGGCCTCGTCCGGAGCCATGCGGAGCGCACGCTTGAACGCGTCTTCCGCCAGCTCGCGCTCGCCCTTGGCGATGTACACCACGCCGAGGGTGTTCCACGGCTTCCACGCGGTCGGGTCGAGCTCGGCGGCGTCGCGCAGCGCGGCCAGGGACAACTCGACGCTGCCCTCCTTGAAGTAGGCGACGCCGAGCTCGAAGCGCGCGGACGCCCGCGCCGCGCGCTGGGGCGTGATGCAGGCGGCCGACAGCAGGACGGCGGCAACGAGGAGCAGCGCGCGCATGGGAACCTCAGGCCGGGAAGTACTTCCCGATGAGCGGGGCCAGCGTCTTCCGGGTCTCCGCGGAGATGGCGGACGGCGCCGTCATGATGCTGGCGGAGAGCGCCGTGGACATGGGCGCGGGGCCGCCGTGCGCGAGGATCTTCGGCACGGTTGCGGCGACGATGCGCTTCGCGAGGTTCGCGTTGGCGTTCACGAGCGCGATCACCTGTTCGACCGTCACGGCGTCGTGATGGGGATGCCAGCAGTCGTAGTCCGTGGCCATCGCGAGCGTCGCATAGGAGATCTCGGCTTCGCGCGCGAGCTTCGCCTCGGGCATGTTGGTCATGCCGATGACGGAGGCGCCCCACGAGCGGTGGAGGTTCGACTCGGCGCGCGACGAAAACGCCGGGCCTTCCATGCAGACGTACGTTCCGCCGTCGTGATGCGTGGCGCCCTGCTCGACACAGCTCGCGCGAAGGTAGCCGCGGAGCGTGTTGCAGACGGGGTCGCCGAAGGCCACGTGCGCGACGATGCCCTTCTCGAAGAACGTGGCCTTGCGGGCCGTGGTGCGGTCGATGAACTGGTCGACGAGGACCACCTCGCCCGGGGCGATCTCCTCGCGGAGCGAGCCCACCGCGCTCACCGAGATGATCCACTCCACGCCCGCGGACTTGAGCGCGAAGATGTTGGCTCGGTAGTTCACTTCCGAGGGGTTGTGCCGGTGACCGCGGCCGTGGCGCGGGAGGAACACGAGGTCCGCCCCGCCGAGGCGGCCGTGAATGAGCGCATCGGAGGGGTCTCCGAAGGGGGTGGAGACCTGCTCTTCGCGAACGGACTCGAGGCCGTCCATCTGGTACAGCCCGCTTCCGCCGATCACCCCGATACGCATTCGATCTCTCCGTGGCGACCGCCATCTATCACGGAAGCGCCCGCTACCACCAGTAGGGGCGCGCGATCCAGGCGGGACTGCCCTGAATGAACGCCGGGTCGCGCGAGAACGCCGCGAGCACCTTGCCGACCGGCACCTCCGTGGGGAACGTCGCGTCGTACGTGGCCCCCTCGCGCAGCACGAGCGTCACGCCCAGGTCGGCCGCGATCGCCTCCACCCCGGCGGGGTCGGCCGCGGCGTCGAGCTCGATCTCGGCGAGCCCGCCGTAGAAGTCCTCGGTCTGGAAGAGCGAGGTGTACCCGGCGTTCGCCCCGTTGTACCAGAGCACGAACAGGTAGCCCGCGATGCCCGAGAACGACCCGGAGGTCACCTGGCCGGTCGGGTTGAGCTCCGTGCACTCGGTCCACGCGCCGGACGCCGTGTACGACGCCTCGCCGTCGAGCTGCACGCCCACCCACTCGCCGCCGGCGGCGTTGATCTGCTCGCCGCCGATGGAGACCCCGTCGGTGAGAACGTCCACCGCGAAGGTGCACGTCGAGAGCAGGATGCCGGGGTCCACGGCGGCGACCATCGCGAGGTACGGGTCGCCGAGGTCTTCGGGGGGCGCCTCGCCGGTGTCGGCGGTGTCGGCGGCGGTGTCCGTCACGACGGGCGCGGTGTCGCTGTTCGGGAGCTTGTCGGTGCAGGCGGCGAGGAGCAGGAGTGCGTACATCGGTAGAGCATACCTCTTGTAGGGCGCGGCGCTGGCGGAAGCGGGGCGTGCCCCCCGGGCGCGGACGCCCGGGGGTCG
>CAXNIN010000289.1:0-5993 GCA_964202365.1 Myxococcota bacterium | reverse complement strand
ACGCCGTCGTCCGCGCGCTGCTCGCCCTGCACGGCGCGCGGCTGGTGTTGTGCGCGCCGGTGGCCCGCAAACGCGCGGGCTCGCTCAAGCCGCTCCTCGACGCGCTCGCCGGCCAGGGGTTCGTGCGCGTGCGCATCGACGGTGTGACCATCGCGCTCGACGAGATCCCCCCGATGGACGCGCGGGTCGCGCACGATATCGACGTGGTCATCGACCGCATCAAGGTGGCCGACGACCGCAAGGACCGCATCCAGGAAGCCGTCGACGCCGCGCTCAAGGCCGGACACGGCGCGCTCGTGGCGGAGGTCGACGGCGTCGACCGCGTGTTCAGCGCGGTCCTCCGCTGCCTCGCGTGTGACCTCGACGTGCCGGAGCCCTCGCCGCGCCTGTTCTCGTTCAACTCGCCGGTGGGCGCGTGCCCCGGGTGCCAGGGCCTCGGGGTGGTGCGCACGGTCGACCCGGATCGCCTCGTCGATCCCGAGAAGTCGCTCGGACAGGGCGCGGTGGAGGGCTGGAAGGGCGCGGTGAAGAAGGCGCTCGAGGCCGCGGCCGCCGCGCGCGGCATCCCGCTCGACGTGCCCTGGAAGACGCTCCCGTGGGAGCACCGCCATCTGCTCCTCTACGGCGACGCCCCCGCCGCGGAGACGCAGCTTCCGCGCCTCGAAGGCGCGGTCGCGCTCGCGGAGAAGCGGGGAACGGGGCTGGAGGAGTCTCCGTGCCCGGCGTGCCACGGCGCGCGCCTCGGCCCGGCCGCGCGCGCGGTGACCGTCGGGGACCGGCCGCTCCACACGTTCTCGGCGTTGTCCCTCACGGAGGCACGGGCCTTCCTCGACGCCCTCCCCGCGTCCCCGGTGGTAGCGCCGCTGCGCGAGGAGCTTGGGCGCCGGATGGACTTCCTGCTCCGCACCGGCCTCGGCTACCTCACGCTCGATCGCGGCGCAGCCACGCTCTCCGGCGGCGAGCTCCAGCGGCTCCGCCTCGCGGCGCAGGCGGGCAACCAGCTCTCCGGCGTGCTCTACGTGCTCGACGAGCCCACCGCCGGGCTCCACCCGGAAGACACCGCCGCGCTCGTCGCGGTCCTCACCGACCTCCGCGACGCCGGCAACACCGTGCTCGTGGTGGAGCACGACCTCGACGTGGTGCGCGCCGCCGACCTCGTCGTGGACTTCGGGCCGGGGGCCGGGCGCCAGGGCGGCGCGGTCGTGTTCGTCGGCACGCCGGACAGGTTGCTCCAGGCCGACACCGCCACGGGCCGCTGGTTGTCGGGCAGGGAGACCATCCCCGCCGCCGCCCCGCGCGAACACCGTCGGTGGCTCACCCTCCGCGGCGCCACGGGCCACAACCTCGCCGCGGACCTCCGCGTGCCCCTCAACGCGCTCGTGGGCGTCACCGGCGTGTCCGGCGCGGGCAAGAGCTCGCTCGTCGAGGACACCCTGGGCCGCGCGCTCACGCGGCGCCTCGGCTTCGGCGGCCCGGCCCCCCTCCCCTTCGGTCACCTCGACGGCGCCGAGCCGATCGTGCGCATCGTCCGGGTGGACCAGTCGCCGCTCGGCCGCTCCTCCCGGAGCAACCCGGCCACCGCCACCCGCATCTTCGACCCCATCCGCCAGCTCTACGCGAAGACGGCCGAGGCGAAGCTCCGCGGCTTCGGCCCGGAGCGGTTCCTGTTCAACCAGCCGGGCGGCCGCTGCGAGGCGTGCGAAGGCGAAGGCGTTCGCCGCGTGGAGATGCAGTTCCTGCCCGACGTTTCGGTGCCGTGCGAGGTGTGTGACGGCAAGCGCTTCGACGAGGCCACGCTCACGGTCACGTGGAAGGGCGCCTCCATCGCCGACGTGCTCGCCATGCCGGTGCGCGAGGCGCGCGGGCTGTTCGGGTCGGTGCCCGCAATTGCCGGGCCGCTCGCGACGCTCGACGCCCTCGGGCTCGGGTACCTCGCCCTCGGCCAGCCCGGCGACACCCTCTCGGGCGGCGAAGCGCAGCGCGTGAAGCTCGCGCGCGAGCTCGGGAAGCGCGGCGAGGTCGTCGGCACGCTCTACCTGCTCGACGAGCCCTCCGTGGGCCTCCACCCCGCCGACGTGGCGCTGCTCGTGGAGGCGCTCCGGCAGCTCGTGGAGCAAGGCGGCACCGTGCTCGCCGTCGAGCACGACCCCGTCCTGCTCGGCGCCTGCGACTGGCTCGTGGCGCTCGGGCCCGGCGCCGGCGCCGCGGGCGGGCGCGTCATCGCGGAGGGCACCCCTCGCGACATCCAGGCGGCGCCCGCTTCGCGAACGGGGCGCCACCTCTAGCGGGGCGGCCGCTCGCGAGCGGTTGCTACCGAGCCGCGCGCGTCTCGGCGGCCACCCACGCGAGGTACGCCGGGAGCCCCTCGGCCGGCGTGAACGTGAGGATCTTCGGCACCTCGTACGGGTGTAGTTCGGGGATACGAGCGAGCAGGGCGTCCACACGGTCGGCCGCGGTCTCCATCCAGAGGATCTCCTCCAGCTCGTCGTAGATCTGGTCCTGCCACCGGTAGACCGACCGCACGCCCGGCACGAGGTTGCCCCCGGCCACGAGGCGCTCTTCCACGAGGGTGCGGAGCAGGGCGGCGCCGGTGTCCGGCGGGCAGGTGACGAAGACGATGCGCATACCGCCCCCTATCGCCCGGCGAACAGCCCCGAGAGCGAACTGAAGCCGCCGAGGACCGCGAGCGCGCCGAGCAGGACCATGAGCACGAGCGGGCCGCGCGCCTGCACGAAGTCCCAGGCCGGCCGGAGCGCGTCGGGCATGAGCCAGTTCACGACGCGGCTGCCGTCGAGCGGCGGCAGGGGGAGCAGGTTGAACAGGGCGAGCCCGAGGTTCAGCAGCGCGGCGTGGTCGAGCGCGCGGAGCAGCGCAGCGGGCGCAGACAGGTTCTCGCTCACGATGGATGCCATCCAGAGGAGCGCGGCCAACACGAGGTTCGAGGCCGGCCCCGCGGCGGCGGTGAGCATCATCCCGAACCCCTCGCTCGTGGTGAAGCGGTTCGGGTTGACGACAACCGGCTTCGCCCAGCCGATCGGCACGCCGAGGAGCGGGAGCACGAAGGTGCCGATGGGGTCCATGTGGGCGGTGGGGTCGAGGGTGAGCCGGCCCTGGTGCCGAGGGGTGTCGTCGCCGAGGCGGTCCGCCGCGAAGGCGTGCGCCCACTCGTGCACGGTCAACGAGAGGAGCAACGGGATGAAGAGGAGCACCCGCTCCGCCATCCACTCGGCGCCGCTCACGCGAGGCTCGCCTGGCGGCCGGCCCAGGCGTCTCCCACGGCCTCGTCGCCGGCCACCTCGCCGGTGCCCGAGAGGGCGTGGAGCCCCTTGATCTGCGCCTTCGGCACGATGCGGGTGGTGAGGCCGTCCCCGAGGCGAATCTTGAGGAAGGTGGCGTCGGCCCAGAGCAACGCACCTTCGAGCACGGCGTCGTCGAGGAGCGTGAGGTGCACGTGGGTGGGCCCGACGGGGCGCGCGAGCTGGCTCGCGGACTCGAGGAGGAGCTGATCCACGCGGTCGAACGCCGCGGTCTGTGCGGCCCGCCGCGCGAGCACGGCGTCGAAGTCGGCGACTTCGGACGAGAGCGGCGCGCCGCCGCGCGCGCGACGCACCGCGGCGATGGCGGCCTCGTTGCAGAGGTGCTCGAGATCGGCGCCGGTGAGCCCCGCGGTGCGCGCGGCGAGGTCATCCACGGAGACCTCGGCGGACACGGGCTTGCCGCGAAGGTGAACACGGAGGATCTCGCGACGCGCTTCCTCGTCGGGCGGCGGGATGGACACGCGCACGTCGAAGCGGCCGGGGCGGAGGAGCGCGCTGTCGAGCACGTCGAGGCGGTTGGTGGCGGCGATGACGACGACGCGCGGCACCTTCTCGAAGCCGTCGAGGTTCACGAGGAGCTGGTTGAGGGTCTGCTCGCGCTCGTCGTGCGACGCGCCCACGCCGGAGCCGCGCCGCCGACCGACGGCGTCGAGCTCGTCGATGAACACGACGGCGGGCGCGTTCTTCGCGGCGGTGTCGAACAGGTCGCGGATGCGGGCGGCGCCCACGCCCACGAACATCTCGACGAACTCGCTGGCGGAGACGACGAACACGGGGACGCCCGCCTCCCCGGCGACGGCGCGCGCGAGGAGCGTCTTGCCGCACCCGGGCGGGCCCTCGAGCAGCACGCCGCGCGGGATGCGCACGCCGCCGTCTGTCCACCGCTTGGGGTTCTTGAGGTAGTCGACGACATCGCCGAGGCGCTCCTTGGCCTCCGCGGCGCCGCCCACGTCCGTGAAACGGAGCGTCTCCGCGCCCGGCTTCACGAGGCGCGCGGTGCTCCGTCGCATCGCGAAGAGGTTCCCACCCCCCGCGCCCTGCTGCATCCGCCGCAAAAAGAAGAACAGGAACGCGAGGACGAGCACGACCGGCACGACCCAGGTCACCATCCCGGCGAGGCCGCCGCCGGAGTCGTACGCGATGGACACGTCGGCGGTGGTGAGGGCGTCGTAGGCGGTGTCGTCGAGGTAGCCGAGCAGCGTGTACGCCTCGCCGTTGGTGAGCGTGACGACCACGGCCTCTTCCGATACGCGCACCTCGGAGATGCGGCCGCCGGCGGCGTCGGCGAGGAGCACGTCGCGCCCCTCGGCGCGCGCGGGCAGGTCGTCGTCGAGGGCGAACGTCAACGCGAGGAACGCGCACACGAGCAGCAACCAGATCGCGACGACGCGGAACCGTGCCAAGCGCCCCCCCCTTCCGCGCGGAGTTTAGCGCGGCGACGGGCGCGCGCCCCGCGGGCCGCCGTCCCTACGGCTGCATGCCCCGCGCCATGCCCGGGCAGGGCGACCGGACGGCGGGCGCGGGGTCCCGGAACTTCCCGCGTGGAACGCCCGTCCCCCGCGACCGGTCGGCGCGCGCGCGGCGCGCCGACGGAGGGCGGAGCCCGACCCGGCAGGGGGCCCGGCGCCGCCAAAGGCGGCGGCCCGCACCCATCGGCCGCACACGCGCTCCGCCCCGCTGAGATAGACCCCGCCGATGGCCGTCCCCTCGCGACTCCAGCTCCTCGCCGGCGTGGTCGTGCTCGAAGCGGCCTCCGGGCTGCCGTACGGCGTGGTGAACGAGCTCGTGCCCGTGTGGCTCAAGGAGCACGGTGTCGACACCGCCGCGCTGGGCGCGATGACGCTCGTGGGCCTCCCGTGGACACTCAAGGCGCTCTGGGCCCCGGTGGTGGACCGCCACGGCACGCTCCACACCTGGATTCTCGGGGCGCTCGCGTGCGCCGCGGCCACCATCGCGCTGCTTCCCGTGGTGGGCCCCTCGCCCGCGCTCCTGGTGCCGTTGCTGCTCGCGGTGGCCGTCGCGAGCGCGACGCAGGACATCGCCATCGACGGCTACCTCGTTACCGCCGTGCCCCGCGAAGAGCAGGGCCGCGCCACGGGCGTGCGCGTGGCTTCGTACCGGGTGGCCATGGCGGTGGTCGGCGGCGGCGCGGTGATCGTCGGCGACAAGGTGGGCTGGGACATCGCGTTCGGGGCGGCCGCCGCGCTGCTCGTCGTGACGCTCCTGCTCATCGCGCGCCTCCCCCGCACGCCGCCGCCGCCGCCCACGCCCGCCGCCGACTGGCTGGCGCTCCTGCGCGCGTGGGCCCAGGAGCCCGGCACGCTCGCGCTCTTCGGCTTTGTCCTGCTCTACAAGCTCGGCGACAGCGCGATGGGCCCCATGGTGAAGCCCTTCCTCCTCGACGCCGGGCTCTCGCCCACCGAGGTCGGCATGTTGTCGACCACCGCCGGCGCGCTCCTCGTCTCGCTCGGCGCGCTCACCGGCGGCGATGTGCTCTCGCGGCTCGGCATGGCCCGGGGGGTGCTCCTGCTCGGCGGGCTACAAGCATTGTCGAACCTCGGCTATGCCGCGGCGGCCTGGGTGGGGACGCGCGCGTGGGCGTACGCCGCGAGCCTCACGGAGAGCCTCACCGCCGGCCTCGGCACCGCCGCGCTCCTCGCGCTCGCGATGCGGCAT